>JAZOQX010000068.1:0-36379 GCA_045656325.1 Eubacteriales bacterium
GATGCCCCCAGCGGCACCGCGCTCATGATCGCCGAAGGGCTGAGGGCGGAACGTAAGGAGACCGAGTATACCTACGACCGCCACGCGGTACGCGCCAAAAGAGATCCCAAGGAGATCGGGATTCACTCGGTTCGCGGCGGCACCATTGTAGGGGAGCACGAGGTGATCTTTGCGGGGAACCAGGAGATCGTAACCCTTTCCCATACCGCCACCTCCCGCGAGATCTTCGCAAACGGAGCGCTGAAGGCGGCGATCTACATGACAGGCAAGCCACAAGGACTCTATAATATGTCCGACCTTATCAACGGAAGATAATCAAAATACAAAAAGCACCTGCGGTAATACTCCGCAGGTGCTTTTTTATTCAATCAAACCGCAAATCCTCTGAGCAATCTCATCAAGGTCAAGCGATTCCGTACCAAGGGCGCCACCGAATACAGCTCGGGAAGCATTTCCTTTTCGGAAAGTCCAATATCCTCAAGGCTCTTGCAGGCTCCGCAGGCATCCAAAATCTCGGAAAGCTCCTCGGGAGCGGGCAGATCCGCAATCAGTCCGCGAATCTCGGGAAGTGCGGAAAGGATTTGTTCCTTCGTAATGCCCTCGGCGCAATCATTCCCATTCTCCTTGTAAATCTCCTCGGCAAGCGAACCAAATTTTTCCTCAACGTAAGCATCCGATGCTCTTTCGTAATCCCTGCATCTCTTTGCGATCTCCTCGTCGGAAAGGGCGTTAAAATCGTGATACAAACGGCTGACCAGCATCAATCCCACGCCCACCTTTTCGCCGTGAAGCGCGTCGCACACCTCGGGAGGAACCGTCATTTCAATGAAATGAGAAATGTGATGCTCCGACCCCGAAGCGGGGCGGGAGATTCCCGTGTGCTGCATTGCCACGCCCGAAAGCACAAGACCATACATCAAAAGCGCAATCGCCTCCCGATCACGGCTCTGCAATTTTTCGACACTGTTCTTGACGTTCAAAAGCGCTTGCTCAACCAATTCAGCAATTCGTTTGCAGTAATATTCGTCACAGAATATCGCCCCAATCTTCCAATCCAAAAGAGCGGTATATTTGCCGAGCATATCCCCAACCCCCGATGCGGTCAGGCGCATCGGCGCTTCGGCAATGATCTCAATATCCGCAACCATGGCAATGGGAGCGCAAGCGGTCATGGTCTTTTTCGCGCCGTTCCAGGTCATAGCCGCCACGCTGGATACATACCCGTCCACACTTGCCGCCGTAGGAACCGACACAAAGGAAAGCCCCTTGTGGTACGCCACGTAGCGGGTAATATCGTGAATGGTACCCGAGCCGACAGCGATTAACAAATCCAAGTCGTCCTTGATTTCCGCCTGCACAAGCCCCACCGCCCTTTCATTGGCATGGAGGTGATAGGGATCCAGCACAATGACCTGAGCGGGAGAAAGCATCTCTGCCACCCGCTTGCCCGCCACGGCATAGGTATTTTCATCGCAGATCACACCCAATCGACGGTAGTCACCCATTTTCTCAATCACAGAGGGGAGCTTGGAAAGCGCGCCCGACTCCATGACGATGGTTTTGACCTCCGAACGGTGAATTTTTCCGCACTCGCAAACAATCTCGGACAAAAGCTTCTTAAAATCCATTTTCATATTCCGATTCACTTTTTCTGACCGTAATAGGCATTCGCGCCGTGCTTCCGCAGATAATGACGGTCAAGGAGCGACTGCGATACCTTTTGCTCGGGTGCCATGGTCAGGCTGAGATACGCCATCTCGGCAGTCTTTTCCACCACCAGCGCGTTCTCTGCCGCGCCCTTTGCGGATTTACCCCATGTAAATACACCGTGGGACGCGACCAAAACAGCGGGAATCGCGTTGGGATCCTTTTCCTCAAAGGTACGAACGATCACCTTTCCCGTATTCAGCTCGTACTCCCCGTTGATCTCCTCCTCGGTCATATCGGGAGTACAGGGCACGTCTCCGTAGAAATGGTCGGCATGGGTCGTTCCCAGAGCGGGAAGATCCTTGTGAGCCTGCGCGAAGGCGGTAGCGTAGATCGAATGGGTATGTACCACGCCGCCAATGTCGGGAAAATTACGGTACAGCTCCAAATGCGTAGGCGCGTCGGACGAGGGATTCAAGGTCCCCTCCACCACGTTTCCGTCCAGATCGAGAACCACCATATCCTCGGCGCGCATCACGTCGTATCCCACACCCGAGGGCTTGATGACCACCAAACCGCTCTCACGGTCGATGCCCGAGGCATTGCCCCAAGTCAGCGTCACGAGTCCGTAATCGCGAAGCGCGAGATTTGCCTTCAAAACCTCCTGCTTTAATTGTTCAAGCATACGAAAAACCTCCAAAAATTATTTATAAACTGTTAAGAATATCATACTACACCGTGAACAAAAAATCAAGTCTTGGCGCGAAAATCGAACGATTTTCATTCTTTACGTCCGAAATGAGCAATATAAAACTCCGTCACATTTTCAAAGACGGGAACCCGCATTGTCTGCAGATATTCCATAGATTGATGCCCGCCCGCAATCAAAAAGCATTCCGCTCCCATCTCCTTGGCAGTCTCGTAATCGTGATCGGTATCTCCCAGAAAAATCGCCCTCGCGCTCGGGTGCCGCGCCCGCCAATCCCTTGCCAAGGCAAGCTTGGAGGCGGCGTGAATATTATCCAACCCAAGAATTTCCTCAAAAAAATCACGAATACCAAGAGAGGAAAGCTGTCCCTCCAGCATATTTCGCTCGGTGGCAGACAAAACGATCTGCTTGATGCCAAGCGCTTGAAGCCCCTCCAACACCTCTCTCACACCATCATACAGTCCCGCCGTCCTTACCCGCTCCAAATACTGCTCTACCCAAAGAGGTGCGATCACCTCATAGGATTCCTTTTCAAAATCAAAGCCCAGCTTCTCATAATAGGAGCGGATCGGGAACCGAAACACGCGGCGGTACGCCTCCTTGCTTTCGAGCAGAGGAAGATTCCGTTCGCCAAGCAGGTTGTTGACCGACGCGATTCCCACGCCCACGTCATCTAAAATCGTGCCGTTAAAATCCCAAATACAGTAGTCAGGCAATCCCGCCATACGTTCCTCCTCAAGTGCGTTAAACAATGAAATCCGCCGAGCAAGCGGCGGATTTCATCATCTTATATTCGCATTTCACTTATCTGTTAAAGCGATTGTTCTCTACCCAAGTAGCAAATGCCTTCTGCAAGGACGTACTGTTCTCACCGTCCAGCATCTTCGCTACCGATTCGGAGCCGTTGACAGCCGCCTTGGCACTATTCAAAAATTCGCTAAAGTCGGTGGCGCTCAAGAAGCTGCTGAGGATTTCCTCGGACAATACCTTGATCGCCCGCATATCGTCCCCATTCTTCTCATAGGTAAAGCCCGCGTACAGGTTCACCTTAGAATCACGGTTCTGGAGCACGCTGTAATCGTTGAAGTCGGGAGCTATCGCACCATTCGCCTCGGAATATGCCAAAAGCTCGTTGCCCGTTTTATGAACCGACATGAGATACTCCTCATCGGTTCCCACCAGCAAGCGTTCCACTACCTTGTAGACCGCTTCCTCATCGTCGGACACATCCTCCTCTCCCTCTACGCTAACCGAATTCAGGTTATAGTGCGTTCCCTCAATTCCGTACAGAATGAGGTTACGGAACTCCTCGTTGGTATTCAGATACGTCAGGATCTTCATTGCGCGAACCGAATCCGAGCTATCGGAGCAAATGCCGAACATATCGGAATATACGTCCTCTTTCTCCAAAGTGGGCTTTTCCAATACCACGACCTCATACTCGTCGCTATATTTCTCCGCGTCCTCCGCGCTACCCTTTACGTAGCCAACAGCAAAGGGTCTCGTATCGCCTTCGGTCTGATAGTAACCGTCGTTCTTATAGCTGAAGAGGGTTTCCAGATCTGCGCAGAACTGCTCGTTTTCCAAGAGGTTTTCGATCTTCGTGCCGTAAGCACCGCTCTGACCGATGGTTGCCGATCCGTCATAGTAATTTCCAAGCACCGAGAAGGCGTCGGACAACTCGCCGCTATCGTCTACACCCCAATACTGAAGGTTGTTAATGAGCAGCTCTTCCTCTGCAAAATCGGTATAAAGAGGAGCGTATTCCTCGGAATAATACGTCTTGATAAACTCAAGGAAGTCCTTGGTATCCTCGCAGGTAAGGGACGTATAAGGAGCGGAATCAAACGCCGCGCCGCCCTCGGCTCTGCGCTGCGCTTCGTTCAGCGCCTGCTTGTTCAAAAGCAGGTAGGTATACTCTCCGATTCTCTTGTTGGTGGGAACAGCGTAAAGGCTTCCGCCGTTCAGCTTTTCCAACGCGGTAAAGAAGGACGGAGAAATAAACTTACGGTTTTCCTTGCCGTCACCCGACTCGGAAAGAACGCTGGTCAGATCCTTCAATCTGCCGTCCGATACGTACTTCTTATAAGTTGCTTCGCCTCCCAGATAGAAGATATCTACCTGAAAATCCTCAATCTCGGGATACACGATCTCCACCGCGCTCTGGGACTCATCCGAGCTTTCAGCGGAGGATTCGGTTTCCTCCTTCGATGCGGAGCCGATCAATCCGAGAGCCTCAGCCTCGTCTCTTCTCGCAAAGGCGGTCTCAAGCTTGTCGTAATATTCCTCTTCCGTATAGATGTAGAGCTCGATCTGCGCCGTAAACTTACTCTTGGTGATTCGGTTAATGGCGTTTTCAATGCTCTGTCTGGTGCTTTCGGAGACCTGCTTTTCACTCATCAGGTACATCGCCAGCGTACGTGCTTCTAAGGATGCCTCCTCTTTGATATCCTCTGCCTGTTCTTCATTCGTCTTTTCGCCGCAGGACGTTAAAGCCACACCCAGCAGCATAATCATGCAAAGAAGAAGGCAAAGCAGCCTTTTTGTCAATATTTTATGCACGATTGTTCCCCCTTACTAACATCTTTCATACACAGTAACTCACTATATATACTCTATTATTCTACAACGATTTGGCAAAATTGTCAAGTGGTTTTTTTTCAAATCCGCCCAAAGCTCAGACGAGTCCGTCCCTTTCCGTGGGCAGCATTTTCAAAATATCGGCAGATTGCACATTTTACGGTTTTCCTTTTCTAAACCATTGACACAAGAAATGTCGCTATGCACAAAGTTTTTTCAAAAATTCATGCAAAATAACGATTTTTCACACTTCTTCATCAATCCAAAAAGCCCCTCAAATGTCTTGCTCTGCTGGGATGTCTCAGCTTGCGAAGCGCCTTTGCCTCGATCTGACGGATTCTCTCACGGGTAATATTAAATTCCTTACCGACCTCCTCCAGCGTTCTGGTGCGTCCGTCGTAGAGTCCGAAGCGAAGCTTAATGACGTGTTCCTCGCGGGGCGTCAGGGTACGAAGCTCCTTTTCGATCACCTCGCGAAGAATGGTAGACGCGGCAGCCTCCGAAGGAGCGGGCGTATCCTCGTCGGGAATGAAATCACCGAGATGGCTGTCCTCCTCCTCGCCGATGGGAGTTTCCAAGGAGACGGGATCCTGCGCGATTTTCATGATCTCACGAACCTTTTCGGCGCTCATTCCCATCTTTTCGCCGATTTCGTCGGCAGTCGCCTCACGCCCCAGCTCCTGAAGCATCTGTCTGGAATAGCGGGACACCTTGTGGATCGTCTCCACCATATGAACGGGGATTCGAATGGTTCTTGCCTGATCCGCGATGGCGCGGGTGATCGCCTGACGGATCCACCACGTCGCGTAGGTCGAAAACTTATATCCCTTGCTGTAGTCAAACTTGTCCACGGCCTTCATCAGACCCAGATTTCCCTCTTGAATCAGGTCAAGGAAGAACATTCCCTTTCCCACGTAGCGCTTGGCGATGCTGACGACCAGTCGAAGGTTTGCTTCTACCAGCTCCTGCTTCGCCGCCTCCTTCCGAGCATCGTCGTCGCAATTGGTCATGATCTCCGCCAATTCCCGTTCCCGATCCGCCGTCAAAAGCGGTACACGTCCGATCTCCTTCAGATACATACGGACGGGGTCGTCGATGGCAAGACCCTCCTGCTCCAGAATGCGCTCCATATTTTCGCTGGTTCCGAACGCTTCCACCTCGGACTCGATCTCATTGAGCTCCGCGCCCGAAATATCTCCGGGAAGCGTAATTCCGTTATTTTCCAGCGTATCGTAAAGCTTGTCAAGGCTTTCGATATCAAAATCCATTTCCTCCACGACCTCTTCCAGATCGTTGGGAGAAAGCTTTCCCTGCTTTCCCTTTTTGATCAGCTGCTCCAGATCGATGGACTTATCGTTTTCTAATTTCAGTTCGTGTTCCGTCATTGCTTTTTCCTTCCGGTTTATGTATTCTTATTTTCTCTTTTCTTTTTAAACGCTTCCTGCTTTCGTCTCAGCTCCTCGGCAAAATCGCCCGTCTGACCGTTTTGGAGCCGTTCCTCCTTGATGACCTCGATGACGGCAAGGAATACGTCTCTGTCGTTCCGATTCAAGCGTCTGCGCTCGATCTCCATTTTTTCGATCCGCCCAAGCTCGTCGGGAGTAAACCGCTCGCCGAGCATACTCTTGGAGAAGCCATATTCGCCTCTTTCCAGCCGACAGATCTCCTCAAAGACCCTTCGCCCGAATTCTGTAGAAAAATCCTCGGCGCGAATGGGCGCGCGTCCCTCTGCCGCCTCCCGTCGAAACTCCTCGAACATAAGCATCAATCCAATCAGTGCCTCCTCGGCTTGTCCCGCCCGAATGTTTTTGGCGGAATCGGTATTGATACGATCTCCGATATGCTTGATGGATAGCTGCGCGTCCTTGGATTCCTTCTTTTTCTGCTCGGACACCTTTTTTTTGCGGATCCGCTCTACGTCGGCGCGCAGCACGTCGGCGGAAAGCGCCAACCGCTCCGATGCCTTTTGAACGAAGATATCCCGCTCCACACTGGAGTAGGATTCGGCGATCATGGCGCAAATGGCACCCGACGCTCGTATCTTCTCCTCGGCAATCTCCAGCCGATACTCGGCAAGGATCTTTTCGAGGCGAAACTCAAATCCCGTCATACTGCTTTGCAGCACACGCCGAAAGCTGTCCGCACCGTATTTCTTGATATATTCATCGGGGTCCTTCGCGCCCGACAGTTTTAATACACGCACGTCGACTCCGACCTCACCCAGAAGCCGCATGGCTTTGCTTGCGGCGGTCTGTCCCGCCGTATCCGAGTCGTAGCAAATCACCACCTGCTTGGTATATTTGGCAAACACTCTGGCTTGCTCGGAGGTAATCGCCGTTCCCAAGGTCGCCACCGCATTGGAAAATCCCGCAGCGTGCAGGGCGATCACGTCCATGTATCCCTCGCAGAGGATCATCTGCTCGGCGCACTGCGTCTTGGCAAAATTCAAGGCGAACAAATGTCTGCTCTTCTTAAAGGCGGGCGTATCGGAGCTATTGAGATACTTGGGCTTGGAATCGTCCATCACCCGTCCGCCAAAGGCGATAATATTGCCCGTGGTGTCGATAACGGGAAAAATGACTCGGTTGCGAAACAGATCAAAGATCTTTCCGCTTCTTTCGCTCCGCTTACACAGAAAGCCCTCGATCAGCTCCTCCTCCGTAAAGCCCAAGCGTCGCATATGGTTGGAAAACATCCACCAATGGTCGGGAGCAAACCCCAGTCCGAAGCGGCGAATGGTTGCCATGGAAAGTCCGCGGTCCTCGGTGAGATACCGAAGCCCTTCCTTTCCGTACCGCTCGTCCATCAGACATTCGCGGAAGAACCGCGCCGCCGCCAGATTCATCTCGTACACTCTGGCTCTCGAAACTCCCTTTTCGGGCAGAGCGTTCCGATCAGCGGGAATTTCAATCCCCGCCCGCGATGCCAAATTCTCCAAGGCATCCACGTAATCCAGATTCTCCTGCTTCATCATGAAGCTGATCACGTCTCCTCCCGCGCCGCATCCGAAGCAATAAAAGCTTCTGGTGGCGGGAAACACGGTAAAGGAGGGGGTCTTCTCGTTATGGAAGGGGCAAAGCCCGTTCAGATTGGAGCCTGCCCGCTTGAGGCTGACGTAGGAGCCGATGACCTGCTCAATGTCGTTTCTGGCAAGGATCTCTTCTATAATCTCTCTCGGTATCATATCAACGGACCCCTCCAAACCTTTGGAATATAGAGTCCCGAATAGACCTCTATGGCGTAGCGGTCGGTCATGCCCGACAGAAAATCGCACACGCACCGCTCCACGGATTCACTCTCGCAGTTGCGCCGATACAGCTCGGGCATTCCCTCGGGATGCGCCACGAAATGGTCGAAGAGTCGAATGAGCATCTCCTGCGCCTTCCGCTCCTCGGATTTGGCAATGGGGTTGCGGTACACGTTTTCAAACAGAAATTCCCTCAATTCGTCGGTTGCCGCCTGCACGTCCTCCTCCATGGCGATCCACGGCTTTCCCGTGCTGGCGCGAATGATCGAATTGACCATGGTATCGATCCGCTCGGAATGGGTCTCTCCCAAGGTATCCCGAAGCCGCTTCGGAATATCTCTGACCGAAAGAATGCCGCCTCGGCAGGCATCGTCAATATCGTGATTGATATACGCGATGCGGTCCGCGTATTTCACGATAGATCCCTCCAGCGTAGACGCCTTGCTCTTGCCCGTATGGTTGAGAATGCCGTCCCGCACCTCCCACGTGAGGTTCAAGCCTTTTCCGTCGTTTTCCAGACAGTCCACCACCCGAAGGCTTTGCTTATAGTGGGTAAACCCCGAATCGTAGCATTTCTGCAGGGCAAACTCTCCCGCGTGTCCGAAGGGGGTATGTCCCAGATCGTGTCCCAGCGCCGCCGCCTCGGTCAGATCCTCGTTGAGCCGCAGGGCGCGGGCAATGATGCGGGCGATCTGCGTGACCTCCAAGGTATGAGTCATTCTCGTTCGGTAGTGGTCCCCCGTCGGTGCCAGAAAGACCTGCGTTTTATTCATGAGTCTGCGGAAGGATTGACAGTGAATGATTCGATCGCGATCCCTCTGAAATTCGGTACGGATATCACAAGGAGTTTCCGCCCGCTCTCTTCCGCGGCTCTCAACGGTTGGGCAGGCATAAACCGACAGGCTATCCCTCTCCCGCTCCAAAAATCGCTCTCGAATACAAGAATACCGTTCCATTCTCATCCCTCCCTTCTCTTTTTTCCTTATTCGATTTATAATGTACGCATCTTTTTGTAATTATACTTTTTTTGACAGAATATTTTTAAATATTTTTTATTTCTCCTCATTCCCGCGGGCATGGTAAAACAGCCATTCTCGGAGTAGCACCGCCAGAAGCGGCGCAATCACCATGCCAAATCCTCCGAGAAACCAAAAGCCAAGAAGCATCGCCCCCATGGAAACCAAGGGATGGAGTCCGAGACTCCCGCCAATCAGGTGCGGCTCCGCAAGCTGCCGCACCACGGCAATGACTCCGTACAAAATCAAAAGCCCGATGCCAAACGCCATATTACCGCCCGCGAGGGACAAAAGCCCCCACGGGATCAGAACCGTCCCCGCCCCGAGGATGGGTAAAACGTCCACAAGGGCAATCAAAAAGGCGATCAGAAGCGCCATGGGCTGTCCCAATATCATCATACCGAGCAGGGCAACAAAAAAGGTCAGGAACATAAGAAACAGGTATGCGCGACAGTAGTCGGCGACCGTAGACACCACCCTTTTTCTCCACGCCAGCGCGCGGGCTCGATGCTCCGCGGGAATCAGGCGGAGACAGGCTCTGCCGACCTTTTCGTAATCCATTCCCAGATAGACGCAGGAAAGAAGGGTTGCCCCAGCCAGCATGATCATTTTCGGAGTGGATCGAAGCGCGCCGCCAAGCCACGCGCCAAAGAAGGTTCCCGCCTGCCCCGCGGCATCCAAAAGCCACGCCGAAAGACGCTCGGACACCGCCACCGCGCCCTCGTCCCGCGCCAGAAGGATACCTAGCCGCCCTTCGATCTCATGTAGCATTTCCTCCCGATTTTGCGAAAGCCAGACAAGAGCGTCCCGAAGCTCCTCCCAAAGACGGACCGCGCCGATGCCCAGCGCCAGTCCGAAAAGCAGAAACCAAACAAGCACGAGAAGGACGGCGCACGCGCGCTGCGGAATCCTCGTCCACCTTGAGAGTTTTTTGGCGGGAGCTTGGACCGCCGTGGCGACAAAAAAGGAAAACGCCGCCGCAACAAGCGGTCCCTTCGCGTAGGCAAAAACGGCAGAGGCAAACACCAGCCCCACGACCGCGCAAAAAAGGAGCGACGCTCTTCTTTGCCAGATTTCTTCCTTCATACCACCGTTCCCTCCCTCTCCTTTTTGAAAACAACTTGACAGCGCGGGCGCAATCTGTTACAATAATAGAGTATGAAAATACAAGCCAATCTATGGCAGATAGGAGATCTTTTATGAAACGTTTTGTTCTTTTGCTTCTTTCCCTCCTTCTTCTCGCGTCGGCGCTGACCGCTTGCGGAAGAACCATCCCCACCATGGATGAGATCGACATGAGTCCCGTGGATATTTCCAAGGCGACCGTTACCGAGGAGGAAACCGATTACGTCATCATTTCCGTGGAGAGATACGGAGATATTTTGATCCGTCTCTATCCCGACGTTGCCCCCGAGACCGTAGCGAATTTTAAGGATCTTGTGGCTCAAAAATTCTATGACGGACTGACCTTCCACCGCATTCTGGAGGATTTCATGATTCAGGGCGGCGACCCCAACGGTGACGGAACGGGCGACGCGGACAAGCTCATTACGGGCGAATTTACCGACAACGGCTTTGAGAACAATCTGCTTCACAATCGAGGCGTTCTCTCCATGGCGCGTGGAAACGATGCGAACTCCGCTTCCTGCCAGTTCTTTATCGTACACAAGACCGAGGGCGCGACTCACCTGAACGGCGCGTACGCCTCCTTCGGCTACGTGGTTGCGGGAATCGACGTGGTGGATGCCATTGCCGAGGTCGCCGTGATCCCCGGCACCGACGGTGTTCCTTTTAACACCGTACGGATCTCCTCTATCCGCTTCGCAACCATTGCCGAGTGATGACCATGGAGATCCGTGATCTTACCCTTTCCCTCGCTCTCGCGCTGGACGACTGCCGCAAGGAGGGAAAAAAGAGTCTGACGCTGGAAAAGGGTATCTATACCCTCACGCCCGATCACGCTCCCTGCCGTCCCTTGAGCCTTTCCAATCACGATGCCTACGGCTACACCTCCATCGGGCTTTGCCTTGAGGATATGGACGGCTTCACTCTGGACGGAAACGGAAGCACACTCATCGCGGACGGCGCTATGATATCCTTAGCCATTCTCCGTTCCGCGAATATCACCGTAAAAAATCTGACCTTTGAGGCACGAAACACCATGCGGGGCGAGGCAACCGTCATAGCGCATCACGAGGACGGCTTCACGGTCCGATACACCAACGATATCGACTATACGGTACGGGACGGATGGCTTCATTACCGTGACCCGTACGGTCACGAGGATCCCCACCACTACTATATGGTCATTGCCAAGGAGGACGAGGCGGAGCGGTATCTTCCCGAAACCAGAGAAACCTTCCGCACCGACTACACCTTTGAGGATACGGGGGACCGAAAGGTACGCTTGCACAATCCCCCCTTCTGCCCCGAGCTTGGCGCGCGTCTGATCATGGCCCCCGGCTTTCGCCACGGCTGTACGATCTTTTTGGAGGACGCAAGCGGCATTCTTCTGGAAAACGTGACGATTCATTCGAGCTACGGCATGGGGCTTCTGGCGCAGGTTTCGGAGGATATTACCGTAAGGTCCATGCGGATCTGCCCCAAGGACAGCGCGCTTTACGCCACCGCCAACGATGCCACCCATTTTGTGAATTGCCGAGGAACGGTCCGTGTTCTTGACAGCTTCTTTGAGGGAATGCTGGACGACGCGCTGAACGTCCACGGATTGTACGCAAGGATTGATCAGGTCCTTCCTCACGGTCTTTTGGTTCGGGATATGCACCCTGGAGCCAAGGGGCAGGCAATTTACCGCAAGGGCTGCCGCGTGGCGGTCATGGATAAGCGACTGCTGGTCCCCGACGCGTTCTATACCGTGGAGGACGTGCTTCCCATCAACGCCGACGTGACCTATCTTGCGATCAAGGAGCCCTTGGAGGGTGTGACCCCCGATATGACCTTAGAGGAGCTGGACGGCTCCCCCGAGGTTTATTTTGAAAACAACACGGTGGCGTACAACCGCGCCCGCGGGGTTTTACTGGCGGGCAAGAAAAAAACGGTGATCCGCAACAACGTCTTCCGTACGCCCGGAGCATCGATCATGTTTGAAAGCAACGGAGATTATTGGTACGAGGCGGGCGGCACCACCGACGTACTCATCGAGGGCAACCATTTTGACCGATGCGGCTATTGCACCCACGTATGGGGAAAATCCGTGATCACGGGTTCTGCCCGCAAGGATTTTGACGGAAAGCGGTATTTCCACGGT
This sequence comes from Eubacteriales bacterium, assembly GCA_045656325.1. GTDB lineage: Bacteria > Bacillota > Clostridia > Oscillospirales > CAG-272 > HGM12713. Next base: position 12,468 of record JAZOQX010000068.1, read on the forward strand.
TCTATCGTAATCCGAGGGAATCGCTTTACCCAAAACGTCCGCCCCTTAGTGCGGCTCGGAAACGTGACCCATGCGGTCTTTGAGGACAATGAGATTGAAAATCTCGTTTCCCCTAACGTCTATACCGACTGCCTTGAGGTGAAGGACGATACACTTGAATAAGGATAGGGCTGAGAACTTCTCAGCCCTTTTTCTATGTCTCTGCGAATATTTGCGGTTTTGCAAGCAGACGCTCCAAATGCTGCGAGATCCGCTCCGACGCATTGCCGTCTCCGTAGGCATGGCTCCTTCGGGACATGGCGCTGTGCAGCGCGGGAATCTCCAGAAGATCTCCGATACCCCGAAGCACGGTTCCCTCGCTTCGTCCGATCAGCCTTGCGCCTCCCTCTAAAATCCCCTCGGGGCGCTCGGTTCGCTCCCGTAATACGAGGACAGGCTTTCCGAGAAACAACGCCTCCTCCTGAATCCCCCCGCTATCGGTAACGCACAGATAGGCGCGGGCAAGAAGATTATGAAAGCATATCGGCTCCAAGGGATCGCAAAGAAGGATCCTCTCACACCCCGAAAGCGCCTCTGCTGCCGCCTGCCGAACCCTTTGCGAGGGGTGGACGGGATACAGAATTCTCGCGTCCTCATATTCCTCGGCAACGCGGCGGATCCCCCGAAAAATACGGTTCATGGGCGTGCCCTGATTCTCCCGCCGATGCGCGGTCAGAAGGATCAGCCGTCCCTCCCCTGCCCAATCCAGATAGGGATGGGTGAAATCCTCCTTGACGGTATAGCGAAGCGCGTCGATCCCCGTATTTCCCGTTACGAGGATCCTGTTTTCCTCCACCCCCTCCCGCAAAAGGTTTTCCTTTGCCGCCTCGGTTGGCGCGAAATGATGCTCCGCCAGCAAGCCGATCGCCCGACGGTTCCACTCCTCGGGAAAGGGAGAGCGAAGATCGTAGGTACGAAGCCCCGCCTCCACGTGTCCCACGGGAATCCCGAGATAAAAGGCGGCGAGCGCCGAGGCGAAGGCGGTGGTAGTATCGCCGTGAACCAAAATAAGATCGGGACGGTCCGCCGTGAGCACCGAGCCGACCCCTGTCATCACTCGCCGTGTCAGGTCGAACAGATCCTGCTCCTCCCGCATAAGCGCCAGATCATAATCGGGGATTACACCGAACGTCTCAAGCACCTCGTCCAAAAGTCCTCTGTGCTGTCCTGTGACCAGCACCTTGACCCTAAAAGCCTTCCTTTCCCGAAGGCTCTTTACCAAGGGACACATTTTAATTGCCTCGGGTCGAGTCCCGAATATCATCATGATCGTTTGCTTTTTCATGTTTTCCTCCCAAGCGTTTATCATGATACTGTATTCAGCGCAGAGGATGCTTATGCCGAAAAACAAAAACGCATCCCTACCGTTAGGCAAGGATGCGTTTTGGCTGGGATAGCTGGACTCGAACCAGCGAAATGCAAGAGTCAAAGTCTTGTGCCTTCACCAACTTGGCTATATCCCAATAAACAAGTGGTATTATACCACAGTTTTCGGGAAATGTCAAGGATTTTTTTGCGGTTTTGAGGAGAAATTACCGTCCCCTTGGCTACGACCTGATCATCCGAGTCGGGAAAGGTCGATCCACTCGCCCTCCCGCGCGCCGCCAAGGATCGCGCCCTCACGGATCCGCATGACCTCCAGCGTCTGTTCGGGATCAAAGCTTGCCCTGCCCTCCTCAAAGAAGCGAAGCATATCCGCCATAAGTCCCTTGAAGAACTCGGATGCAACCGTTACGGTCACGGGTCTTGGTCCCTTGGGATCGGAGGATGCCATATAGAGCGTGTACGGCATGGATCGGGCAAACACCATGGACGCGCTTCGGTCGTCCCCGTAGGCAACGTGCAGATAGGTCTGCGCCCCAAAGCGCTCGACCTTCATTCTTTGCGCTCCCACGCCCAGCTTTTTTACTACCATTTCGATCTCGTGAATGATATATTCCTCGATATTGGAGCCGCTTCCCATCACCATCATCTGCCGACAGTCCTCAAAGGAATCCAATTCGGCGGCATACCGCAGAGCGGAGGTACTGAACACGGGTGTGCGATACTGCTCTGCCAAGGTGAAAATCTTCTTTGCCGTCGCCAGATCGGGAGCAAAGCTTTTATCGATATAGGTGGGCTTTCCGTATCTCAATACGGTTTCGGCGTATCCCATATGCTTTTCGGGGTCGGTTGGCGCCAGCACCACGATCTCGTCGCTTTTTTCGCAAAGCTCCTCAAGGGTGGCGCACCGCTCCACGCCCATTTCCTCGCACCATTGGCTGCTTGTCCGTCCCGCATAGGCAAGGGAATCCTCCCGCTCCGCCCAAGCGTAGGCAACCTCATAGGACAAGCCTTTTTTTTCGCAGACCTCTGCCATCCACGCGGGATAATTGTCCGCGTGCCACTCGGCAAGGTAATAATCAACAAATCCGATCTTTTTCATGACAGCTCAATTTCTTTCTTGACGTCCGCCGAAGCATAAAGCGCGTCCAACAGCTTGGCGCTTTCCAGCACGTAATCAATGTGGTTGACGCTCTTGTGGCGGTCACGAACCGATTCAATGAAATCCTCCACCTCAATGGCGTGCATTTTATGCTTCTCGTAGGGAGGGGTCACCGTTTCCAGCGTATTGCCGTCACAGAACTCGAAATCCTTTGCGTAATTGAGACGGGCTCCTCCCTTATCACCGAGGAAGTCGATATACATATCCGCCTTATCCAGATTCTGCGCCCACGCGCCGTTAAAGGAGATGCTTGCCTTGTCGGTACGGATATAGCCCGTCACGAAGTCGTCTACGTCATTGACACCGTTCTCCACGTCCGCGGTATCCTCTGCCCACATATCTCTGCACGTATACGCCTTCATATCCTTTGCCATTTCGCAATAGGTGTCGCAGGTCACGTTCTTCAGCTTCGCGCCGCCCAAAACAAAGAGGATCAGGTCAAGGAAGTGAATCCCCCAGTCGATCAGCACGCCGCCGCCCGACTGGCTCTTGTCGGTAAAGGCACCGCCAAGTCCAGGGATTGAACGGAACGAACGGAAGGAGCAATATACGTGATAAATGTTGCCAAACTTGCCCTCGGCATTCATTTTTGCCAGCTCCACCACCGATTTCTGGAAACGGTTACACACGCCGATATTCAAAATCCGTCCCTGCTTTTTCGCCTCCTCCGCCATTTCCGAGGACAGCGCGTAGTTCACGGTGATCGGCTTCTCGCAAAGCACGTCCTTCCCTGCCTTGAGGGCATCCATGGTCACGGTATAGTGGGCGTAGTTGGGGGTTAGGACAAACACTGCGTCCACCTCGGGATCGGCAAGGGCGATCCTATAATCCTCAATGACCTCCTCCACCTTCGAAAAGTCTCTCTTGGCTGCCTCCGCCTTTTCAAGGATCAGGTCGCAGGCGTATTTGATGCGAACATTTTCCAACGCCTGCAGGGCGGGCAAATGGGATCCGTTTGCGATTCTTCCGCAGCCGATGACGGCAACGACAACAGGTTTCATATACAAAATCCTCCAAAATAAAATACAGATTGCTACGGGTTCATTATACACCAACCACCTTTACGGGTAAATAGCACCTTTTTACATAACGTTTAGCATTTTTTTGTTTTTAATCTAAAAAAGCAAAAAGAATTTAACAATTCCTTGACATATCCAAAAATTTATTGTATAATGTCCCCAACGAATCAGGAAAGGATTTCGATCATGCGGGACTCTTTTTTCTATGCCAATGAAACACCGAGCAAAAGCACCAAGCGCTATCATTTGGACAAGTCTTTCTTTTCCGATCCTCCCTCCTTTGGTCCCATTCGGCTTTACCAGATCGGCAGGCTCTACTGCAACAGAGACACCGTCATCAGAAAGCATCCCCATATCCATTGGTTTGAGCTGACGCTGGTTACAGGAGGCAAGGGCACGGTTTTGACCAACGACGTTCCCGTTTCGGTTCTGCCCGGTGATATTTACCTCTCCTTTCCCAGCGATTTTCACGCTATCGAAACCGATCCAACCGACCTTCTGGAGTACGACTTCTTTGCCTTCGGAACCGACCGCGCCGACCTTTTGTCCGATCTTTCCGAGATTACGAGAAATCATCGGAGTCCCGAAAGCCGTATTGTCCGAAGCGATTTTCTCCGCTCCCTCATCAGCAACGCCATTGCCGAAATGGATCGTGAGGATCACTATTCCAAGGAGCTTCTGGATTCGATCTTTACGCAAATCCCCATTCAACTGATCCGTTGCTTTCATAAAAAGGGCTTTCAGGAAACGGCAACCAATATCTCCGAGCCCGAGATCCTTTGCTATCGCTTGATGAATTATATAGATACCCATATTTACACCATGACCACTCTTCACGAGCTTGCCGAGGTGACCAACTACAATTACAGCTACCTCTCGGCGCTCTTTCACAGAGTGACCTCCTCTACGCTCATCGAATACTACCGCTCCCGCCGATTGGAAACGGCAAGACTTCTTTTGGAGGAAAAACGCATGAGCATTACCAAGGTCGCCGAAATTCTGAATTATTCCTCCATCTATACCTTCAGCCGCGCCTTTAAGGATAAGTACGGCATGAGTCCCGAGCAATTCAGAAGAAACATATAAGAGGGGAACGCGGGGGACGCGGTTGCTTTTGAAAAGCGACCCGCGTCCCCCGCGCATCTTATTTTACGAACTCCTTGTAGATTGCATTCATAGCCAGATCGAAATCCTTCTCCTCGATTCCGACGATGATAGAGATTTCGCTGGATCCCTGATCGATCATACGGATATTCACGTCTGCCTCGGAGATGGCGTTAAACACTCTTGCCGCCGTTCCCTTTGCCTTGACCATAGCGCGTCCCACGATGGCGATCAGCGCCACGTTATCCACCACCGACAGGTGGTCGGGTCTGACGCGTCTGTTGATGGAGCTGAGAATCTTTTCTCTCTTGCCGTCAAGGGCACTGCTGGACAGCACCACGCTCATGTTATCCACGCCAGAGGGCAGATGCTCGAAAGAAACCTCGTTCTCCTCCAGAACCTCCAGCACTCTGCGTCCAAAGCCGATCTCGGAGTTCATCATATCCTTCTCGATGGCGATAACCGAAAAGCCCTTCTTTCCCGCGATACCCGTGATCACACGCTCGGTATCATAGAGGGAGGTATCGGCGACGATCATGGTGCCCTTTGCTTCAGGCTCGTTGGTATTGCGAATATTGATCGGGATTCCCGCATAGCGCACGGGGAAAATCGCGTCCTCGTGAAGGACGGTAGCACCCATATAGGACAGCTCCCGAAGCTCGCGGTAGGTGATGGTATCAATGGGGCAAGGGTTATCCAAGATTCTGGGATCACCCATCATAAAGCCCGACACGTCGGTCCAGTTCTCATAGAGATCTGCCTGCGCGGCGCGAGCAACGATGGAACCCGTAATATCCGAGCCACCGCGGGAGAAGGTCTTGATGGTTCCGTTGGGCATTACACCGTAGAAGCCGGGAATGACCGCGTTTTTATACTGCATCAGCTCCTCAGCCAGCACGCGGTTGGTTTTTTCCTCGTCAAAGCTTCCGTTTTCGCGGAAGAAGATCACGTTTTCGGCATCAATAAAGGAATAGCCGAGATATTTGGAGAGAATCAAGCCGTTGAGGTATTCTCCGCGGGAGGCGGCAAAATCCCGTCCCGAGCGGTGCATCATGGCGTTCTTGACGTATTCCAGCTCTCCACTGATATCAAAGTTCAAGCCAAGATCGGCAATTATCCCGTTATAGCGCGCCTTGATCTGCTCATAAAGCTCGTCAATGCTTTCGTGGTTGCGGATCTTCTCGTAGCATTCGTACAGCATATCCGTAACCTTGGTATCCTCCTTGAAGCGCTTTCCCGGCGCGGAGGGAACCACGTATCTGCGGGCAGGATCCGCCTTGATGATCGAGGCGACCTGTCTGAAATGATCAGCGTCCGCCAAAGAGCTTCCGCCGAATTTAACTACTTTTAATTGCATGGGGTCGAAACCTATCCTTTCTTTCTGTGTCATAGCTTCACTGCATTATTATATAAAATTCTCGGAGTCTTGTCAACCGATTTGAAGAATTTTTTACATTTCTCCCGACGAAACCTTCTCGCTCTCCAAATAGCGACTTGCCTGCGTCGTAAACAGCTCGTAGTAGCGTCCCTGCTTTTCCATCAGCTCCCGATGGGTTCCCTCCTCGATCAGCTCGCCGTACTCAAGGACGATGATCTTGGTTGCCACGGTAGCGCTGGACAGGCGGTGAGAAACGAAGATGGTGGTTTTTTCATGACGAAGCTGATCAAACTGGTTGAAAATTTCCTGCTCTGCCATGGGGTCAAGAGATGCCGTCGGCTCGTCCAGAATGAGAATATCCGAGCGGCTGTAAAAGGCGCGGGCGATCGCCAGCTTCTGCCACTGACCGATGGAAAGCTCGGTTCCGTCCGGCTCAAAATAACGCATCAGAGGGGTATCGTAGCCCTCCGGCAGACGGGAAATATAGTCGTCGGCGTTGGATTCCACCGCTGCGCGGCGGATCGCCTCTCGGTCTGCTTCCCTGCTAATATCACCGAATCGGATATTGTCGGCAACGCTGACCGCGTACTTTCCGAAATCCTGAAAAATAATACCGAACATACGGTAAAGATCTTTGAGGTCATACTCCCGCAGATCCTTTCCGTCCAAAAGGATTTTTCCCTCCGTGGGGTCGTAGAGTCGGGTCAGAAGCTTGATAAAGGTCGTCTTTCCCGCGCCGTTGAGTCCCACCAGCACCGCCGTCTCTCCCGGGCGGAGGGTGAGATTGATATTTTTCAGCACCAAGCGATCCGAGCCGGGATAGGCAAAGCTGACGTTGACAAATTCGATGGTATGGGGCTTCCCCGTCTCGATCCGCGCGGGCTCCTCCACGCTGGGTACCACCGTGGGCTTTTCCTTCATAAAGGAAATGAGATTATCGATAAACAGGGTTCCCTCGTACACGTTGGCAGACACGTTGATCAATCCCGCTACCGTAGTGGCGATAGACGTGAGAGCGCCCGTATAGAGTGAGTAGTCACCGATCTGAATATCTCCGTCAAAGACCTTGATGGCGATCATGGCGAAGAAGACGCAATTAACCACCGAGGAAATAACGGTCAGGGTGATCTGCCATACGCTCTCTCGGACGATCAAACGGCGAAGTCCCGCATAATACTTGGCAAACACGCCGTTATAGCGCTCGATGAACTGATCTCCCAGATCAAACATACGGATCTCCTTGACCATATCCTTATTGACCATCAGGTCGGAGTAGTAGTTCATCTGACGGCGATCCTTGGAGCGTCGGCGCATATAGAGGAAGGTCTTGTGCTTGTAGGCAAAGTTGACGATCGCCGTGGGCAGAGAAATCAGGATCATGATCGGCGCGGTCCACCACATATCGGGTGCCGTGGCGAGAATGATGATATAGCTCAAAAGGCTGATGGTCTTGCTGACCGCGTCAAAGGTAGCGGACATGACCGAAATCGGACGCATCCCCGCCTCTCGGTTGGCGTTTTCCAGCTTTTCGTAAAATTCGGGCAGGTCAAAGGACGCAAGATCCAGCTCCTTTGCCTTTTCCATAATCTGTATCTTGACGTGGCGAACCACCTTCTCCCCCGCGATCCTCGTGACCGCCGTGCTCAGACGGTTTACGGCTTGATTGAGAATACGGTAGAGGAAGAAAAAGATCAAAAGGAACATGACCATAGAGCCCCAGAAGACGGCGACGAAGGACGCACCGCTGATCTCTGTGGCTACCCGCATGGAAATGATCGACTGAAGCTCATTGAGGATCTCTCGGGATAGCAGAGATCCGATAATGGGAAGCACGCCCGTCAGCACCGCAGTCAGGACCATCAAAAAGAGGATCCACCTCCCCGTTGCCCAAACCAAACGGACGATATAAAACAGTCGGGAGAAAAATCCAACGATGACGTCCCTCAAATAGCGAGGCACGTCCCGAAGCCCCTCGGGCGCTTTGGCGCGGTTTTGCTCACTCCCCCGTCCCATAGGGGGAGGTCCGAAGCCACCGGGTCCCATCAGCCCATATTTTCGGGCAGCTTTTTACCGCCCATCACGTGGAAATGCAGATGCTTCACGGTCTGGCAGGCATCCTCGCCGCAGTTGGTGATGACACGGTAGCCGTTGGTTACACCCGCCAGCTTGGCAACGGCGGGGATCACCTCAAAGATATGCGCCACGGTCTTACTGTTGTCGGCACTCACCTCGTCCGCCGACGCGATATGCGCCTTGGGGATCACCAGCACGTGTACGGGTGCTTGGGGATTGATATCATGAAAGGCAAGACAGAGATCGTCCTCGTAAACCTTCTTCGAGGGGATCGTTCCCTCGGCAATTTTACAGAAAATACAGTCCATCTTGATTTTTCCTCCATTCTGTGATAAAATAAACATATTCCTTTTTATTATAAACCATATTGAAAAAAATGTCAAGGAGACACTATGATTTTTCAAGAACACTCCGATCTTTGGACTTATCTCTCTCATACAAAAAAGACGATCGTTCTTTACGGCATGGGCAACGGAGCGGACAAGATCCTTGCGGTCTGCGGGCGGTACGGAATCCCTGTTGCCGATTGCTTTGCCAGCGACGGCTTCGTACGGGGACACAGCTTTCACGGAAGAACGGTCCTCTCTTATACCGAGGTAAAGGAGAAATACGGCAAGGAAAATCTGATTGCCCTTCTTTCCTTCGGGTCGTCGCTCCCCGACGTGCTTTCTCTTTTTGATCGAGTGGACGGAGAGATCGAGCTATACGCCCCCGACGTGCCCGTTTGCGGAGAGCATTTGTTTACACGGGATTTTTATGAGGAAAACCGTAGGGACATCGAAATCGCCGAGTCCCTGCTTGCCGACGAGGAATCGAAGCGCATCTATCGCGAGGTGCTTGCCTATAAGTTAGACGGGCGAATCGCCCATCTCAGAAACGCCGTTTCCTCCAAGGACGAGGTCTATCGCTCGCTTTTACAAGCCGATTCGATCCAACGCGCCGCCGATCTGGGCGCGTATAACGGCGACACCATCCGAGAGCTGATGACCTATGCCCCCATGCTTTCCTACGTTACCGCCATGGAGCCAGACCGCCGCAATTTCCGTAAACTGTCGGATTTTTCGGGAACGCTGACCGCCCCCCACGTAAATGCCGTTCACGCCGCCGCATGGTCGGAGAATACGACCCTCTCCTTTGCTGATTCGGGCAATCGGAACGCGGGCGCGTTCGCCAAAGGAAAGCAGATAGAGGTCCCCGCCCTCTCCTTGGATTCGATTCTGGACGGAGCGTCCGTGGATTACGTAAAATACGACGTGGAGGGCGCGGAAAAGGAAGCACTCTACGGATCCGCGGATACCATTCGCAAGCATCACCCCCGCCTTTTGATCTCCGCCTATCACCGAAGCGAGGATATCTTCGCCCTCCCCTTGCAGATCCACCGCATAGAGCCTTCCTACCGTCTTTACCTCCGTCGTTATCCTTACGTGCCCGCTTGGGATCTGAATTTGATTTGTGTATAAGAATTAGTTGGGATGAGGTTTTATGCCGCTTTTGAAAAAAGCGGCGCAAAACTTTTATTACAAATTTGGCTTAGGGGGACACACCTTCCTATTGCTTGTATTAGCTTAAATTTTATACTTTCTTTCTAATGAAAAAATCCGCGGCGCCTTTAGCGCCACCGCGGATTTTAATTTTTTTAAAATTAAATAAAAAGAGATTCTCGGCGGCGCTAAAGGCGCCGAGAATCTCTACCTTAGAGAAAAAACAATATCTTATTCCTTACACAAGGAATAGAAAGGTTTGTCTCTAAAACCTATTTTGTATAAAAGTTTTTGCGGAGCAGCATGAACTGCAAGTTCATGCCCCGGAGCGAAGCGGAGGTGGTTTTCCAAAAGCGACCGCGTCCTCATCGTACAACGATATTCACGATCTTATTGGGAACGGCGATCTCCTTGACGATGGTCTTTCCCCCCAGCGCCGCCTGCACCCGCTCGTCTGCCTTTGCCAGCGCAATGGCATCTTCCTTGGGGCAATTCATAGGAATCTGAATGGTGGAGCGCACCTTACCGTTGATCTGTACGGCGATCTCTACCGTGTTATCCACGGTCTTTGCCTCGTCGTATTCGGGCCATTTTGCCAAGGAACAGAGGTCCTTATGACCCAGTCCCTCCCACAGTTCCTCCGAGAGGTGGGGCGCAAAGGGGCAAAGCATTCTGACAAGCATCGACAATTCGTCGGCAGTCAGAGAGCCGAAGTCGTGAATCTCGTTGACGAGGGTCATCATTGCCGCGATAGCGGTATTGAACTTCATATCCTCGATATCGTTGGTGACCTTCTTCATGGTCTTATGGAAGAGACGCTCCATTTTATCGGAGGAAGCGCCCGTACCCTTGACCATTTCGGGCAGATCGGCAATGCGCTCAAGGAATCTCTTACAGCCCTTGACGCTGCTATCCGACCAAGGCGCTGCCGCGCCGTAGTCTCCCATAAAGAGAATGTATACACGAAGCACGTCCGCGCCGTACTGGTCCACCACCTCATTGGGGTCCACCACGTTTCCGCGGGACTTGGACATCTTTTCGCCGTCGGGTCCGAGAATCAATCCCTGCGCCGTTCTCTTCGCGTAAGGCTCCTCGGTATTGACCTCGCCCATATCGTAAAGGAACTTGTGCCAGAAGCGGGAATAGATCATGTGACGGGTCACGTGCTCCATGCCTCCGTTGTACCAGTCAACGGGCATCCAATACTTCAGCTTTTCGGGATCCGCCAGACATTGGTCGTTCTTCGGGTCCACGTAGCGCAAGAAGTACCAAGAGGATCCTGCCCACTGGGGCATGGTATCGGTCTCCCGCTTGGCATCCTTGCCGCAGACGGGACACTTGCAGTTCACGAACTCCTCAATACGCGCCAAGGGGCTTTCACCGCCCTCACCGGGAGCAAATTCCTTCACGGGAGGCAGACGGAGGGGAAGCTCCTCCTCGGGTACGGGAACCATGCCGCAATGCGGGCAATGTACGATCGGGATCGGCTCTCCCCAATATCTCTGACGGTTAAACGCCCAGTCCTTCATCTTGAACTGCACGCCCTCCTCGCCGATGCCCTTTTCCTCCAGATACTCGATCACTCGCTTGATGGAGTCCTTCTTGTTGGTAAAGCCGTTGAGGAAATCGGAGTTGATCATCTCGCCGTCGCCCGTATAGGCGGCCTCTTCGATATTGCCTCCCTTGATGACCTCGATGATGTCGATGCCGAATTTCTTGGCGAACTCATAGTCACGCTCGTCGTGGGCGGGTACTGCCATGATGGCACCCGTTCCGTAGCCCATCATTACGTAGTCCGCGGCATAGATCGGAATCTTCTTTCCGTTGAGGGGGTTGATTCCCCAAATGCCCTTGATCTTCACGCCCGTCTTGTCCTTATTGAGCTGCGTTCTCTGGAACTCGGTCTTCTTGGCGCATTCCTCGCGGTACGCCTTGATCCTGTCCATATTGGTAATTTTTCCCTCCAAGCGCTCCAGCATGGGATGCTCGGGAGCGATAACCATGAAGGTCACGCCGAAGAGGGTATCGGGACGGGTGGTGTAGATCCGCAGCGTCTCGTCGCTTCCGTCCACCTTAAAGTTGACGAAGGCACCCGTGGATTTTCCGATCCAGTTGACCTGCTGCTGCTTGACCTGCGGCAGATAATCCACGTTTTCAAGTCCCGCAAGCAGACGATCCGCGTACTTGGTAATACGGAGATACCATACGTCCTTGGATTTCTGCACGATATCGTTGTGACAGATATCGCACTTACCTCCCTGAGAGTCCTCGTTGGAAAGCACCACCTTACAATGGGGACAGTAGTTTACGAGGGCGGTATCGCGGAACGCCAGTCCGTTCTTGAAAAGCTCAAGGAAAATATGCTGGGTCCACTTGTAATAGTTTTCGTCGGTGGTATCGATGGTACGGGTCCAGTCAAAGGAAAAGCCTACCCTTTTCAGCTGTCCCGTAAATTTTTCAATATTGGCATCGGTCAGGATTCTGGGGTGGGTATTAAATTTGATCGCAGAGTTCTCGGTGGGAAGTCCAAACGCGTCAAAGCCGATGGGGAACAGGACGTTATAGCCCTGCATTCTTCTCTTGCGGCTGACGATCTCCAGACCCGAATACGCCTTGATATGTCCCACGTGCATTCCCGATCCGCTGGGATAGGGAAACTCAACCAGACCGAAGAATTTGGGCTTATCGGAGTGATCCTCCGCCTCGAACGCCTTCTTCTCCTCCCAGATCTTTTGCCATTTCTGTTCAATGGATGTGTAATCGTATTTCATGTCACTTCTTCTTTCTTCTGTTTTTCGGCTATTTTCAGGAGATCAATCTCCGTAAAGCTTGTCCAAATTATAAAATTCTCTTGCCTCGCGGTTAAAAATGTGGACGATCACGTTGCTGTAATCCACCAGAAGCCACGTGTTGTTGTCCCGTCCCTCTACCTGATAGGGTGTCACGCCGCGCAAGCCGATCTTATACTCGACCTCGTCCGCCAGCGCCTTGATCTGCGTTCCCGTATTTCCCGTGCAAAGCACGAAATAATCGGCGATCTCGGTTTTTCCCTCCACGCAAAGCACCTTAATATCTCTTCCCTTTTTGAAGTCCAGCACCTCGGCGATGGCTTCTGCCAGCTCGCGGGGCGATGCCTGCTCCAGAGACGGAAGCGTCTCCTGCACGTTTTGGATCTGATCCATATCCAAACACCAACCTTTCTTCAAAGTACACGTTTATTATTTTAATGCAAAACCTCTGTTTTGTCAATAGCTTTCCTTCTTCTTTTCAGGTTCTTGGGATCGCCGCCCCCTCCTCCTCGATCTCCTTGGAGGATACGATGCGGAAGTCGGCATCCGATTCATAAATTCTGTAAAAATCCGCGTTCTCTCGGTTCAGAAAATAGCCCTTTGGGTCAAAGCCCTCCTCCGTCTTGCCGAAGTGGCTGGTCAGCAGCCGTTCCATTGCCTTTGCGGACAGGACGTAATAGGAGCCTCCGCTTTTTCCCCACACGTCGGAGCCCGGCGCGGTCACGAAGAAAATCGATTCCGAGGAAAGCTCCATGGACGACCTTGCCAGCATCAAAAGATTGGAAAAGCCGAGATCGGTCTCCACGTCCGTGAGCATCGCCGTTGCCAGACGCACCAGCTTCATAGGGGATCTTCCCTCCAGCGCTTTCCTTGCCAATGCCGCGAGAAAGAGCTTTTGGGCATCCAGCCGTCCGAGATCGCCCTGCACGTAATCCGCGCGGTAACGGACGAACCACTCCGCCGCTTCTCCGTCAAGGATCTGCGTTCCCTTTTCCAGATGGATCGAAAGTCCCTGTGCGGGATCCTCGTAATCCATAGACTCGGGCAGGGTGATCTCTACCCCGCCAAGCGCATCTACGCCCTTTTGAAAGGAATCGGCGCCAAGACGCACGTAGTGATGGATGGTAAGCCCCAACGCTTCCTCCATGACCTCCCGAAGCTCGGACATTCCTCCCAGCGCGGTGGGCGCGCCGTTGATCTTCCGATAGGAGCCGTTGTTAAAATTGGCGTAGGTGTCTCTGGGAATCTGCAAAACCGAAAGCGTTCCTCTGTCCCGATCGAGGGACAGGAGCATCATCACATCCGATAGTCCCGAGGTACGGTCCTTTGCCGCCACCAAAATGCGGACGCACCCCAAAGGCGCGCCGTCGGCGGGCAACGTTTGTGAGGACTCGGTCTTCCCGTCCGATCGCGTCATGCCAAACAGCAGAACACACAGCATTAGGATTCCTATCCCCCATATCCACGGATAGGAAGACGGTTTGATTCGTTTATTCTTTTCTAAGAGACTCATGGAAGCGCTCCTTTGCCAAATTCATATCGAAAACTCAATATGTATCGGCAGAGCGCCCTTATCTCTCCTCGGAAAGCCGTTCGACAATCAGCCCGTTTCTTGCCTCAAGGCTATCGGAGCTGATCGGCGTTCCCTCGGCGAGAAGCCCCTTCACGGTCATATCAAAGGACAAAATAAGGGTATCCCGCAAATGCGCCAGCCGCGCGTTTTCGTCCATTTCCTCGGGATGAGCGTCAAAGAAATAATTTCTCAGACGCACGCAGTCCTCAAAGCTTCTCGACAGATCGATATAATCCGCCAAATACAAGAGTTTCTCGGAAAGGGTCATATCCTTTCGTCCCGTCGTATGATAACGAACGCAGGTGATCAGCTCCTCCTCGGCAAAGGCGGGGTATTCCTCGGGAATAACCGCCGCCGCCGTCTTTGCGTGAAGGGTCTTGGGCGCGAACAGGTCCTCCTTCGTTACCGTCAATCCGTATCTCGCGCAAAGCATGAGCTGGTATTCGGTCTTATATTCCTTGGTAATATCGTGCAGCAGCGCCGCACCCCGAAGCATGGGAATCCGATCGGGCGCGTACATTGCGCCAAGGCGGGCAGCCATTTTCTCTACCTCCACGGTGTGGCGGTAGCGTTTTTCGGACATTTTTTCGTCAAGAGCCGTCCTCAGCTCATCCAGCATCCCTTCGGTAATCATGCGTTCACCTCTTCCCTATACAGTCCATGCTCCCGAATGAACCGCTCGACACCTGCGGGAACCATGGAGGAGATGTCTCTTCCCTCCTTGACCGCCCGTCGGATCTCCGTGGAGGACAGGGGAATGGGATCGGTGACGATCCGTCGGAACATGACTCCGTATTTTTGATAGTATTCGGTGATCTTCGCCACCACGCGGTTACCCAGCAGCGCGTCGTTTTCTCTCCGCACGTACACGGGATAGCACATTTTGAAGATATCCTCAAAGCGATACCACTGATCGAAGGTCAGAACCATGTCGGTACCGCACAGAAGAAACAGTCGGGTATTTTCCCTTTGCAGCTCCCTCAGGGTGTCGTAGGTGTAGCTTTTTCCTCCTCGGAGAATCTCCGCGTCGGAGATCACCACGCCGTCCACGCCCTCAAAGGCAAGCTCACACATTTTCAGCCGGAATGTGGGATCGTCCGACCGATCGATCTGCTTATGGGGAGGCAGATAGGTGGGAATGATGAAGAGGTAGTCCAGTTTCATCTGCTCCATAAACGCCTTTGCCGCCGCCACGTGTCCGTTGTGAATGGGGGCAAAGGTTCCTCCGTAAATTCCCACGCGGAGCATATCCATGCCGTTCATGCCCGTCATAGCTCGATCTTCTTATGGTTGACCGATTCGCGGTAGAGAATGATCTTTCTGCCGATCACGCCGACCACGTCGGAGTCGGTCGCCGCCGACAGCGCATCCGCCACCTCGCGGGGAGTCTCCATACTGTTTTCAAGGACACCGAGCTTAATCAGCTCCCGCGCCTCAAGGGCATCGGAAACGGTTTTGATCAGATTCTCTCCGATCCCGCCCTTTCCGATCTGCATAATGGTGGGAATGCCGTTGGCAAGTCCCCGAAGGTATGCTCTTTGCTTGGATGTAATCATAGAATTCCTCTTTAACTCGCATCTCATGCGATTCTCTTTTTTATTTTATTTCCTTTAATTTCCGCAGATAGGCGCCAAACGCCTCGATGGCGCGTCCTCTGTGAGACACCGCGTTCTTCTCCGCTCCGTTCATTTCCGAAAAGGTCTTGCCCGTGGGCTCGTAGAGGAAGAGCGGATCGTAGCCAAAGCCTCCTTCACCGCGATATTCCCTTAAAATGACTCCCGCAGTCTCTCCTCGGAAGCAACGGTCCCCGTCGGGATCCTGGGGATCAACGAGCGCAATGGTACAAACGAAGCTTGCGGATCGGTCGTTCTCCTTCTCCAGCTTCTTCAAAAGCAGCTCGTTGTTGGCGCGGTCGTTGCCATGCTCCCCCGCATAGCGGGCGGAGTACACGCCCGGCTCGCCGCCAAGCGCATTCACGGAAAGTCCCGAATCCTCTCCCACGCTCAAATATCCGCTTTTTGCCGCGGCGCGGGCCTTGATGAAGGCGTTTTCCTCAAAGGTGGCTCCGTTTTCCTCGATCTCTCCGAAAATGCCAACCTCGTCCAGAGACAGGATCTCTACCCCGTCCACGTATTTTCCGAGGGTGGCTTGCCACTCCTCGATCTTGTGCTTATTGCGGGATGCCAAAACCAGTTTCATCGTCTTCTCCTTTTTTTCGCAAGGGATTACTCAAACAATGCCTTGACAAACTCCTCGCTGTCAAATTCCTGCATATCGTCGATCTTTTCGCCTACGCCGATAAACTTGACGGGAATATCCAATTCCTTTTTAATGGAAATCACGATCCCCCCCTTGGCGGTTCCGTCCAGCTTATTGAGAATCAGCCCCGTAATGTCGGCGGCGTTGCGAAATTCCTTTGCCTGCAGAATGGCGTTCTGCCCCGTGGTGGCATCCAGAACCAAAAGATTCTCTCTTGCGGCATCGGGAAGCTCTCTCTCGATCACGCGGTTGATCTTTGCCAGCTCGTTCATCAGGTTTTTCTTGTTGTGCAGCCGTCCCGCCGTATCAATGATCAGCACGTCCGCCTGCCGCCTCTTGGCATAGCTGATGGCATCGAACACCACCGCCGCAGGGTCGCTTCCCTCGTTCTGACGGACAAGCTCCGCGCCCGATCGCTCACACCACACGGCCAGCTGATCGATCGCCGCCGCGCGGAAGGTATCCGCTGCCGCCACGACCACGCGCTTTCCCTTGGCAATCAGCCGATTGGAGATCTTTCCGATGGAGGTGGTCTTTCCCGCGCCGTTCACGCCAATCACCAGCACCACGGCGGGGGAGGTGGAGAGATTCAGCTCCTCTCCCTCTCCGATCATGCCCGTAAGAATCCTCTTCAAGGCATCGACGACCTGCTCCTTTTCCTTTAGGCGTCCTTCCTTCACGTCATCCCGAAGCTGCTCCATGATCTCCTCGGTGGCATTCACTCCCACGTCGGACATGATAAGAAGCTCCTCCAGCTCGTCCAGAAGGTCCTCATCCACGCGGACGAACGCCTTCAGCACCTCGTCGATCTGTCCGAAGATCGCATTCTTCGTCTTGGAAAGACCCGATTTCAATTTATCCAAAAATGCCATCCCAGTCGTCTCCCTTTTTCTTAGAAATATCATTCACGTCCAGCTCAAGCACCTTGGAAATTCCTCGCTCGGGCATGGTCACGCCGTACAGGCGGTTTGCCGCCTCCATGGTACCTCTGCGGTGGGTAATCAGTATAAACTGCGTTCCGCTGGCGTACCGCTTGATGTACTCCGAGAATCGCGCCACGTTCACCTCGTCCAGCGCCGCCTCGATCTCATCGAGAATACAGAAGGGCGTGGGGTTCACCTGCAAAATGGCAAAGAAGAGGGCGATGGCAATGAACGCCTGCTCTCCGCCCGAAAGCTGCACCAGATTCTTGATGATCTTTCCGGGAGGTGCCGCCTTGATCTCAATGCCGCTTTCCAGCACGTTTTCGGGATCGGACAGGGTGATCTCGGCGCTTCCACCGCCGAACAGCTCTGCGAATACCCGATTGAAATTCTCATTGATCTGGTTGAAGGAGGAAATGAAGGCGGTCTCCATCTCTCCCTCTAGCTGACGGATGATCCCCGTCAGGTCGTCGCGGGCAGCCTCCAGATCCTTGATCTGCCCCTCCATGTAATCATATCTTGTCTTGACGTCCTTGTATTTATTCACCGCGTCCAGATCCACGTTTCCGAGGACTCGGAGCTTATTGCGGCACTCGGTCTGCTTTGCCGCCGCTTCCCCGCGGGTCTGGGCATCCAAGGCGGGATAGCCCAGCGCCATTGCCTCGGCTCGGGTCAGCTCGTGCTCATCCCACAGACGGGAGGAAAGCTTATCCTGCTCGGCGCGGAGATTTGCCAAACGGTTTTCGTAACGGGTATATTCCTTGAAGATCAGCTCCTTTTGCTGAAGCTTTTCCTTCATTTTCGCGTTGACGGCAGCCAACTTCTTCTGAAATTCGGCGTTGCCCTCCTCCACCTTGGAACGTTTCTCGTTCAGCTCGTCCAGCATCTCACAGCCGACTCGGTAGCTTTCCCGATTCTCCGCCATGGATCCCTCAAGCTCCTTGATCCGCTCCCGAAGCTCCGAAATACGGCGTTCCTGCTCGTCTCTCGCTTCAAGGAACGCACCCATTCGCCGATCCGCCTCCTCTGCCAATCGCTCCTCGGTCTCCCGATCCTTGCGAAGCTCGTTGACGGCAATGATGACGGCGGTGACTCTCGCCTCTGCCTCGGTCTTTCGATCCAACGCCTCGTTTCTGCGAACGTCCATGTCGGCTCTCGCGGCACCGATCTCGCTGATTTGGGTGGAAAGAGCGGTCTGTCTTGCCAAGAGGTCGCGGCGATCCTCCTCGTATCGCTCGCCTGCGCGAAGCAGATCCTCGTAGTCGGCGCGAAGCTTTTCGATCAACGCCTCGTTGGCATCCAGCTTTGCGCTGAGCTGCTCCAATCTGACCTGCTCGGAGTCCTTCATGACCTTAATCAGGCTGATTTTTTGCTCGACGTTGTCCTTATCCTCCTCCTTGTCGGCAATCTTCTCTCCCAGCTTCTTGAGAGCGGATGCCGCGGAGGCGATCTTCTTTTCCATGTCGGCAACCTCGGCCTCCAGACGCTTGATCTCGCCCGCTCTGCCGAGGATATTTCCGTTCTGACGGACCGAGCCGCCCGTAAAGGAACCGCCTACGTTGATCTGCTGACCGTCCAGCGTGACGGCGCGCACACGGTAATGAAGGCTCCTTGCCATTGCCGTGGCGTGATCCACGGTATCAAATACGAGGGTTCTGCCCAACAGACCCGACAGGATCTGTGAAAATTTCCGATCCGAGCCGACCAGCTCGTCGGCAACGGCGATATATCCCTCGAAGCCCATTGCTTCCTTCATTTCGGGGGTCATGGTCTGCCCGTGCATCGAGCTGAGGGGGAAGAACGTGGCTCTGCCCGCCTCTGCCTTTTTCAAGGCAAACATTGCCGCCTTGGCTACACTCTCGTCCTCCACCACGATATGCTGAAGGTTGGGTCCGAGGGCAGTCTCAATGGCGGTAATATAACGGTCCTCCACGTTGATGACCGTGGAGAGTGGTCCGTAAATTTTTCCGCAGGGCGCGCCAAAGCGATCGGTGATCGCCTTCTCGGCATATTTTTTCATCACGAAGCGGACGGCTCCCGAGTATCCCTCCAGCTGCTGCTCCATGGTCTTGAAGGTATCGATTCTCTGCTGCGCCGAATCCCGTCTCAGGCGCAGAGCGGTCAGGTCCTCGTTGTCGTCATGACGTTGGCGATAGAGATCCGCCAGCGTATTGCCAATGCTCTGCAGCTCACGATCCGCCTCCGCTCCCGTTCGCTCATAGTCCTCAACGGTTGCGCGAACCGAAGCGCACTGCTCTTTCATTTCCTCGGAGCGGCGCTCGTATCCCTCGATCTCCCGAAGCACGGCGCTGTTTTTATCCGAATCGGTATTTTTGGTATTTTCGATCATGGAAATGCGGGCATCTACGCTTGCCAGCTCTGCCTCCAACGCGCGGATATCCGACAGGGCTCGGTCCAGATCGAACTCCAGTCCCCTTGCCTCCTCGGTAGCGGCGTTTTGATTCTTCTGCGCCTCCTCGCGCTCCCTCTCCCGCTCTGCCAACGCCTGCTCCAGCGCCGACATTCTGAGTGCGCGCTCACGAGCAGCGTTCTCCTCGGAAAGCACCGATTTATTCGCCGATTCCCTCGCGCCCTCAGCGGCGGCGATCATCTCGCCCGTATGCTGAATATTGGTCTCGGTGATCCTGTACTCACTATCCAGAGTATGATTGATCTCGGTCTGCATACGGATCTCACGGAGCAGATTCTCCGATTCGGTCTGATTCGACTGGGAGATCTCAAAAAGCTTTTCGTTCTGCACCTCCAAGGCGCGCACCGAATCGTCGGCGGTGTTGAGATCAAACTCGGCGTTGCGGAAGCTCTCCTCGCATTTGGAGAGATCCGACCGAAGCTTTTCGGTGTCGTAGAGCCAAAGCTGCACGTCTACCCGCTTCTTGGTGTCCAAAAGCTCCAGCGCCTTTTTCGCCTTCTCCGCCTCCTTGGCAAGAGGCTCGACCTGCGCGGCAACCTCCAAGAAAACGTCGTTGATACGGGTCATATTGTCCTCGGTCGCCGCCAAGCGTCTCTCGGTCTCGCTCTTTTTGTGACGGTATTTGGCAATACCCGACGCATCCTCAAAGATGCTTCTTCGCTCGTCGCTCTTGCGGGAAATGATCTCGGCGATCTTTCCCTGCCCGATGATGGAATATCCGTCCCGTCCGACACCTGTATTCATAAACATTTCGTAAATATCGCGCAAACGGCACGCCCGACGGTTAATATAATATTCACTCTCTCCCGAGCGGTAGTACCGACGGGTAACCGTCACCTCGTCATAGGGGCAATCCAGTCTTCCGAGTATTCCCGAATTATCAAAGGTAACCGACACCTCCGCATAGCCCATGGGGCGGCGGCTATCGGCTCCTCCGAAGATGATATCCTCCATTTTGGTTCCGCGAATACTCTTGGAGGACACCTCTCCCAGTACCCAACGCATGGCATCGGAAATATTCGATTTTCCGCTTCCGTTCGGTCCGACGATGACGGTAGCTCCCCCCTCGAAGGTCAGCTTCGTTTTGTCGGGAAAGGACTTGAAGCCCTGAAGCTCCAGTGATTTTAAATACACGGCATTTCTCCTTTCGGAAATAACTTTCTTCAAAAATAGTTATAATACTCTAATATATAATTATACCGCAAAGCCTTAATTTTTTCAAGAGATTTTTGCGAAAAAAAGCCGCGAATCCGTGTAAAATTCACACAGATCCGCGGCAAAATCGCATTTTCTTATTTCCAGTAATCGGTATCGTAAGGAAGATCGATATTTTTCGCGTAGAACACGGGACTCTTTCCTTCCTTTTTTTGCTTTTCGTAATCCTTTAAGGCTCGGAACGCATACCTTCCGAGGATCAAAATGACGGGAATATTGATCAGAGCCATGGCACCCATGGTAATATCCGCAATACCCCAGAGCAGATCGGCGGAAAGTCCCGCTCCCACGAAGATCACGAGAGACGCGATCACGTAGCTGGTGTAGCGGATCGCCTTGGTAGGCTCCCGTTTGCAAATAAAGAACAGGCACTGATCCACGTAGAACAGGTTGCCGAGCAAGGTCGTAAAGGCAAACAAAACCATGGCGGCCGTAATAAACACGGGTCCGAACCAACCGAGGGTTGTGGACAGGGATTCCTGTACGTAGGGCGCGCCCGACAGCTCCGCGGAGGGCTCTACACCCGAGCACATACACATAAACGCCGTTGCCGAGCAAACGAGAATGGTATCAAGGAACACGGAAAGAATCTGCACAAGTCCCTGCTGGATAGGGTGATCCACCTCTGCGGCGGCAGACGCATTGGGTGCGGAGCCAACGCCCGCCTCGTTGGAGAAAAGACCGCGCTTGATTCCATACATAACGCAGGAGCCTGTAAATCCGCCAAAGATCGCCTGAAGGTCAAACGCCTCGGAAAAGATCCTGCCGAACACCGAGGGCAGACTCGTCACGTTTATCGCAACGATCACCAGCGCAACCAACACGTAGGCAAGACCCATAATGGGAACCAGCACACCCGAAACCTGAGCGATGCGCTTCCCTCCGCCAAAGAGACAGATACCCACGAGCACGGCAAGCAAAAGACCGATGATCCAAGGCATCAGATTTGCTCCGTTTACCGTAAGCGCGTCGTAGAATCCATAGGCGGAAAAGGTGGATTGGAGGTTATAGGAAGCCAGCATATTGAAGCCGAAGCCGTAGGTAAGAATCAAAAAGATGGCAAACACGATGCCAAGACTGCGGCTGTGAAGCGCCGCCTGAATGTAGTAGGCGGGACCGCCGTAGCATCCGTTCTCGCCCTTCTTCTTAAAGATCTGCGCCAAGGTGCTTTCCACCAGTGCGCTGGCTCCTCCGATGAGGGCGATAACCCACATCCAGAACACCGAGCCAAAGCCGCCAAGGCAGAGGGCCGTGGATACACCGATGATATTTCCCGTTCCCACGCGGGAGGCGGTGGAGACCATCAGCGCCTGAAAGGAGGAAACTCCCTTCCCGTCCTTGGGCTTGCCCTTCAGAGAGCGGAACTGCTCCCCGAGCAGGCGGAATTGCGCGAAGCGGGTGCGAATGGTGAACCAAAGACCTGCCACCACCAGCAGGATGATCAGCACGTAGGTGTATAAGGCATCGTTGAGCCATGATACGATCGAATCCAACATAAAAACCTCTTTCATAAAGTCGTTGAAGATATTATATCACACATTTCCTCTTTTTTCAACCGTTTCACCGCGAAATAATTTTTTTGGAAGCCTTGGTCCTTTCAGGTCAGCCTTTTGATCCAACGGAAGCGATTGCATTTGATCACGGCGGGAATTGCCTTGAACACCTGATCGGCATTGAGACAGGCAATGACCGCTACGGGATGCCAACGGAACACGAACGACGCAAGAAAGGAGAGCGGAAGCACGATTCCCCAAATGCTGATAAGATCCATTCGAAGCACGTATTTGGCATCCCCTCCGCCGCGCACGATCCCCGTATTGGTCGGCATCTGATACGCCGTACCGATTCCCGTCACCGAAAGCACGAGCAAAAATCCGTTTGCCAATTCCTTTGCCTCGTCGCTGATCTGATACGCCGCAATAATGGGGGTGCGAAGCAGAAACAGAGAGAGCCCCGTCAGGATGCCGATCCCCAAAAATATGATCTGCATGGTCTTGGCGTATTCCTTGGTTTTGTCGATCCGTCCCTCTCCTATGGTCTTGCCGATGATGACCGCAGCGGCTCCCGCGCTTCCGATGCTGGCGACCTTGAGCAGCTGAAAGAGGGTGGACGCTACCGAATTGGCTGAGATCGCCGCGTCGTTCATGTGACCGAGGATCGCGGTCTGAAGCGCGGTGGAAACGCCGAACAGTCCGTCGCACACGATCAGAGGAAGCGCCGTAACCAGGAAGACCTTAAAGAGCGGAAGCTCCATTTTGCCAAGCTCTCTGAGTTTCCAGCTCATCTTTTTATCGAAAAACGCCACGTAGGCAACGACCACGAGCAATTCTACCACGCGGGAGATCAGGGTTGCGATGGCGGCTCCCTCGCTTCCCATTGCGGGAAATCCAAGTCTGCCGAAAATGAGAACGTAGTTGAGCGAGATATTGGTAACCAGCGTGAACAAGGATACCAAAAAGCCGATACGGACGCTTTCCACGGCTCGGAGGGTTGCCAGAAGAATATTGGTAAGCGCAAACACGGGATAGGTGTATTTGATGATATTCAGATAGCGAACGCCCTCTTCAATAAACGGCTCGGAGTCGGTAAATATCATCAAAAGCTGACGGGGCATCATCGAAGCAAGCAAAAACATGATCCCGCCGATCAAAAGACCGCAGATCAGCGCGCCGTTTGCCAGCTTCTTGATGGCGGCTGTATTCTTTTGCCCCCAATGCTGGCTTCCCATCATCACCATACAATTTCCGATTCCCACGATCAGCTGCTGAAAAATAAACTGAAGCTGATTGCACGCGGAAGCGCCCGAAAGAGCCGCCTCGCTGAAATTTCCCAGCATAATATTATCGGCAAGATTGACACCGAGAATGATGACGTTATTCAGCACCAAAACGCAGCAAAGTGAAAAGAAATTTCTATAAAAGCCTTTATCTCTCGTAAGTAACATTTTTTACAAATTCCTATGTTTTTTGAGTATATTATACCGCCGTCCTCCGAAAAAGTCAAGACACCCTTTGATTCCTCTCGTCTGCGGGCTCGGTCACTACGCGGCTCTGACACCACACCGTGGTGTCATTCACTCCCGCTCCGCCTTCGAATCCCATCTCTTTTCGATAAAAAAGAAAAACCGATGCCATCGCATCGGT
>JAZOQX010000069.1:0-18171 GCA_045656325.1 Eubacteriales bacterium
GGTGTTATTATCTCCATTCTGGCGACGGCAGGCACCAACCCCATGCTTGCGGCAGCAATGCTTCCTTGTATTTGCGGCGCGATGCACGGTGTAACACCTCCGTACTGTGCCTGTGTGTATACGGGAATGGGAATTGCTCAGGCGGAATTAAAGCCAACGCTGGTGAACTGTATGATTTGGGTGGGACTTCACTACCTCCTTTCGGTAATAATTCTTCTCGAATTGCTTCCGATTTGGGGCTTGATTGGCTAAGGAGGACGTAGCATGAGAAAAAA
Source organism: Eubacteriales bacterium (assembly GCA_045656325.1). Classification (GTDB taxonomy): domain Bacteria; phylum Bacillota; class Clostridia; order Oscillospirales; family CAG-272; genus HGM12713. The sequence goes on from JAZOQX010000069.1 coordinate 276, forward strand.
ACTATATACGATATCGAATAAAATATATGGGATCATGATGACGGTGTCCTTCTTTGCGGGGCTTTTGCCGTTGATTCCTTTCGTGGTTGCGCTGATTATGGGCGGGGAATGGGGAGAAAAGATCTCTGTGTTCCTCTATCAGCAGTATTATCCATGGGTGATCGTTCTTGGCTGCAGTGCTATTGTTGTTGGGTTGATCGCCATGTATATCGGAAAGCTGGAGGCATTGTCGGTCAAAAAGACGGTTGCCGAGGAACAGGAAGACAATAAGTAAAGAGGTAGGAAAATGGCAGGATACGTGTTTATATCCAATGGGACCAAACCAAATCAAGAGAAATATGAAAGCCGTGAACCATTGAAGCCGTCTAACGTAAGCTGTCCTTGTATGGAGGCTGCGCTTTCCCATGGTTACGAGGTTTATTACGGGGTCAATCGAAAGAATCCTCGGGATATTGCCTGTGAGATGCCGGTGATTCCGTTTGACGCTCATACCTATCGCAGCATTACGGCGTTCGGTGACAACAAAATTGCGTATAAGAACCTTTGCCGAGTGATCGACGAGGGAAACGTGGAGGTCATTCACTGTAATACTCCCGTGGGCGGTCTTGTGGGACGTTTGGCGGGCAGAAAGAAAAAGGTGAAGAAGATCATTTATACCGCGCACGGCTTCCACTTTTATAAAGGAGCTCCTCTTATAAACCGTACGCTTTTCAAATGGGCGGAGAAATGGATGGCACATCATACCGATGCGATCATCACGATGAACCAAGAGGACTACGAGGCGGCGAAAAAATTTAGACTTCGCAAGGGTGGAAAGGTTTATTTTGTCCACGGAGTAGGCATCAATCTTTGCGATTATGTGGGAATGAGCGACAAGCGCACGGAAAAGAGAGAAGAGCTTTCTCTTGCCGAGGATCAGATCATGCTCATCTCCATGGGAGATCTGGTGGCAAGAAAGAATTACGTAACGGCGATTGAAGCCGTTGCCAAGGCAAAAAATCCGAAGCTGCAATATTTTATTTGCGGAAAAGGTCCTCAGCTTGATGAACTGAAGGCATTGGCAGAATCTCTCGGTGTATCCGAGCAGATTCATTTCCTTGGCTTCCGCACCGATATTAAGGAGCTGCTCTCTGCCGCGGATGTGTTTCTTTTCACTACGAAGCAGGAGGGGTTGCCTCGTTCCATGATGGAGGCGATGGCAAGCGGACTGCCTTGCGTGGCATCTAACATTCGTGGCAACATCGATTTGATCGAGGACGGTTTGGGCGGATACCTTCGTGGCGCCACCGATTCCGATGGGTTTGCCGAGGCAATTTCTAAGATTGCCGAGGATGTTGAGCTGAGAATGGCTATGAGAGAGAGCAACTTAGAAACCATTAAAGGATATGATATTTCCGTGGTGAAAAAGGAGATCGCTGACATTTACGCCGACGTATTGAAGGATTGAAAGGATTTTTTTAATGAAGGTCTTACATATTTTGCAGAGCAACCGTTATTCGGGCGCGGAGAACGTGGTATGCCAGATCATCACGCATATGAAGAAACAAGGCATCGAATCGGTCTATGCCAGCCGTGACGGACAGATCCGTGACGCTCTTTCCGATCGCGAGATTGCCTTTGAGCCCTTGACTGCAATCACGAAGGAAGAGGTTGCCCGTGTGGTTGAAAAGGTGAAACCCGATGTAATTCATGCCCATGATCGCTCTGCCTCTTTGATGGCGGCGATGGCGACCAAAAAGATCCCCATTGTGGTACATATGCACGTGAACAACAACAAGGGATTTTCCATGATGCTTAAAAATCTTGTATGGACCCTTCGATCCGGACGGTATTCCCATATTTTTTGGGTGTCGAATTCCTCTTTCTCCGGATTTCAATTCCACGGAGTGCTGAAAAAAAAGAGCAGTGTGCTATATAACGTTATGAATCGCGAGGAGACTCTTGCAAAAGCGGAGGAAAGTCCCGCTTTCCCGAGCTACGATGCGGTTTATGTCGGACGTTTGTCTTATCAGAAGAATCCCGAAAGATTGATGAAGGTTCTTCATGAAACTTGTCGCCGCCGCCCCGAGTTTCGGGCGGCAATTGCCGGTGACGGTGATTATGCGGCATTTGTTAAGAAATATATTGAAGAAAACGGGCTGGAAAAACAGGTTGATTATCTCGGTTATACCCCGAAGCCCTTGGGGCTGATCCGGGATGCCAAGGCACTTTTGATGACCTCTCGCTTTGAGGGAACCCCCATGGTCGCCATCGAGGCGCAGATCTTGGGAACCCCCATCGTTTCTACTCCCGCCGACGGTATGCGGGAGCTGGTGGAGGACGGTGTGAACGGATATCTGTCCGAAGAGGATGAAATCCTTGTTTCCCGATTGTTGCAGGTCATAGAGGATGAGCCTCTCCGCACAACACTCAAAGAGGGGTGCGCAAAAAAATCTGAAGCGCTTACCGACATCGAGGGCTTTTGTGGGGAAATTCTTCGGGCGTATCAAAAATAAAAAATCACGGAGCGTTTTATGAAGAAAATCGTGCTTATGACGGCGAATACGGGAGGCGGGATCATTCAGTTTACCGTTCAGCTCTACCATACCTTTTCGGAGCTTGGTTTCTCAGTAAAGGTGTGCGCACCTGACTCGGCAGAGGATACTGCTGTCAAAGAAGTGCCTGAGGGTGATCGATTGCTTTATCGAAAGATAAAAAGTGTAGTGGATAAAACTCCCTATCGGACACTTGCCAAACGCATTGAGGCAGAGCAGCCCGATTATATCTTGTACTGTGACGACAGTGTGATCTGTTCCGAGGTTGGCTTGAAGATCAAGAATCGCGGGATTCGTCAGCTCTTGACCATGCACGACGCGGGGGGATATCACCCCACCAATCATATGGGGCTGCGGACAAGGCTCCTTCGCAAATACGTTAAATATATCAACCGTTCTTTTTATAAGAGAGTACATAAATTTGTTTTGCTGTCCTCTGAGAGCCTTTCGGTATTTCAGCGTAATTTTCCCCGATATGCGGATCATACTCTGTGTATGAACCTTGGCGCACACATTCCTGCCGAGGAGGAAATCTGTCCTCCCGAATTAGCGGGAAGACAGGGAGAATACCTTCTGTTCTTCGGACGAATCGATAAGTATAAGGGGATCGAGCATTTGCTCCGTGCCTATCGTCCCGTTGAAGATCAGTGCTTGCCGCTGGTGATTGCGGGAAGCGGGGCGCTCAGCGAGACCGAAAAGAAAGAAGCGGCACAATGCGAAAACGTGCTTCTTCTCAACCGATATATCGGAGACGGAGAAATGAAATATCTCTTCTCCCATAGCCGCGCGGTGGTACTTCCGTATATCGAAGCCACCCAGAGCGGTGTCATTCCCATCGCCTATTCCTACGGCAAGCCCGTGGTCGTATCCGATCTTCCCGGTCTTGTTCAGTTCGTAGAGAAGGATGAAACGGGAATGATCTGCAAGACAGACGGGGAATGGACAGGCGCACTGCTTGCCATGTCGGAGGGAGTGTTCGGTAACCGTTCCGATAAGATCCTTGCCTATTATACCGAACACATGGATTGGAACACAAACGTAGAGAGGATGTTTTCCGCGCTATGAAAAAAATATTATTTGTGATCGGTCAGCTTCGCGTAGGAGGCGTCGCCAAGGCACTGGTGGAGCTTCTGAAAAGCATTGACGGTATGTATGACGTGAGCCTTCTTTGTTTTGATCAGAAAGGTAGCTTTTTCGAAGAAGTACCCAAAAGCGTGCATATTCTTCCCACCTCGGGAATGCTCGAGCTGTCCGAAAATTCGGCATCCGCAATGAAAAGTCGGGGAACCAAATATTACCTTGTCAGAAACGTACTGTCCGTGCTGACCAAAGGCGGTTGCAAGCCGCTGGCTGCCAAGCTTTGGACGAGAATGGCAGGGAAGGTGCCGGGGGAATATGATCTGGCGATCTCCTATACCCACCCTATGCCCAAGAATATGTTCTGCAACATGGGTGGAGAATTGGTCCTCGATCGGGTCAATGCTAAGAAAAAAGCAGTGTTTGTTCATTGCGATTACGCATCCTATGGGGGAGATTGCTCCTATAATCGAAAGCTGCTTCGTCAATTTGATGCGGTGGCAGGTGTCTCCCGTAGCGTGGGAGAGCGGGTCGCCTCGGTAATCCCAGAGCTTCGGGGAAAAATCTGTGTCGTCCGAAACTGTCATGCATACGAGGACATTCGTCGTATGGCGGAGAGTGACCCTGTTAGCTACTCTCACGATATGACGTTTGTGTCGGTTGCAAGACTCAGCGAGGAAAAGGGATTCTTTCGTTGTATGGATACCTTTGCCAAATTGCATCAAGAGGGATATGATGTTGGTTGGCATATTGTGGGAGGAGGACCCTTACAGAAGGCTCTTGAGGAAAAAATAAAGGAACTTTCCGCGGAGGATTACGTAATTTTGGAAGGGGAGCAGGTAAATTCTCCCCGTTATATGAAGAACGCCGATTGGCTTTTGGTGTCTTCCTTTCATGAGGCGGCGCCCATGGTCTTTGATGAAGCGTTGACCGTAAAGACCGCTGTGTTGTCTACGAGAACCTTGTCGGCAGACGAAATGGTTACGGAACGGAAAATCGGAGTGGTTTGCGATAACACCGACGAAGCATTGCGGAACGCAATTGAGGAAATCGTTCGTTCGGGTCGGCACGGTATCGAGGACGAGTCGGTATTTGTGGCTTCCAATGAGGAAGCGATTCAAGGATTTAAAAATTTGTGTGAGGATACATGATGATTGATCAAGAAAAAAAGGAGCGATTCAGTTCCGTCGTAGTTGTTCTTTTCGGACTGTTCATAGCAGTCGGCGTACTGTTGCGAGATACGGCGGGAATAGAAGTCAATAAATACATTCTTTTGTTGATTGCCGCAGTTCCTCTGCTTTGCTTGAAGGTAGAATACAGCGTGGTATTTGCGGCTTTTTTGATTCCTCTTTACGTAGGATTGCCCGGAAACTATATTTCCGTGGTGCTTTTGCTTCGCCTTCTGCTTGAATATGTCAGAGGAAAGATCAAGCTGGATTTTTCGCTCTTTCTTGCTTCAATTGCTGTGACTCTTTACCTTGTAATCACCAACGTGATATGGGGAAGTACTTCAGTCTATCATTTGATTGGATCGATTGATTTTGTGGTGCTCGCGCTCTTTGTGTCGGCTACCCTCCAATATGAAAAAGTAAAACCCGTGATTTTGGCGTTTTCCATTGGTGTGGCAGTGGTCGGTGTCAGCATGCTGGCGGCAACGCTCCAATATTATACTCTTGCCGAGCTGATGAGCGACTCCAGCCGACTGGGATATACGGGAATGCTTGGTGAGGAGCTTGGCGAGGAAGCGATGATCGCTACCATTGACCCCAACTTTTATGGTATGAACGTGATGGCGCTTGCTTCCTGCGGATATCTTTTTCTGACCTCTAAGGGAGAGAAAAAGGGGAAAATATGGATGCTGATTGCCCTTTTGGTGGCACTTGCGATCTGTTTGATCGGTCTGTCCCGTACCTTCCTTTTGGCTTTGGTGATATGGGCGGTGTTAGCTCTCTTTACCGAGACCAACATTGGACGAGCTGTGGGTGTTACGGTGGCAGCGGGAGTTGCCGTACTCCTTTTTGTGTTACTATTCCCGGAAGTTGTGGAGGGCTTTACCCGCCGATTCAGTGAGGCGGATATTATGGGTGCCAATGGAAGGTTTGATCTGATCTTCGAGCATGCCTCGGTTTGGAGTGAAAATCTTGTTTCTACCTTGTTTGGAGGAGGTCTTTACAACAACAATACCCACTGTGCGCCTTTGCTTTATCTGTACGGTGTCGGTGTGGTCGGTATGGTATTTCTTGTTTGGTGGTTCGGACGGATTCTTGTGTTGTCGAATCAAACCGCAAAAGGAAGAGGAGTGTACCGATTTGTTCCCTTTGTCGTGACGTTTTTGCTGTTTTCCACCATTCCCGCCGCAGGCGCATTGAACTACACCTTCCCGCTGTTTGTTTCCATGATGGCGGTTTCGGTTGCAAAACGGGAGAACAAACAAGAAACCACGGTACAGAAATAAGGAGAATTTATGAAAATTGGAATTTTGACTTTTCCACACGCTCCAAGTTTAGGCGCAATGCTTCAAATGCGTTCACTTTATCATGCATTAGAGGACATGGGACATGAGGTTGAGATCGTCAATTACGTTTCACCGAAAGTGAATCATCAAAAGAAGTTGAAACTGACTCCAAAGGGATTGGCAATTAAGATCCTCTCCAAATGCTTCATTAAAAGCTCCGCTCCTTCTTTTCGGGAATTCGAAGCACCGCTGAAGATGTTTCCCGAGATGCCTTCCTTCGATAAGGAAGCCTTGGATGCCATTACCGCTCGCTTTGATCGTATTATCGTAGGGAGCGATCAAGTATGGAATCCTGTTGTAACAGGCTATGATAAGAATTTCTATTTGGAGTTTTGCTCCGATCCCGCAAAGAAGGCATCTTATGCCGCAAGCTTTGGCTATGCGCAGATCGAGGAACACGATCAAAAGAGAGTCGGAGAGCTTCTGAACGAGTTTGCTTATTTGAGTGTGCGTGAAAAGGACGGCGCCGAGATCGTCAAGAACCTGACGGGACGGGAAGCGAAGGTGGTTTTGGATCCCACACTTCTGGTGGAATCGGACTATTTGAGAAGTCTTGCAAAGCCCGCTAACCGCAAAAATAAATACGTACTGTTTTTCACCATCAAGCCAAGCCCCGCACTGTATCACAGAGCGGCAGAATATGCCGAACGGTATGGCTTGGAGCTGGTGACCATTGGAGGACGGATGAAGGATCGCTTTGATCCCAAGAAGCATCCCGCCTTTGGTGTGGGACCCAAGGAATTTTTGGGTCTTTTGGATGATGCGGAGTGTGTATTCACCAATTCCTTCCACGGAACGGCGGTATCCATTGCGTTGCACACCGATTTTTACGTAGAATTTTCCTCGGATACCAATTCGAGATTGGAAAATTTGACCTCGATTCTGAATCTTCGGGATCGGATCGTGACCGAGAAGACCTTGACCGACGATAAAATTGATTATTCTTCCGTGGACGTTCTTTTGTCCGAGCATCGGGCAGATTCCATGGAGTATTTGAAAGAGGTCGTTGCCGAATAAGGGAACGGCGATTGGGGAGTATTCATGAATCGAACACAAAAATTTGCACTCAATTCCATAACGGCAATGATCTGCCAGCTGGTGGTTATGGTGTCGGGTATGATCACGCCTCGGTTGATGATCTCTACATACGGCTCCGAGGTCAACGGCCTTGTCAGTTCCTTGCACCAGTTTATTTCCTACATCACACTGGTGGAAGCGGGCATCGGCGGAGCGGCGATCTATTCGCTGTACAAGCCGTTGGCGGAAGAGAACCACGGCAAGATCAGCTCCATCGTTAAGGCGGCACGAAACAGCTACCGTCAGGCTGGATATATTTTCTCGGCGGGTATTTTTGCCCTTGCCGTTATTTACGGCTTTCTGTCGCAAAGCGAGACGTTGAGCTTCTGGATGATCTTTTCTTTGGCTCTGCTGTTTGGTATCAACGGATGCGCCGATTTCTTCTTCGTATCGGGGTATCGGGTTCTTTTGAACGCAGACCAACGGAATTTTATTATCTCGATTGTATCGATCATTCAAACGGTCCTGCGAACCGTCCTGATCTGCCTCTTGGCAATGGGAAAGGTCAACGTGGTCATTCTCTATGCCATCGTTGCCAGTCTGGTACTTGTCAAGATCGTGATGATCTCTGTCTATTCCAAAAAGCAGTATCCGTATATTGACCACACTGCCAAGCCCGACAAGGGGGCGATGGAGAAGCGTTGGGACGTGATCTATCAGCAGATCCTCGGCATGGTACAGTCGGGTGCTCCCACGGTACTGGCAACGGTTCTTTTGAGTTTGAAAACGGTTAGTGTGTATTCCATCTACAACATGGTGGTTACGGGATTGAACGGTGTGCTGAGTGTATTCATTTCGGGACTTCCTGCCGGCTTTGGCGATTTGATCGCAAGAGGGGAGAAGGAAAAGCTGAAAAAGACCGTGTCGGAATTTGAGGTGGCATATTACTTTATTCTCTCGGTGGTTTACGGTCTGGCGTTTGTGTTGATGATGCCGTTTGTGCGGATCTATACCGCAGGCGTGACCGATGCCAATTACATTCTTCCCGCCCTGAGCGTGACTATCGTACTGAACGGATTGCTTTATAATATCAAAACGCCCCAAAGTATGCTGGTGGTTTCTGCGGGAATGTACCGTGAAACCCGATGGAGAGTGACCATTCAGGGCGCGATCATTATTGTGTGCGGAGCTCTTCTGGGATGGAAATTCGGAATCGTGGGTATTATGATCGGTTCCTGCCTTTCCAATCTGTACAGAACCGTTGATCTTCTGTTCTTTACGCCCAAATATATTTCGCACAATTCGGTGGTACGTACGGCATTCCGTATGTTGATGGTTTTTGTCAATATTGCCTTGATCGTACTGCCTACCCTGTTTTTTGATATTCAAGCCAAAAACTTCTTTGAATGGATTTTGGTCGCTTTGATTTTTGCCGTGTATGCGGTGGCAATCACTATTTTGACAACACTCATTGCCGATCGGAAGAGCTTTTTGTCGGTGATGAAACGAATTTTCAGGACATTGCTTCGTAGGAGGTAACAATGATTCAATGTGTGAATCCCGCTCAATGCTACGGGTGTACGGCGTGCGCGTCGGTTTGCCCCAAGGGAGCGATTGCCATGAAGGAAAACGAAGAGGGCTTCAAGTATCCTTCGGTGGATGAGAATGCTTGTGTTTCGTGCGGTCTTTGCAAAAAGGTTTGCCCGGTGCTGAACCGCCGGGTGTCCGAGAAGGGAAGCGTACGTACGGCATACGGTGTGCAGCATACCGATCCCGAGGTGCTGAAAAACAGTACAAGCGGCGGTATGTTTACCGCTTTATCCGACCGGATATTTGCTGAGGGCGGTGTGGTTTGCGGAGCGGCATTTGATGAGCAGATGACGGTTCGTCATATTCGTGCGACGACAGTGGAGGAGCGCAATGCCATGCGTGGCTCCAAGTACGTCCAGAGTGATCTCGGGGAGATTTTTGCCGAGATCAAACGAGATTTGTCCGATGGAAGAAAGGTTCTCTTTACGGGAACTCCCTGTCAGGTGGATGGCCTTCGCAGATTTTTGGGCGATCACACGGAAGGACTTGTTTGCGTGGACCTGATCTGTCACGGCTCACCAAGTCCCAAGATCCTTCGGGAACAGTTCCGTTTCATAGAAAAGAAAACACGCCGAAAGCTGGTGAATTATCAGTTCCGACCCAAGCGTTGGTCTTGGCATGTACATCGGGAAATTGCGCATTTGGAAGGGGGCAAGGAATTACATTCCAATGCCTATTCCGATTTGTGGCAACAGATTTACTATATGCGGCTTTGTCACCGTCCTTCCTGTCATTCCTGTCAATATTCCAATATTGACCGTGTGGGTGACCTGACCATTGCCGATTGCCGAGGAATTGACAAGATCGTTCCCGATTTCGGAAGCGATGCGGGCGTTTCTCTCGTTCTGGTCAATACGCCTCTCGGTGAGGAAGTGATGGAAAAACTTCTTTCTACCATGAAGACGCAGGAGCTTTCCTTGGAGTCGGTGATGCAGCCTCCGCTCCGTCAGCCCAGTAAGCCAAACGGAAGAAGAGAACATTTCTGGGCGATTTACCATAAGGACGGCTATGAGGCAGCAATCAAATTCTATTTTGGAAAACATTACGCATTGAAATATAAAATCAAAAAGATATTGAAGAAACTGTGAGGTTGACTCCATGATTATCACGAAAACACCGTTCCGCATGTCTTTTTTTGGCGGTGGAACCGATATGGAAAACTATTTCCGTGAGAACGACGGTGCGGTACTTTCCACCACGTTTGATAAGTACTGCTACGTGAACGTGCGGCATTTGCCTCGGTTTTTCAATTATACCACCGAGTTGTCCTATTCCCGTACTGAGCGTGTGACCGACGTGGACGCCATTGAACATCCCGCCATTCGCAATGCCATGAAAATGCTGGACATGCAGGAGATCCGCCTGACCTATGAGGCAGATCTGCCCGCTCGGTCGGGACTGGGTACCAGCAGCTCCTTTGCGGTGGGGATGCTTAACGCGTTTTATGCTTTGAAGGGAAAATATGCCGACAAGAAAAGGCTTGCCGATGAGGCGATCTACTTGGAGCGTGTGCTTTGTAATGAGGCAGGCGGATGGCAAGATCAGATCGCCGCGGCATTTGGCGGACTCAACCGCATCAATTTCAGTGCCGACGGGTATGAGGTCCTTCCCATCATTATTTCTCCCGAACGAAAAAAACAACTCAACGACAATCTTCTCATGTTCTTTACGGGCTTTACCCGCTTTTCCTCTGAGGTGCAAAAGGCGAACAACGTCTCGGCATCCGACAAGCGCGCGCAACTGAGAGAAATGTATCTTTTGGTGGATGAGGCAGAGAAGGTGCTGACCGATAGCCATGCCGATCTGGACGACTTCGGACGGCTTTTGGACCATACCTGGCGGCTCAAAAAGCAGACGGGATCCAAGATCTCCACGGGAAGCATTGACGAGTTTTATGAAAAGGGTATGAGTGCGGGAGCTCTTGGCGGCAAGCTGTTGGGAGCCGGCGGCGGTGGATTCCTTGTATTCTACGTGCAACCCGACAAGAGGGAAGCGGTGATGGCTGCTATGTCGTCCCTCATGTATATTCCCTTTACATTTGAGAACGGCGGCACTCGGGTGATTCATTACAGTCCCGAGACCTATATCCCCCGATAAAAGGAGAAACAAATGAAAACAGTTATCATGGCGGGCGGAAAGGGAACGAGAATTTCCTCGGTTGCCTCGGATATTCCGAAGCCTATGATCAAAATTGAAGGAGTGCCCGTACTGGAGCGAGAGATCGTAAGTCTTTCTCGACAGGGCTTTCGGGATCTGATCATTACGGTCAGCCATCTTGGGCATATCATTATGGACTATTTCGGAGACGGATCGGGAGTTTCTCCCGTGACGGGAAAGCCCTTTGACGTGCATATCGAATATTTCGTAGAGGAACACCCTCTCGGCAATGCGGGTGCACTTTTTCAGCTGAAGGACAAGCTCAGAGAGGATTTTCTTTTGCTTAATGCCGATGCCATTTTTGACATTGACTTTAATCGCTTTGTGGCATACCATAAGAAAAAAGGCGGGCTTGCCACTCTATTCACCCATCCAAACAGCCATCCCTATGACAGCGGTTTGATTATTGCCGATGAAAGCGGAGCGGTGCTTCAATGGCTTGCCAAGGAGGACGACCGTCCCGAATTTTACCGCAACCGCGTCAATGCGGGTCTGCATATTCTCTCTCCTAAGGTGCTGGAGGCTTCTATCCACACTCCGAAAATAGATTTGGATCGTCAGCTCCTAAAACCCTTGGCGGGAAGTGGGCAGATGTTCGTATACGACAGTCCCGAATACGTGAAGGATATGGGAACGCCCGACCGATACGAAGCGGTCTGCCGTGATTTCCGAGAGGGAACGGTGGAAGCGAAGAATCTCGCGAAAAAGCAAAAAGCAATCTTTTTGGATCGCGATGGTACTTTGAATAAATACGTTGGATTTTTGCGTTCTGTCGAGGATTTTGAATTGATCGAGGGAACGGCACAGGCAGTAAAGCGGATCAATGAAAGCGGTTATCTTGCGGTGGTTGCTACCAACCAGCCTGTGATCGCCAGAGGAGAGGTGTCCTATGGAGCCCTTCGGACCATTCACGACAAGATGGAAACTCTGCTTGGTCTTGCGGGGGCATACGTGGACGGACTTTATTTCTGCCCGCACCATCCTCACAAGGGCTATGAGGGAGAAATTCCCGAGTTAAAAATTGACTGTGAGTGTCGTAAACCCAAGCCCGGCATGCTCTTGCGGGCTGCGGAAGATCTTCATATTGATCTGTCTCATTCGTGGATGATTGGTGATGGAGAGAACGATATCAAGGCAGGCAAGGCGGCGGGATGCCGAACTGCGCTTCTGGGAGAGGCAGACTACGGTCAGGACGTGTCTGCAGGAACGCTTTCTGAGCTTTTGGATGTAATTTTAAATTAAGGGAGAAAACGAACGATGGAAAAGCGAGTGCAAAGGCAGCTTGATCTGTTGATCGAGCGGTACCCTCCGTTAGAACAGAATAGACATCAGATAACAGTGGCTTACGAGATCATCCGTGATTGCTATGTGCGGGACGGAAAGCTTTTGGCTGCGGGAAATGGCGGTTCGGCGGCAGATGCGGAGCATATTGTGGGAGAGCTGATGAAAAGCTTTGTTTTGGAGCGCCCTATGAGTCCCGCATTTTCGGAAAAACTTTTATCGGCGGATTTTCAAATGGGTGAGGTCCTTTCCCAAAATCTGCAAGGAGCGCTGTCAGCCATTGCTTTGGACGGGCAGATCGCTCTTTCCACGGCATACATGAACGATTGCGAGCCCCTTCTGTGCTTTGCCCAGCAGCTAAACGGCTATGGTAGGGAGGGAGATGTCTTTCTTGGAATCTCTACCTCGGGTAATAGCAAGAACGTGCTTTATGCCGCTACCGTAGCAAAAGCAAAAGGAATGAAGGTTATTGGATTGACGGGGAAAAAGGAAAGTAAGCTGTCTTCTATGGCAGATGTTTGCATTCAGGCACCTGAGACAGAAACATTTAAGATACAGGAATTGCATCTTCCCATTTATCATACTCTTTGTCTGATGCTTGAGGAATATTTTTTTGGAGTGAACGAGTAAATCGCGATGATCAGTAAGAAAGAACGAGTAGTCAGGCTTCTTTTCGATTTGATTCACGGTGAGATTTTCGGATCAGAGATTTCCGTAGGCGGATTCTCGGAGGTCGACGAGGAGACACTGATTTTGCTATACAAGCTTGCAAAGTCCCATGATGTGGTGCATATTGTTGCCAATGGGCTAAAAAAGCATGGAAACCTTGGTGACAATGAGATGTCCGCCAAGTATGAAAAGCAGAGAATGCTGGCTCTTTACCGTTATGAGCAGTCAAGGTATGAGCTTGCGTCACTTTGCGAGGTGTTGAATGAAGCGAAGATCCCCTTTATGCCCTTAAAGGGATCGGTTCTCAGGGAATACTATCCTGAGCCATGGATGCGAACCAGCTGTGACATTGACGTGTTGATACACGAGGAGGATTGCGAGCGGGCGGAGCGTATTCTTTTGGAACGGTTGCAATATCGCAAGGAGGCGACGACGACGCACGATCTCTCGATTTTTTCACCGAGCGGTGTGCATATAGAGCTTCATTACGCGCTGAACGAGGAGTCGTATCGCAGCTTTGACGTTTTGAATCGCATATGGGAGCATTCCGCGCCTGCAGAAGACGGCAGTTATAGGTACGTAATGTCCGACGAGGCGTTTTACTGCTACCATCTCGCTCACATGGCAAAGCACTTTGAACTGGGCGGATGCGGGATCCGATCCTTTTTGGATCTTTGGATTTTGGATCACCGTATGGAGCACGATAAGGAAGCGAGAGATGCTTTGTTGAAGCAAGAGAAGCTTCTTGCCTTTGCGGACGGGTGCCGCCATCTGTCCGAGGTTTGGTTTTCGGAAGCCAAAGGGGATGATCTGAGCGATCGGATGCAAGCCTATATTTTAAACGGAGGGGTGTACGGAACCCTTTCCAACAAGGTTGTGATTCAACAGGGCAAGAGCGGAGGAAGGATTCGCTACGTGATGCGTCGTTTCTTTTTGCCGTACGACACGTTGAAGGGGTATTATCCGATCTTGAAAAAGAGAAAGTGGCTGACTCCCGTCATGCAGGTACGCCGTTGGTTTCGTATTTTGTTTGGCGGAGGGGCGAAGAAATCGCTTCATGAGCTGAACACGAGCAGAGAGGTTTCCGTTGACGAACGGAACGGAGCAGAGATCCTGTTGACTCGGCTGGGATTAAAATGAATCAAAAAATGACGGAGCAATTTGCTTCCGTCATTTTTTGGCGAGGGAGGGTGTTGATTTTGTTATTTTTTTGTCAATTCTGTATAAAAGGAAATGCGGCGGAGAGGGGAATCTTTATATTTGTGAAAAAAATAACATTTTTTTGAATTATGTATTGAAATAGCGATTTGTTTGTGATATAATTACAATGTATATTTATAATGGCGGATCGTGGGCTTGCGGTAGGCAAGACCCATAGAAAAAAGAAAAAAGAAAAAAGAAAGAGGATTATCATGAACAAGATCACAGTCATCGGAACCGGTAGCGTAGGCTCTACCATTGCGTACACCTTGACGGTTATGGGACTTGCGTCCGAGATCGTCATGATCGACATCAACGGAGAAAAGGCAAAGGGAGAGGCGCTGGATATCAGACAGGGCGTTCCGTTCTGTAACCCCACCAACATTTATGCGGGCTCCTACGCCGACGCGGTCAACTCCAATATCGTTATCATCACCTCGGGTGTGGCGAGAAAGCCCGGTCAGTCCCGATTGGATCTGGCGCAGACCAACGTCAACATTCTCAAGGCGGTGGCGGGAGAGATCGTAAAATACGCGCCTGACGCGACGTATATCATCGTAAGCAATCCCGTAGACGTTCTGACCTACGTGTTTACCAAGATCTCGGGCATCCCCGAGGAGCGCATCATCGGATCGGGTACCATTCTGGATACCGCCCGCCTGCGCGCGAGAGTTGCCGAATATTATTCCGTGAACCAGAAGAACATTCACGCGTACGTGTTGGGTGAGCATGGCGACTCTGCCTTTGTTCCGTGGTCCATCGCAAACATTTCCAACGTGCCGATCGATCAGTTCCACGACGCGATCCAGAGCAACGTAGAGTATCCCGCCATTGACCGAAATGAGGTAGAGGAATACGTTCGTAAGTCGGGTGCCCGCGTGATCCAGCGCAAGGGTGCGACCTACTACGCCGTTTCCATGTCGGTTTGCCACGTGTGCAAGTGCCTGCTCAGCGGTATTGACACCACCATGACGGTTTCCACCATGCTTCACGGCGAGTACGGTATTGACGACGTTTGTCTGAGCCTTTTGAACGTGGTTGGTAACAAGGGCGCTCACGGAAAGATCATGCTTCCCATGAACGACGAGGAAATTGCCGCTCTCCACAGGAGCGCGGAAAGCCTGAAAAACGTCATTAAAAGTATTGAATTTTAATAAAGGAAGGTATATAGAAGATGGAATATCGTATTGAACACGATTCGATGGGTGAGGTAAAGGTTCCCGCCGACCGCTTGTGGGCGGCGCAGACCCAGAGAAGCCACGAGAATTTTGAGATCGGCGTGGGCATTGAGACTATGCCCCGAGAGATCACTCATGCCTTTGGCATACTGAAGAAGGCGGCGGCGATCGCCAACAACGGGCTTCGTCCCGAGAAGATGACCGATGAGAAGCTGTCCGCGATCAAGGCGGCTTGCGACGAGGTTATGGCGGGTACGCTGAACGATCATTTCCCGCTGGTCGTATGGCAGACGGGATCGGGAACGCAGTCGAACATGAACGCAAACGAGGTCATTGCCAACCGCGGCAATCAGATCCTTGGCAAGAAGCTGCTGCATCCCAACGATGACGTCAATATGAGCCAGTCCTCCAACGACACCTTCCCCACCGCCATGCACATTGCGGCAGTTATTGCTCTGGAGGATAAGCTGATTCCCGCCGCGGAGGAGCTGATTGCGACCTTCAAGCGTTTGGAAGCCGAGAATGAGGGAATCGTTAAGAGCGGAAGAACTCACCTGCAGGACGCGACTCCCATCAAGTTCAGTCAGGAGATCAGCGGCTGGAGATCCAGCCTTGAGAAGGACGTGGCGCTGATCCGCCGTTCCATCGAGCCTCTGTATGAATTGGCGCTGGGCGGAACCGCCGTTGGTACGGGACTGAACGCGCCCAAGGGATTTGATACGGGAGTTGCCGCTGAGGTGGCAAGGATCACGGGCAAGCCCTTCGTTACCGCGGAAAACAAATTCCATTCGCTGACCTCCAAGGATGAGCTGGTATTCGCTCACGGCGCCATCAAGGCAATGGCTTGCGATATGATGAAGATTGCCAACGATATCCGTTGGTTGGCATCGGGTCCCCGCGACGGTCTTGGAGAAATCTTTATTCCCGAGAACGAGCCCGGCTCCTCCATCATGCCCGGTAAGGTCAACCCCACCCAGTGCGAGGCGGTGACGATGGTTGCCGTTCAGGTCATGGGCAACGACGTGGCGGTAGGCATGGCTGCTTCTCAGGGTAACTTTGAGCTGAACGTATTTATGCCCGTTTGCGTCTATAATTTCCTGCAGTCCGCAAGACTTTTGGCGGCGGCGATCGTTTCCTTCCATAAGAATTGCGCCGTGGGAATCAAGGCAAACCGCGAGAAGATGCACCACAATCTGCACAACTCGCTGATGCTGGTTACCGCTCTCAATCCCTATATCGGATACGAGAACGCGGCGAAGACCGCCAAGAAGGCGTTCAAGGATAACATTTCTCTGAAGGAGGCCTGCGTGGAGCTTGGCTTCCTGACGGCAGAGAAGTTTGATGAAGTGTTCCATCCCGAAGAAATGGCTTAAATCGGAGGTAAATCAATGAAGGTAAGTTATTTCCCCGGCTGTACGCTCAAGAACAAGGCAAAGGATCTGGATGCCTACGCATACAGGTCCGCAGAGGCTCTTGGGATCACGCTGGAAGAAATTGAAAATTGGCAGTGTTGCGGCGGTGTGTTCACCATGGCGAAGGATGAGGTTGCTACCAAGCTTTCCTCGGTCCGCGCTCTGAAGGAAGCAAACGCCAAGAGACAGCCTCTTGTGACGGTCTGCTCGGCTTGTCACAACGTGATCAAGCAGACCAATCACGTAATGGGGACCGACAAGGCGTTCGCCGATAAGGTCAACCGTTATATGGCGGAGGAGACCGCGTATGCGGGAGAGACCGAGGTCTATCACTATTTAGAGATGCTTCGCGATCTGGTGGGATTCGAGACCTTGAAGGAAAAGGTCGTCAATCCCTTGAAGGGAAAGAAGATCGCCGCATATTACGGATGTCTTTTGCTTCGTCCCGGTAAGGTGATGCAGATGGACGATCCCGAGAATCCCTCCATCATGGAGGATTTCATTCGCGCCATCGGAGCAACCCCCGTGGTTTACGCCAAGCGCAACGAGTGCTGCGGCGGATACATCGCCATGGAGAGTCCCGCGCAGGCAAGAAAGAACAGCAGCGCCGTGGCCGAGAACGCCAAGGCGGCGGGGGCGGAGATCATCGTGACCGCTTGCCCTCTTTGCCGTTACAATTTGGAGAAGAGCGGCGCGGAGGTTCCCGTGGTATACTTTACCGAGCTTTTGGCGGAAGCACTCGGAGTAAAGGAGGGTGCAGATGCATAACAACGAGTATTTGAAAGAGGAGCTTTTGCGGATCAGCGGTGTCAACCCCCGCAAATGTATGAAGTGCGGAAAATGCTCCGCAACCTGTCCCGCCTACGACGAGATGGAATACCATCCTCACCAGTTTGTGAGCATGGTGGAGAGCGGGGACATTGAGCCTCTGCTCAAGTCTGAGTCTCTCTACAAATGTCTGTCCTGCTTTGCGTGTCTGGAGCGTTGTCCCAGAAGCGTGGAGCCAGCAAAGCTCATTGAGGCGGTTCGTCTGGCCGCCATCAGACAGCAGGGTGCCAATCACATGACGGCAAACGACGTTCCCGCGCTCGTCGATGAGGATCTGCCTCAGCAGCTCATTGTCAGCGCATTCAGAAAATATACGAAGTAAGGAGGAAAACGCAAAATGCAAAGAATAGGCGTATTTGTATGTTGGTGCGGAAGCAATATCGCAGGCACGGTTGACGTGCAGGCGGTATCGGAAGCATTGAAGCTGGAGCCCGGCGT
>JAZOQX010000070.1:0-8009 GCA_045656325.1 Eubacteriales bacterium
GAAGACCCTTTCCATGCACGAGCCTTCCCTCTGCGCCATCCGCGCCTATTTTGACCGCATCGGTCGGGTCATGACCAAAAACAACGAAAAGCAGGCGATGATGCCCGAGGGCGCCGTCGTGTTCCCCAACCATTACGGAACCGCTCCCTCTCTTGCCATTGAGGGCGAGGACAACAAGACCGCCATTATGCTTCCCGGTCCTCCCGGTGAGCTGATCCCGCTTTTCGAGGAGGAAATCCTTCCTTATCTGCAATCCAGACGGGATTCGGTCTTGGTCAGCAAGAATATTCACATTTTCGGCATGGGCGAGTCCTCGGTGGAAAACGAGCTGAAGGGTCTGATGACCGAAGCCAAAAATCCCACGGTGGCTCCCTACTGCAAGGAGGGCGAGGTTCGTCTGCGGGTCACCGCCTGTGCCGATACCAAGGAACACGCCGCCGCGCTCTGCGACGAAATGATCGATACCATCCGAAAAACCGAGGTTGGCAAATATATCTACGGCATTGACGTGGATTCCTTAGAGGAGGCGGCGATTCGCCATCTGCGCCAAAAGGGCTTAACCCTTGCCACCGCGGAATCCTGCACGGGGGGACTTTGCGCCAAGAGAATCACCGATCTTGCGGGCTGCTCCGACGTATTTCTCGGAGGCTGCGTCACCTACGCCAACGAGGCGAAGACCGAGCTGCTGGGCGTAAAAAGAGAGACTCTTGACGCGCACGGAGCGGTATCCGAGGAAACTGCCCGCGAAATGGCAAAGGGAGTCAGAGAGCGCCTTGGCGCGTCGGTGGGTACCGCTACCACGGGCATCGCGGGCCCCGGCGGAGGAACCCCCGAAAAACCCGTAGGCACGGTCTTCGTTGCCATCAGCACCCAGCGAGGAGAGGTCGTCCGTAGACTGTCCCTTTCCTCCATGAGAAGCCGCGAGTATATCCGCATCGTCAGCGCCAACCACGTCTTCGATTTGATTTTAAAGGAAGTATAATCAAAAAAATCTCCTCGGACTCTTCCGAGGAGATTTTTTTCAAAGCCTACGCACGGCGATCAGCCGTGAAAGCTGCTCGTCGGTTCGGTATTTCCAAAGATACAGAACAAGACAGATCAAGGCATCCACACCCCAGCTCAGCACCTCCGCCAAAAATACGCCGTCGAGATTCATCAAGGGAATCAGCCAGACGGTCAAGAAAATTCGGAAGACACCGCCCACAAGGATGGAGCATAGCACGGGATTGACCTTCCCAATCCCTCGCAGGTAGGCATGAAGGATATGATCCACCAGTTGAACAAAAATCAGGGGAGCAAAGATTCTTGCATAACGAAAGGCGTAGTCAAAGGCCTCCCCCGAGTACCCCGTCGGAAAGAAGATCGACACGATGGGACCCGCAAACACCGATATGGTAAGCACCACGGGAAGCATGAGGGCACTGTTGATTCCAAAGCCCACTCGCACGCCCCGTCGGATCTTCTTGGTATTTCCCTCTCCCATACACTGCCCTGTATAGCAGGCAAAGGCAGCGGTTGCCGCCCAAAGGGACATTACGCCGATATTGTAGATTTGAGTTGCGATGCCGTAGCTCGTGGTTGCCACCGCCCCCAGCCGATTGATGAAGGGCGAGATCACAAGACCTATGCCGAGAAACGCCATCTTTTGGATCGCGACGGGAAGGGTATATCTCATAGAGCGGCGCACAATGGAGGGATGAAAGCCGTAAGAGATCGGCTCGCTTTCCATTTCCCGAAATGCCTTGCGAAGCATGACGATATAAAATACGCTCCCCACCAATGAGGAAACCAAGGTGGAGACGGCAAGCCCCGCCACACCCATGTCAAAGACCAACACGGTCAGAAGGTTGCCCCCCACATTCAATACCGCCGACATCAGCGTCACGTACAAGGAGAATGAGGTAATTCCCAAAGCGTTAAGAGAGGTCACCCAAAATATATTGATACAATAAACCGTATAACCCGAGACGTAGATTGAAAAATAACGCTCGGTATCCGCCCGAAGAACGGGGTCTACGTTTAAAAAATCCAGAATCTGTCCTCGAAGCAAAAGCACAAATCCACTCAATACAATGGCAAGCCCTGCCACAAACCAAGTCACGCTTACAATGTTTTTCTTGATCGAGGCATAGCTTCTCTGACCGAACAGCTGGGAAGCGTAGATTGCAAATCCCTCGGCGATTCCAATGAACAATGCCTGCACAAACGTATGAAAGGCGTTTGTGGCAGTAACAGCCCCCATGGCAAACGCGCCGATAAAGCGTCCTGCGATCACGCCGTCCACCGTACTGTAGGTCAAAGAAAGCACGGAGGAAAGGATCAGGGGAAGCGTATAGAGGATCATATTCTTGTAAACGTTACCCTCGGTCAGATTTTTTGTCGCCTTCATAAATTTCAAAATCTCCTTGACACGGAAGTCTTTGCCCTGTATAATAATTTTAGCACTTTCTCAAACCAGGTCAAGTAGGTTTGTTTTTTTGATAAATTCTCAAACTTTCTCAAAATCGGAGGCATAATATGTCGCAAAAAATCAGGCAGGAGCAGATCCTGAATATTCTGAAGCAGCAGGGCTACGTTACGGTGCGTTATCTCACCAACGCCTTGGATTACAGCACGGCAACCATCAACCGCGATCTGAATGCCATGCAGCAGGCAGGACTGGTAAAGCGAAGCTACGGCGGCGTGGAGGCGGCAAAGCAAAGAACCTTTCCTCCCCTGCCCCAACGGCAATTTTACCAAAGACAGGAAAAGCGGCGCATTGCCGAGCATGCCGCAAGGCAGATCCAAAACGGAGAGACGGTGTTTTTGGATGGAACCACCACGGTGCAATATATGGTTCCGTTTCTCTTACAGAAAAAGGACGTAACGGTGATCACCAACAGCTTACGGTTGGCGATCGATCTGGGGGATTCCTCGCTGAACGTCATCTGCCTTGGCGGACAAATTGCGGAACGCCCGTACGTTCTTTACAGTGAAGAGACCATCGAAAACGCCATGCGCTACCGCCCCGACAAAATGTTTTTCTCCACCGACCTGATTACCGAGGATGGATACATTCACAGTTTCAACCACTTGCTTCACAAAATCCTATTTCAAAACAGCCGTGAGATCTGGTTTTTGACCGACAAAACCAAGCTTACCGACCGTTTTGATCTCGTCCTTTGCGATTTTTCGGTGCTGACGGGCGTGATTTCGGATTTTGAGTTTTCGGAGAAGACCCGACTAAAATACCCCTCCGTCACCTTTCTGACCGTATAAAGCAAGGGACAGAAGCAAACGCTTCTGCCCCTTATTTTTCTTTGATCAGTCTCTGTATCCGATGGCTCTCAGATAGTCAATGCTCTTTTTCAAGCAATCGAAGGGATCGTCGTCGTAGCTCTTATCCTGCTCAACCAGAGCGTGAACGGTTCCGACCTCCTCTGCCGCCGCAAGGATTCTCTCCCAGTTCAGGTTGCCCACGCCGATGGGAGCCATTCTCTGCTCCTTGCCGACAATAGAGAGATCCTTCAGGTGGATGCACTCCAGTCTTCCCTTCAGCCTGTACAGCCACTCCACGGGATCGCATCCGCCGAACTGTACCCAGTACATATCCAGAGTAAAGTTGAGCAGATCTCCGGGGAACTCCTCGATCATACGGTCAATGAACCACTTGCCGTTCTCATCACGGGAGAACTCATAGTGATGGTTGTGATAATAGAACTTAAAGCCGTTCTCACGGATTCTCTTGATGGGCTCCATGAAATCCGCCTTGAACTTTTGATAGTTTTCCTCGTTCACACCGCCGGGCATAATGCCGATACCGATGTTCTTGCATCCGATCACGTCGTGCTCACGGCAAACCTTATCCACGTCCGCCAGAATCTTGGGAGCGTCGGTGTGGGTCAGCGCGCAAATAAGACCGTTCTTCTTGAGCTGCTCGTCCATCCAGTAGGGGTCGTACTCGCATACGCCCGAAAGCTGTACCGAGCGATATCCCATGTCTGCCACTCTCGCCAGCGTCTGCGCCAGATCCTCGGGAGTCTGACAAGCCTTGGTCACCGTATAAAGCTGTGCGCCAATAATCATTGAAAAATCCTCCTTAAAATGAATCTTTTGATTGATCAAGTTTCATTGTAGCATACTTTTTCCTTTTTTTCAATATTTTTAAAAAAAATATTCAAAAAACCTTCGGCCGCTTTCGCAACCGAAGGTTTTCCTTATATTCTTTCGTACAAAAAGATCTTGGCGCTTCTCTTTTCGGGCATAGCGATCGCCAGTCCCTCCTCGCATAGCTTGCGTCCCTCTTCCGTCCATTCGCCGCCATCCAGATCTCGGATGCGGTAAAGGGCTTCGGGATCCACGCCCCGCAAGGAGAACACCGCGCTCGGATAGGGGCTGCGCTCTCTGCGGAAGACCTGAATCATGCCGTCCGCCTTCTCGGGACGGTTCCATTGTACCGCACACCAAGATGTCTCGTCCTTCAGAGGCTTGGTCAGGTGATATACGTCGCCGTCGAAATAGGGGCGGATGCGGAGATATTCCTCGCAACGTGCACGAAGCCATTCAACCTGTCCCTCGTCGGAGCCAAACTGCTCATCAAGAGAAAAGGAGAAGGTGGTGGAAAGCGAGGTAGCGTAGGTGCTTCTGACTCGGTAGGTGTCATATACGCGCCCCGTTCCCGTCCCCGCGTAAGGGAGCCAATAGGCAAAGTTCATCAGATTTGCCTGAGCCACCTCGGGGTCGGGATCTGCGGGACATTGCGCGTCGGTTCTCCAAAGCGCGATGCTTCTGCGCAGCGTCTCCACGTCCCAGCGGCGTCCGCCCGAGGCGCAGTTGTCGATCAGAAGCGTGGGGAAACGCTCCACCATGGCGTCCCACAGACGGTAGAGTCCCATAATGTGCTTGATCTCGGTCATACCCACGCGGTCGGGGGTATCGTTTGCCCGCCAGAAGGGCAACGGCTCAAAATTGAAATCCTGACGGTAAAGGTCGATGCCGATCCGCTCGATCATGTCCGAAATAAAGCCGAAGCAATATTGCCAAGCCTCCTCGTTTCCGAGATCCATCAGATAGTTTTTGGACGTTTTGCTGTTTGGATCGGGATCCATGCACGAGAGCAGATATTCGGGGTGCTTCCCGACGAAATCGGCTGTTTTCCGTACTCGCTCGGGCTCAAACCAAAGAATGTATTTTCCGCCGAGGGCGTGAATGGCTTCGGCTACGTCGCAAAGACCGTTGGGATGAATGTGAGGAGAGACCTCCCAATCGCCTACGCGCTCTGCCCAGTCTCCGCAGTATTCGTTCCGCGAGGGGAGCGTATGGGGACCGCACCAGCCCGCGTCGTTCCACAGATAATTATAAGGGATCTTCTTCTCTCCGATGGCAAATTTCGTGCGGGCAACAATCTCCTCGGAGGGCGTTCCCGTCCAGATGCCCAGCGCTAAGGGAAGATTACGGCAGCCCTCCTTGACGGGAGAGATCTCCTCTCGGATCAGTCTGCGCCAAAGATTCTGTCCGTCCTCCACCGTTCCCTTATACGGCAGAATGAGGATCGAGGAGGTTCGGATCTTTTCTTCGGGATAAAGACGGAAATGGGTATCCTCGATCTTGCTTCTCACGCGGACGGCATCCTCGGTTCTCGAGATCTCGGCATTCCATTGCCCCGACCATCCAAGACCGATCACGTATCCCTCTGCCGCTTGATGAAGGTTGAAAAAGGGAGCGCTTCCGTCGCTGGAGCGACCGCCCCGCGAGGCGTATTTTTTCACGGGACTGTCGGAAAAAAGATAGCTCTGCGGCTTGACGCTGCCATCGTCAAAGTGCATATAGAAATCCCATTCGTTGGCAGGAGAGCCGTGAGGATTCAGAATATAGAGATCGGTTTCCTTTGAGGGAAGCCAAGGAGTCTTTCCCCGAGGGGCGCGGTGCGCCATGGGAAGAAACGCGTCGGAATCCCAGATCTCGGAAAGAATCCCCGTGCTTTTGCTTCCCGTGTTTTCAAAGGTATTGACCCACTCCCACGCGCCGAATTTTTCATGCTTTTTCGCGAGATTGGTCACCAAGAGCCCGTCCGCGAACCGATAGGTGGTCACCACCTCGTTTCCCTTTACGAGCACTTCCTTTTCAGGGGCGTATTCGCGAAAATCCTTTCCGTTATAGAGAAACGAAAAGCGTTCAACATTCTTTAAAAATTCCATGCTGTTCTCCTTATTTTTGCAACATTATAAAAACAAAAGCGTACCCGCAAGGCAAAGACAAAGGCTGATCTTCATGGCATTCGTCAGCCGCTCGCGGAAGAAAAGAACCCCCGCCAGCGCCGTAAGGATCATGCTGCCGCCCGTCACGAAGGGATAAAGCACCGTAGCGGGCAGGCGGGATGCCGCCGAAAGCTGCAGCATATAGGACGCGCCGTCAAGAAGCGCCGCCATTCCGATGGGAAGCATAAAGATCCAGCGCCGTCCGCCCTTCTCTCTCGGCAAGACCTTTCGCGTCTGTTTTCTTGACATGAGCCAAAGGATCCCCCACGCAAGTCCCGCGATGATACACTTGGAAGCGGCGCTCCATACCACGAACTCGTCGGTACGGACCGTAGGAAGCACCGTCTCCATTTGATGGAGCTTAGAGCAAACACTGGTCATACCGTTCAGGGAAAATACGCAAAGGCACATGGCAATCTGCGACAAATTGACCCGCTCTCCCCTCCCTCGCCAATTGGAAAAGACAAGCGCCGCCAGAAGAAGCAAAAGACCCGCCGTTCGAAGGATTGAGAAATCCTCCTCCCAAAAAAGCAGACCCCAAACGTAGGGAACGATCATTCCTCCCGCCATCAAAAACATGGTATAGAGAGCAAGACCGCCCGATTTCATCAGGCGAAAGCCGATCAGGGTATAGAGCGTAACCAGCGTCGAGATCGTCACCGCCATCAAAAGCGAAAACAGAGTCAAGGAAACCGAGAATCCGCACACTCCCCAGAATGCGAACGCCGTAACCGCCCCGAGAAGCGCCGTGTACCGAAGACCTGCCAAAAGCCCGTCGCCCTCCCGTTGCTGGTACAAGCGGCTCATGGCAAAGCATCCCGACAAAAGAGTTACGGCAAGTGTCAATAATAGATAATCCGTCATCATAATCTCCCTTCCAATGATTGTTCTTATTATATCATACAAAAAATTGTATTTCTATTGACAATTCGCCAAAAAATATGATATAATCACCAAAAAGGAGGCGGTGTCGTGTTTAAGCATCGAAATAAGATCGAATATGGCGGAATCTCCCCTTTTCATATAAACGTGTCCTACGTAGAGCTTCACCGAGACGATCCCGAAAACCAATTCGATTCTCACGTGCATCCCGAATGTGAGATCTACGTTAATTTCTCGGGAGACGTTTCCTTTATGGTGGAGGATCGAATCTACCCCATCCTTCCGGGAAGCGTCATCATCACCCGCCCGTATGAATACCACCATTGCGTTTACCATAGCAACGAGCCTCACAGACACCTCTGGATCCTCATTTCCTCGGACGGGAACGAGCATTTGCTTACGCGTTTTTTTGAAAGACGGAGGGGAGAGAGCAATCACCTCTGCCTTTCGGCTGACAGCCTCAAGGAATTTCTCGATCTATCCATGGAGATCCTTGAAAAAAAGCTCAGCGATGCCGAGCTTTACTACCGATTCTTCGGTCTATTGCGTCTGCTTTTGGAGGCGGACGAGTACAAAGGCGAGGGAGACGACGAGATCGGCGCGATCCTCTCCTACATTGATTCCCACATTTCTCAGCCTTTGACCGTTGCCGATCTGGCGGAAGCGGCGCACGTAAGCATCAATACGCTGGAGCGGCATTTTGTGAAGAATCTGGGAATGACTCCCTCCACCTACCTGAGAAAAAAGCGTCTGGCGGTTGCCGCCAAGCGTCTTTATGAGGGAGCGTCGGTCACGGATGCCTGTCGGGACAGCGGCTTTTCGGACGATTCCCACTTCATTTCACTCTTTCGCCATTACTACGGCGTTACCCCCAATCGCTACAAAAAGAAA
>JAZOQX010000071.1:0-10123 GCA_045656325.1 Eubacteriales bacterium
CAGTAAAATTTCTTTCATGCTTCTTCCTCTTCTTCGATCACTTCTTCCTCTTCGGGTTCGGGAAGTGCGGTCAGCAGCTCACCTGCCGTTTCAAAATGATCCTTATGCACGTAAATATCGGTTCCGAACATGGAAAAGCCCGCAATGATTTTCAAGGCATTTCCCGTTCCGCGCTCTTTGATGAGGAAGGGGATCTCGGCATCCTGCAACAAGCTCTCGATGATCAGAAGCTCGGACGGATTGTATGCGGTGACAAGGAGTTTCAGATCCTCGTTCTGAGGATGGGTATGCTCTAAGCCGAAAAGAGTGCCCATAGTCGATTTCCTTTCGTTGATTAGTTATCGTAATAGTTGGGGAAGAGAACCTCCCAGACCTTCATGCAGGCAACGGTGTCTGCCATGGAGGTGTGTGCCACACCGTCCCATTCGATCTCAAAGCAGCTCATGGCATCGGTGAGGGAGGCATGAGAGAGGTCGGGGCGGTGCTCGGTGATATAGCGGACGTATTCCTGCGCGCAGCAGCGGATTTTTTTGTGGAAATCGTCTCGCTCCTCTGCGGTATCGTAGATGTACTTAATGTGGCTGTAATCGGTGGAGACGCCGTAGGCGATCACGTTTTCGGCATCGTCGAAGATTTCTCGGATGCGGGGGGTCAGCTCCTCCATAGAGGGCGCATCGGCAACCATATCGGGGGTGATGCCGTGGATCTTTTCGGTGTTCTTCCATTTTTTCTTTTTGTCTGGCTTTACAAGGGTATCCATAATCAGTCTGCCCGTGGCATCCACGATGGTGACCGACAGGATCTCGTCGTGATCGTAGAAGCCCGTCAGCTCCAGATCGAAGAAGAGAACCTTCTCCCGATCCATATGATAGCAAGCGTTTCTATGCTCGTCTCCCTCGCGGCGGCGGATCTCCATTTCCGCCTCGTAGCAGGCGCGGCAGAGCTTCTTTTTGTAGCGCACGTCCTTTCCGCAACGGACACAGTTGAGAGGAAGACGCTTTGCGGTGCGCTTGTCGTAAAAATAGAGGATGCTCTTATCGGTGCGGACGGTATACGCCACGGGCTCCTCGATGACCTCATAGTGCATACGCAGGAGTCTTTCCTCGGTATAATAGCCTGCTGCCGCCGCGTTTTTGGTGCTCATGCGTTCAATGACCGTTCCGCTGGGGAGGGTCATGGTATCACGGCGAGCGTTGGGGAAATACCATTTTTCGGGGGGAGCCTCCACCACGCGGGCGGGATCGAAGTAGTAGATCACGCTGCCGTCGGGGGCTACGTCGTAGGCGATGGGCTCGCCCTCGGGCATCAGGTGCATTTTGGAGAGGGTCTGCCGTGTCAGATAGTTCTTTTTATTTGCTTCCTCGCTCCCGATTCGGCGAATATTCGCGCCTGAGCGAAGCTTCATTTCGTTACTCAAGGGATGCCTCCAAGAAAATCTTTATAAAAATCATACAAAGATTATTATAACACGGTTTTACCCACGTGTCAAGGAGAAAAAGGAAATTGGAGAGGATCCGTGCCGAAATCTTGAGAAATGATGAGAAATCGGAGAGGGAATTTTTTCTATAACGATTGACATTTATGTTTTATCGTGTATAATATAAAGTGATGATTTATGTCTACATAAAGGAGAAGAATGATGTCTCAGTTATATTATCCCATGAAGCTGGCGGGGCTGGATCGCGAGCTGCCCCTTTGTCCCTTGAACGACAAGCTGATGATCGGTGCGTTCGTTATTTTCGGCGACCCCGAGCTGACTACCGCCTGCGCGCAGGCGCTGCTTGACCGCGCGCCCGAATACGATTATCTGATCTCTGCCGAGGCGAAGGGAATCCCGTTGGTGCATGAGATGGCGCGTTTGGCGAACAACCAAAAATATTTTGTTGCCAGAAAGCATCCAAAGCTCTATATGACGGGCGTGTTTGAGTCTACCGTTCGCTCGATTACCACCGAGGGCGAGCAGAAGCTCTTTTTGGATACCGCCGACGCGGAGCTGATGAAGGGCAAGCGGATCCTCATCGTGGACGACGTGATCTCCACGGGCGAGTCGCTTCGCGCCTTGGAGATCCTCGTGGAAAAGGCGGGCGGAGTGATCTGCGGGAAAATGGCGATTCTTGCCGAGGGCGATGCCCAGAATCGCAAGGATCTGATCTATCTGGAAAAGCTTCCTCTGTTTGACCATGAGGGACGCGTGATCGACTAATCGAAAGAAAGGATACGGAAAAGAAATATGGCAGAATTATTGAGAGAAAATGATAAGAGGACCCATTACGCCACCGAGCTGTCCGCCAAGGACGTGGGCGAGCGTGTGTGTGTCATGGGCTGGGCGCAGAAGCAGAGAGATCTCGGCGCGTTGATCTTTATTGATCTTCGCGATCGTACGGGCATTATTCAGCTTGCCTTTGACGAGAAGACCGACCGAGAAATCTTTGACAAGGCGTTTTCGGTTCGCGCCGAATACGTGCTGTGCGCCAAGGGCGTGGTCAGACGGCGCGGAGAGGGAGCCATCAATAAGAATCTCCCCACGGGTGAGATCGAGGTTGCCGTGGACGAGTTCCGTGTGCTGTCGGTAGCGCAGACCCCTCCCTTTGAGATCGTGGAGGATAGCCGCGTCAATGCCGAGCTTCGCTTGAAGCACCGTTATCTGGACCTTCGCCGTCCCGATATGCAGGGCAATATCATCGCCCGCTCCCGCATCTCCAAGATCGCGAGAGATTACTATGCCGAAAACGGCTTTATTGACATTGAAACGCCGAACCTTTGCAAGCCTACCCCCGAGGGAGCCCGTGACTATCTGGTGCCCTCCCGCGTACACAAGGGCAAGTTCTACGCGCTGCCCCAGTCGCCTCAGCTTTACAAGCAGCTTCTGATGGTATCGGGCTTTGACCGCTACTTCCAGATCGCTCGCTGCTACCGCGACGAGGATCTGCGCGCCGACCGCCAGCCTGAGTTTACGCAGATCGATACCGAAATGTCCTTTGTCAGCGCCGATGACGTAATGAAAATGCACGAGGGTTTTATCAAGCGCGTGTGCCGAGAGTTCCTTGGCAAGGAGATCGAGGGGGATCTCATCCGTATGCCCTATGCCGAGGCGATGCGCCGTTTCGGCTCGGACAAGCCCGATATTCGTTTTGGCTTTGAGCTGACCGATCTTTCCGAGGTCGTAAAGAACTGTGGCTTTAAGGTGTTTGCGGGTGCTGTGGAGATGGGCGGCTCGGTTCGCGCCATCAACGTCAAGGGAGGCGCGAAATTCTCCCGCAAGGAGATTGATTCCTTGGTTGAATTTGTCAAATCCTACCGCGCGAAGGGCTTGGCTTGGCTCAAGTGGGCGGAGACGGGGGACGTTTCCTCGTCCTACGCCAAGTTCCTGACCGAAGAGGAGAACGAGGCGATCAAGACGGCAATGGGCGCCGAGGCGGGCGACCTCCTTCTGATCGTTGCCGATAAGAACAAGGTCGTATTTGACTCGCTGGGCGCGCTTCGCTGTGAGTGCGCGAAGCGTATGGGAATCCTTGATCCCATGGATCTGAAATTCTTGTGGGTCACCGAGTTCCCGCTTTTGGAGTACAGCGAGGAGGACGGACGCTTCTACGCGATGCATCATCCCTTTACCGCGCCTATGGATGAGGATTTGGAATATTTGGACAGCGACCCCGCGCGGGTTCGCGCAAAGGCATACGACATCGTGCTGAACGGCACCGAGCTGGGAGGCGGCTCGATTCGAATCCATAGCGGCGAGATCCAGTCCAAAATGTTCGAGGTGCTGGGCCTTTCCGAGGAGGAGAGTCAGGAGAAGTTTGGCTATCTTCTGGATGCCTTCCGTTACGGTGTGCCTCCTCACGGCGGACTTGCCTTTGGCTTTGACCGACTGGTCACGCTTCTTTTGGGACTCGAGGATATTCGGGACGTAATTGCGTTCCCGAAGGTACAGAACGCTTCCGAGCTGATGACCAAGGCTCCCTCCGCTCCCGATGCGGGTGCGCTTGCCGAGTTGGGCATTGCAATTGTAGAGGAAGAAGCATAAACGGGAAACGAGGGAATCTCCGTATAGAGATTCCCTCATTATTTTTAAGAAAAGGAACGAAAATATGTATCATTTTTTTGCGTACATGGCTCGGATGAAGCTGATCCGCCGTTGGAGTTTGATGAAATCGGTGAGTGAGGAAAACATTGCCGAACACAGCGCGCAGGTGGCGCAGATCGCCCACGCGCTGGCGCTGATTAAAAACAAGAGATTCGGCGGCAGGCTGAACGCCGACCGTGTGGCGACGATGGCTCTGTATCACGAGACCTCCGAGGTTCTTACGGGGGATCTGCCCACGCCGATCAAATACTACAATCCCGAGATCCGAACGGCATACAAGGAGATCGAGGGGATCGCCAACGAAAAGCTTCTCGGAATGCTTCCCGAGGAATTGCGGGAGGAGTATCGGGAGCTGATCGTGACCGACCCCGAGTCCTATGAGCATAGGCTGGTCAAGGTGGCAGACAAGATCTCGGCGTATATCAAGTGTCTGGAGGAGCTTCGGAGCGGTAACCGCGAATACGCCAAGGCGGAGGTGTCTCTGCGGGCGGCGGTGGAGGAATACTGTGTCTACGAGGAGGTACGGTATTTTTGCGATACCTTCCTTGATACCTTCCGCAAAACCTTGGATGAGCTGGAATAAGGAAAAGAAAAGGTCATCGGACGCTGGTGCGTTGCCGATGGCCTTCTTTTTTTCGGAGAGAACTTGACAAAACGACAAAAATCGACTATAATACAGATATGCAACCCGAGTTGTTTATTTTTTGAGAGCGGAGGATTTTATGGATTTACGAATGGTGAAGACCCGTCGTCAGATCAGAGACGCTTTTTTTAAGCTCCGAGAAAGGATGACGCCCGACAAGATTAAGGTCAAGGACATTTGTGAGTTGGCAATGATCAACAAGACGACCTTTTATCATCACTATACCGATTCCAAGGCGCTTGCCGACGAGATCGACAATCACGCCATTGATCGGGTCTTGCTGTATTTCCCCGAACGGGATAAGATCTTCGAGGATCCTCATATGTATATTACGGGGCTTCTCGGCGCGCTGGAGCGGGAGGCGCCCAATCTTCGGGTGGTTTTCCGAGGGAAGCAGGAGACGCTCTGCGAAAAGCTGGAGGAGCGCTTGTATACCCTGTATGGAAACGGAGTTGACGAGCTGGAGGACGGAATCCTTCTTTCCTTTACCGTTGGCGGATTCGTTCGGGTCGTGCGGGATTACCTGTTTGTCGAAACCGAGCAAAAGGCCAATACCAAACGATTGGCGGATGCGCTTTCCGCTATGGTGGAAATGCTTCTGAAAAGAAGAAAGCCCGCATTGGACGCGTCGAAATAAGAGAACAACCGATGAATGGAGAAGATATGGAAGTAAGAGAGCTTGACGGAGAATTGTTTCGAAAGATTCTCGTGGGAGGAGCCAACGGCATCCGCTCCCACATTGACCAGATCAACGATTTGAACGTATTTCCCGTGCCCGATGGGGATACGGGAACCAATATGAGCCGCACCATTGAGAGCGGTGTTGCCAAGATCTCCTCGGAGGAGCATATCAGTCTTGGCAAGGTTGCCGAGGATTTCGCCAAGGGCTCGCTGTTTGGCGCGAGGGGAAATTCGGGCGTGATTCTGTCCCAGTTCTTTGCGGGACTTTGCGAGGCGCTTGCCGACAAGGAAACGGTCAGCGCGAAGGAGCTGGCAGAGGCGTATCGGGCAGGTGTGGAGCGATCCTATGCCGCCGTTTCCAATCCCGTGGAGGGAACGATCCTTACCGTGTTCCGAGAGAGCGCGGAGTACGCGGGCTCTCATTTGGAAAAGGACAGTACCCCCGAGGATTTCCTCAAGCTGAACGTGGAGGAGGCGGAGCGATCCTTGGAGCGGACGCGGGAGATCCTTCCCGTTCTGACCGAGGCGGACGTGGTGGACAGCGGCGGCGCGGGCTATCTGTGTATTGCAAAGGGAATGTATGAGACGCTCAGAGACGGCGAAACGGTAGCGTCGGTTCCGTTGTCTGTGGTGTCCTCCAAGACGGAAACGGTGGATTACGATCTTTTCACCACCGATTCGGCTCTGACCTACGGATACTGCACCGAGGTCCTTGTCCGTTTGCAGCGGGCGAAGGGCGACCCCAAGGAGGTGGACGACCGCGCCATTGCCCGCGAGCTGGAAGCAATGGGCTGTGATTCGATCGTTGCCTTGAAGGACGGAGACGTGCTGAAGCTTCACGCCCATACCGTGACCCCCTCCGACGTGCTGACGCTTTGCCAGCGGTACGGCGAATTTTTGAACGTTAAAATTGAGAATATGAATCTTCAGCATTCCGAGCGGGAGGCCGTGAA
Source organism: Eubacteriales bacterium (assembly GCA_045656325.1). Taxonomy (GTDB): domain Bacteria; phylum Bacillota; class Clostridia; order Oscillospirales; family CAG-272; genus HGM12713. The sequence goes on from JAZOQX010000071.1 coordinate 6,362, forward strand.
GAAGCCGAAGAAGCCCCGCGCCAAATACGGCGTGGTGACGGTGGCTACGGGAGAGGGCTTGAAGGCGCTCTTCGAATCCTTGGACGCGGACGTGATTATTGACGGCGGACAGACGGGAAATCCCGCTGCCGAGCAATTCCTTTGCGCCTTTGAGGAGCTGAATGCCGAGCATATTCTGGTATTGCCCAACAACGGAAACATTCTCCTGACCGCCCGTCAGGCATCCGAGCTTTGGGAGGGAGGCAACGTCACGGTGATCCCCTCGAAGACGATTCCCGAGGGATATTCGGCGCTGTCCGTCTTTAACAGCGCGGCAGAGACTCTTGAGGACCAGATTGCGGACATGACCATGGCAATGGAGGCGGTGGTGTCGGGCGAGGTGACGGTCGCCATCCGAGATTCCGTGGTGGACGGCAAAGCGGTTAAGGAGGGCGAATATATCGGGATTCTGGACGGACGGTTGGTCAGCAATGAGGGAACCCCCTTCGAGGCGCTTCGCGGTATGATTGAGGAGGTGGTTGATCTCGACGAGAGGGAGCTTCTGACCCTGTTTGTGGGAAGCGGCGTTTGCGATGATGTCCGCGTGGAAATGACCGAGCGGCTGGAGGACGCGTTCCCCGAAATGACCTTGGAGGTATTGATCGGAGATCAGGAGATCTACCAATATCTCGTTGCGATCGAATAATGAATGAAAAGGAGAGACGGATATGGTTTCTTATAAAATCGCCATCGACGTGATGGGAAGCGATAACGGCCCCGAGATTTTGGTTGAGGGAGCCTTGGCAGCGCTTCGGGAGCATGAGGAGCTTGGTGTCGTTCTGTTCGGCGACGGAGCCGCCATCGAGGAGACGCTCGGGAAAAGCGAATACGACAAGGACCGTGTGGAGGTGGTAGCCACCACACAGGTGGTGACCAACTATGACAATCCCATGGAGGCGATCTTCTATAAGACCGATTCCTCCTTGGTTCGCGCGCTGACCGCGCTGGCGGAGCGAGAGGATCTGATCGGTCTGATACAGGCAGGCAGCACGGGGGCGTTGCTCGCTGGCTCGTTGCGGTACGTTCCCGCAAAGGAGCTGAAGCGTCCCGCCTTGGCGGCGATCCTTCCCGCCGAGCAGGGAGGCTTTACCTGCCTTGCCGACACGGGCGCCAATATTGACTGCACGCCCGCTCAGCTGGTTGCCTTTGCCCGTATGGGTGCGGAATTTATGAAGAAGTATTACCGTTTGGAGAATCCGAGGATCGGACTTCTCTCCAACGGCGCCGAGGAGACAAAGGGAAATAAGCTGGTCAAGGAGACCCATCGCCTTCTGAAGGAGGAAAAGGATCTGAACTTCATCGGAAACGTGGAGGGCAACCGCGCGCTTTCGGGAGACTGTGACGTATTGGTGGCGGACGGCTTCGCGGGCAATCAGGTCTTCAAGGTCTCCGAGGGAATTGCCCGTCGGATCATCACCGACGTGGTGAAATACGCGAAAAAAACAGGGAATCCCGAAATGATGAAGCTGGTGGGACACCTCCTTAGCGTGTATGATTTCAGCGCCCTTGGCGGCGGGATCATTCTCGGCGCGGGCAAGCCCATCATCAAGGCGAGAGGCTCTGCCAATGCCGACTCGATCAAAAACACCTCGGCAATGCTTTTGAACATGATGAAGAATCAAGACCTATTTTACGGAAAGGATCAGAGATAATATGGCAAGCAAGATCAAGGTAATGTGTACCTCTACGGGCTGTATCGAATACGCCCCCGAGCGGTACCGCGCGTATGACATTGATATCATCCGCATTCACGTCAATTTCAAGGGAAAGGAATATTTGGAGGGACCCGATCTGGACCCCGTTGCCTTTTACCAAGAGCTGGAGACTTTGGAGGATCCCAAAAACAATCTTCCCTTTACCGCAATGCCTACCCGCGAGGAGATCATGGGGCATTTTGATCGCGCTGTGGCGGAGGGCTATGACGAGGTGATCGTGGTGGCGCTCAGCGCCTACCTCGGCGGAACCTACAATCTCATTCGTCTGATCGGAGAGGAATATGCCGATCGCATCAAGATCACCGTGGTGGACGCGAAGATCACCTGCTTTGGCGAGGGACTTTTGGCGATCAAGGCGGCAGAGCTGGCAGAAAAGGGTACGCCTACCGAGGTCATTCTCAAGGAGCTTCATTGGATGATGCGCTATCAGGAATTTCTCGGAATCGACGGAAAGCTGGATTACTTGATCTACAACGGCAGACTCAAGGGCGGCAAGGCGCTGATGGGAAAGATGCTCAGCATCTGCCCCGTGGTTCATTTTACTCATGAGGGCGAGCTGTGCGCCCTGCAGAGCGTAAGAACCCAGAAAAAGGCGTTGCATCGGACCTGTGAGATTCTCAAGGAGCTGATCGGCGACCGTTCTCCCGAGGATTATCTCCTTTGGCACGTCTATACGGGAACCTCGTTAATGGGTGATCTGGAGGAGATCGAAAAGGGCTACGGGATCCGGACCAATCACGAGCCTGTGATCGTTTCTCCCGTCAGCGGATGCCACAACGGACCTTGGCTGGCGGGCTACGGGCTTGCCTTTCTCCGTCGGGAGGATGAGCCTCTTTTGGAGGATTCCGAGGCATGAAGGTAGAGGTCATTGAGGTAAAGAGTCGCGCCGAAAAAAAGGAGTTCGTAAAATTTCCTCTTCGTCTTTATAAAAAATGTCCTTGGTTCGTTCCCCCTCTTTTCTCGGATGAGATGAAAATGTTCACCGCCAAAAACGCCTATGCGGATACCTGCGAATCGGTATTTTTTCTGGCGATTCGAGGAGCGGAGACGGTAGGAAGGATTCAAGGGATTCTGCAGCGTCAGTCCAATGAAGCCCACGGTGAGAAGCGGATCCGCTTTATTCGCTTTGACGCGATCAACGACCGTGAGGTGGCAAAGGCGTTGTTCGATGCCGTAGAGGCATGGGGAAGAGAGAAGGGAATGGATACGGTTTGCGGTCCTCTCGGATACAGCGATCTGGAGAGAGAGGGGCTGCTCATCGAGGGCTTTGACCGCTTGTCTACCTTTGAGGAGCAATATAACTACGACTACTATGCGGAGTTGATTGAATCCTGCGGCTATCAAAAGGAGATCGACTGGCTGGAATTCAGCCTGCGCGCTCCCGAAAAAAAGAATCTGATGCTCAAAAAGGTTGCCGAGCGCGCGCTGGAGCTGAGCAAGCTCCACGTGGTCGATTCCGAAGCCATGTCCAAAAAGGAATATATTGACCGCTACAAGGACGGGGTGTTTACCTGTATTGACCGTTGCTACAGCCATCTTTACGGGACGGTAGAGTTTACCGAGAGCATGAAGAAGCAGATTATCGATCAGTTTATGCTGGTGATCAACAAGAAATATTTGATTGTGATCTGTGACGAGAACGACCAAGTGGTTTCCTTTGCGCTCTGTATTCCCGGTTTTGGCGAGGCGTTGCAAAAAAGCGGCGGGCGGCTGACTCCCGCGGCGCTTTTGCGGATGCTGAAGCGGATTCGCAAGCCGAGGGTGGTGGATCTGGCGCTGGTGGCGATCCTGCCCGAATATCAATCGGCAGGCATCAATGCGGTGATGCTTCAGAAAATGACCGAATATCTCGAGAGTGGTGAAATTGAACATTTTGAAACCAATCTCAACCTCGAAACCAACACGCAGGTCATGTCGCAGTGGAAGTATTTTGATGCCCGGCAGCATAAGCGCAGACGGGCCTATATTAAAACGATTGGAGAATAATATGCTGGATCAATTGAAAAAC
>JAZOQX010000072.1:0-3092 GCA_045656325.1 Eubacteriales bacterium
TGGTGGAGCATAGGGGATTCGAACCCCTGACCCCAACACTGCCAGTGTTGTGCGCTCCCAACTGCGCTAATGCCCCGACACGCATTATTATATAACAAAATGGGGGTGTTGTCAATATGAAATACGGATTTTTTCAAACAAATTCGCGGAATAGGCGTTACGAAAATTTTCGGCGGTACTCCGCGGGAGTACACCCCACCCGTTCCCGAAATTGCTTGCCGAAGTAGCTGGGGCTTTCAAAGCCGCACAGTACACCGATCTCCTTTACGGCGGATACGTTGTAGCGGAGCATCTGCTTTGCCTTTTCGATGCGGATTCGAGTAAGATCCTCTATCACGGTCGTCCCCTGCTCCTGCTTATAGCGGCGACAGAGCGTGTATTTGTCCACCTGAAGCTCCTCAGCGATCTCCGAGAGGGTCAGCGGGTCGGCGTAACGCATTTCCAAAAGGTGAAGGACCCTTGCACAAAAGGATTCCTCCTTGCCAAGGATCTTGGAAAAGAAATTGGTGACGTAGGCGTAGCCTGCCGCGGAACGGCTGAGTACGGTGCTGTCTCCGAGAGCAAAGCGCAAAAGCTGATCGGTTTCCTGATCCATGGAGGCGGGAACCTTGAAATGCAGATAATCTCCGATCCCCAAAAAGTCCAAAAGCCCCTCCGAGACGGTAAAGGTACACCATGCCGTGGAAAGATCCTCTCCGTCGTAGCGGTGCGGGATATGGGGACGCATATAGATCCCCTCGCCCGCAGTAAGCGTAAAGGTCTCTCCCATGAGCTGATAGGTACATTGCCCCTTGGTGACCCAAAGGATCTGGTGGTATTCATAACCGTGACGGCGGAAAATGCTCTCCTGAGCCCTGCCCTTGCAAAGCGTCATCAGCGCAAAGGGGAGGAGAGCGGAGGCTTGTGGGTTAATCTCAGCAAACATATATCAATATCCTTATATAAATTTCAAGATATTATCATTGACTTTTGGGTTTTTAAACAATATAATTATACCATAAGAAAATAAAATTGTAAAGATATTCGTAAAAATCTAAGGAGGAAGCATGAAATTTGAGAGACAGCGGTTGAATATGGACCCCGATTGGCGGTTCCATTTGGGAGACACGACAAACAGTGCGGGAAAGAGCCACGGAGCGGTTTATAATGCCGCCAAGGCGGGAAAGCAATCGGGACCAGCCGGTACTCTGACCTACGATGACAGCGATTGGATTCGGGTGGATCTTCCCCACGATTACCAAAGGGAAGCGGCGTTTTCTCCCGATGCCATCGGAAACCACGGATACCGTGTTTTTGAGAACGCATGGTATCGAAAGACCTTTTCCGTAGACCCCTCGTGGAAGGGAAAGCACGCGATGCTGGTGTTTGACGGGATCGCAACCTCCGCGCGGATTTTCCTCAACGGCTCTCTTCTGGAGCGCTCCTTCAGCATATATTCCGAGATCGCCGTTGACGTGACCCAGCGTCTGTACTTTGACCGTGTCAATACGTTGGCGGTCTATACCAAGGGAGACGATATGGAGGGCTGGTGGTACGAGGGATCGGGTATTTACCGCCACGTGCATCTGTATATCAAGGATACGCTCCATATCGCGCATAATGGACTTTGGGCAAGACCCGTGCTTTGCGAGGGTACGGAAAACGACTGGCGCGTGGAGCTGGAGACGACCCTTGAAAACTCGGAATACGAGGACGGAGCGGGTGTCGTTCGAGCCTGCCTTTACGATGGGGAGGCGCGGATCTGTGAGGCGGTGAGCGGAGAGACGGTCTGCCCTGCCGATGAGAAAACGGTTTCCCGTACCGTCCTTTCGGTGAAGGACCCTAAGCGTTGGGACGTGGATTCTCCCAAGCTTTACACGCTGAAGGTGGAGCTGATCCGAAACGGAGAGGTGATCGACACCGACGCGACCCGCATCGGCTTCCGTACCATCCGTATGGATGCCGACCGAGGCTTTTTCCTCAACGAGCGTCCCTTGAAGCTGAAGGGAACCTGCAATCACCAAGACCATGCGGGCGTGGGAGTCGCCGTACCCGATTCGATCCAATATTACCGCATCCGCCGACTCAAGGAGATGGGATGCAACGCCTACCGTTGCGCCCACAATCCTCCCGCCAAAGAAATTTTGGACGCTTGCGATGAATACGGTATGCTGGTCATGGACGAGAACCGCATTTTCGAGACGCGCTCCGACGTGCTGAGAAATCTGGAGGTTCTTATCCGCCGTGACCGCAACCATCCCTCGGTGGTCTTCTGGTCACTCTTTAACGAGGAGCCCTTGCAGAATACGGCGGAGGGCTTGGCAATCTTCAAAAAACTAAAGAGCTGCGCCAAGAAGCTGGACGATTCAAGACCCTTTCTCGGTGCGGTCAACGACAGCATTCAGCCCGTGAGTACGGGACTGGCTATGGACGTGCTGGGAATCAATTACGGAATAGGATGGGTTCCAGCAGTCCACAAAAATCATCCCGATAAGCCGATTCTGGGAAGCGAAAACTGCAGTGCCGTCACCACACGCGGCTGCTATCACAGCGACCGAGAGGAGGCGCACCTGCTTAACAACTATGATGAAGAGGTAGTTCCGTGGGGACATACGGTTCGGGAAAACTGGAGGTTCGTATACGAGAACGACTACATGGCGGGTGCCTTTGACTGGACGGGATTTGACTATCGGGGAGAGCCTACGCCCTTTACGTGGCTCTCTTGCTCCTCACAGTTCGGTATTATGGACACCTGCGGCTTTCCGAAGGATTCCTACTACTTCCATCAGGCGATTTTCCTTGAAGAGCCGATGATGCACATTCTTCCTCATTGGAATTGGCAAGAGGGAGAGGTAGTGCGGGTCATGACCGTGACAAACTGTGACGAGGCGGAGCTTTTCCTCAACGGCGTATCCTTGGGAAGAAAGCCCTCCGATCGCTTTACGCAATGCGAGTGGCAGGTTCCCTTCGTTGCGGGTACCATTTCGGCGGTGGGCTACCGAAACGGAGAGATCGCCGCAAGCGCCGAGCATCGGACGGCGGGCAAGCCCGTCAGCATCCGCTTGGAGGCGGATCGCTCCTATTTGGAGAACTGCGGCGGAGATACGGTTCCC
>JAZOQX010000073.1:0-20817 GCA_045656325.1 Eubacteriales bacterium
AAGCCATATTTCGACTTGGGAAACATGGCTTTGGAAGAATAATTAATCGTGACGGGTATTGTCCTCAAAGACCTCGCAAAATCTTCCGGCAAAGGCGGGTTCCTCACCGCCTACGTAAAGGTGCGAAATATCGCCCATACCCGCGGCGCGGAAGGAGGCAATGCCCATGCGGCGCTCCTCGGAGTAGATGGTGGTTACCGAGGTGGGGGCGGCAAAGAAATGATGCCAAAGCGTCATAGGCGAGACGTTCATCAAGCGGCTAAGGAGGACGCACTCCAGTCCGTAATGACAGAATAGGGCGATGGTGTCCTTGTTGGAGCGTTCCACACGGTAGTAGCCCTTTTCATCACGAACGTATCCATGCTTTGCCAAGAGCGCGTCGAAATTGGAAATGACCCAATTGTATTCCTTTCCAACCTGACCCTCGCTCATGGTGGACTGCTCGTACCAGTGCTTGCGGTCATAGAAGATCTCCTGCTCCGTCCATTCCTCGGGAAGCCAGTCCCAAGAGGAGGGAGAGACCTGCTCGGGGGTGGAGCGCTTGATGGAGGGAGAAAATTCCCGCAGCCAAGGACATTCCTCGGCGGTTGCTCCGAATTTTTTCAGAGTCAGAGAAGCCGTGTCCTTTGCTCTGCCCAAGGGAGAGACGTAGAACGCGTCGATTTTTTCCTTCTCCAAACGGTTGGAAAGCAATTCTGCCTCTCTCCAGCCCTTTTCGGTCAGCGTGTCCAGCTCGTAGTTGGGGTCTCCGTGTCTTACAATTAAAATACGCATAGCTTTATCCTTTTTCGTTTACTTGGTTTCGGTTCGGTGGGCGAGCAGAAAATCAAGAGAGACTCGGTTGTATGCCTCCAACTGCTCCCAATGCTGAACGTGACCGCCGTCCTTTGCCATATACGGGGTGGCGTTGGGGATCCTTTTTGCCATTTCCTCGGATACGGAAACGGGAACGAAAAGGTCCTTGTCGCCCGCCGCGATCAGTGTGGGCGCTTGGATCCGTCCCAACTCCTCCCTTACGTTAAAGCCGAGAATGGCGTTACACTGCGCCTTGAAGGCATAGGCAGGCATGGGATGGGGATTCTGTGCGTCTGCCTTTTCCGCATTCAGCATATACTCCTCGTCGCTCTCCTGAAAGGGCTGGGCAAAGATCATCCATTGAGTCAGTCTGCCCGAGGTGACGGGGTCAAGCTGTCCGCAAGCATCCCGCAGAATTTCGATGGAGCGGCGGAAGCTGACGCAGCAATGGGAAAAGGTATTGGTCAGAACCAAGGAACGCACGCGTTCGGGGTAGTGGATGGCAATATATTGGGCGATGGCGCCGCCCATGGAAATTCCGTTGAAATGAGCCGATTCAAGCCCGATCGCGTCCATCATGCCGATGGTGTCCTTTGCCATATCCTCGATGGAATAGGCAGGGGACTCGGGCTTGTCGGACTGTCCCGCGCCTCTGTTGTCGGGTGCGTATATGTGGAAATGCTTTTCATACGCCTCAACGTGAGGGATCCACTTGGCGGCGGGGGCGCCGAGTCCCATCAACAGGACCAAGGGCTCTCCCGCGCCGTACTCCTCATAGCTGAGGGTGATTCCGTTTGTCTGACACTTCTTAGTCACGTTCAACTCTGGGCTCCTCTCCCGTATACAGCGCGCGCAGGACGGTTCCGCATTCGGGAAGCTCGCGATTCATGCGCTCCAAAACAGGCTCGTAATCGAAGTTCGTAAGGGGCAGATCGATTCTGGTCTTGTCCAGCGCGGAAAGGAAGATCGCCTCCAGAATCTCATAGCCGTGGAATGCGGTCTCAATGTCGCAGGAGTGCTTCTTGGCATCATCGTCCAGCCAGTCCGCGTACTCGGCGTAGTAGGGGGTCTGGATCACCTTTTCCTGATGGTTGTACCAGCCGGGATCCTTGCCCGTGATAAACTCACCCTTGGTTGCCTTGCTGCTCTCGCCCCAGAAGCCGTCTGTTTCGGCATAGGCGTAGCCCGTGGTTCCCCAAACGGTCAGACGGTTGTCGGTGTCGGCGTAGATCTCAGGGTTGTGACGCTCGGAGAAATAGCCGCACTCGATATATCCGCGGGTTCCGTTCTCAAAGAGGATCTCTCCGAGAAGGAAGTCGGGGGAGGGGTGGTTGTCCTTAAGGGTAGCGGGACCGTGAATATGTCCTACGACGGATTTCGCGCGATAGCCGCCGTTTGCCCAAATAATGTAGTCAATGTAGTGCGTGCCGAGCTGAGCGGACCAGGGCTGGCACTCGGCAAAGATCTTCTTGATCTCTCCCAGATCGCCTCTTTCTACCTTGGCTCTCAGCTCCTGCATCTGAGACAGGTACTTCTGCTGATGGCAGACCACCGCCTTGATGCCGTGCTTGACGCAGAGATCGGTCATCTTCTTTGCCTCGGGCATATCCTCTGCCATAGGCTTTTCAAAGGAAACCGCCTTTACGCCGTATTTGATCGCAAGCTCGATCATAGACAGACGCAGATTGGGGTAGGTAACGAATACGAAGACCTCGGGACGGGTGGTGTCCAGCATTTTTCCCACGTCGGTGAACATGGGAACGCTCAGTCCGAACATTTCGGATACGTTCTTCATGACCTCCTCGCGGATATCGCAAATACCGACCACCTCGTAACGGTCGGAATTTTCAAGAAGCGCCTTTAAGTGAGTCTTTCCGCGAACGCCGAGACCCATCACGGCGACCGTATGCTTTTTGCAGTTACACATGATAATACTCCTTTTTGTTTGTTTTAATTTCGTATTTCAATTTATCGAATGGATTGCATATACGCGCCGTCCGCCAAAAGAACGCCGTCGGAATTGAGAACCGCGTCGGGGGACTCATCCTCGGTCATGATCCATCCGCGGTAGTCGGTTTCCTTGAGGAAATCCACGATGGGCTTGAAGTCAATGACTCCCTTGCCCATGGTTGCCCAAACGTGATCGGCGTTCATGTCCTTGAAATGCACGTGCTGGACGATCTCTCTGTGATCCATGATCGTCTGCAAGGGATCAATGCCGCCGTTGACCATATGCCCCACGTCGGGCGCATAGCCGATGCCGTTGGTGTAGAGGGTGTCAAACATGATATGATAGTCCGAATCGTAGCGGAAGATCGAGTTGGGGGCGGAGTTGGGATGGAATACCGAAACGATGCCGCTCTCTGCCGCTCTTCTTGCTACCTCGGAGATGCAGGAGAGCTGATTGCACTGCTTTTCGTACAGACGGTTCTCGCGAACGGGGTCAGCCGCCGCATGACAGAGCATGAGCTTGGCGGTGGGGAAGTGGGAAAGAAATTCGATGGCTTCATCGGCTCTGGCGCGCTCCTCGGCGGTCTCCTTTTCAAGGAGCCAATCCTCGTGAAATGCCAATGCCGCGAAGGTCACCTGCTTTTCGTCCAAAAGCGCCTTCAGCTTTGCGGGGTCCTTGTAATAGTCGCCTAACATACAGATCTCTGCTTCAATGCCACTAAAGCCTGCCTTGAGCAGAACGTCTACCATATGGGGGACCTGCCCGTGAAATTTTGCGTCGGCATTCATCTGCCAAGGGTAGGTCTGGCTTCCGTATTTGATTTTTGACATGGAAATCCTCCTTTTTATATATGATATCAGATTTATTATAGCATGAATCCCACCTTTTGTAAAGAAATATTTTTTCATGAAAATCTTTTTGTGCATTTCGCATGAAGAAATATTTTTTCATAAAGGAGATTGTTTCTGAATTTTGTGCATTTGGGAGATTTCCTCCAAACCGTATTGACAAACGGGCAATAAAGTAATACAATTTTTATATAATACAAAATTGGAGGTATTTTCAATGAAAACCGCAGCGGAATTAAGAGAATTAAATAAGGGTCGCTTTATCGATCAGGTTTGTTACGTGACCGATGACTACAAGCGTACCATTGAGTATTTCACCGAAATGCTGGAAATGGGTCCTTGGACCATCATCGAGAACACGGAGGAAGCAGCTTACGACGTAAAGCTGAACGGCGAACCCCTGACCGAGCCTTGGAAGTTCTACTTGGCATTCACCAAGGTAGGCAACGTGGGCATTGAGGTGATTCAGCCCGTGTCGGGTAAGGATCCCTATTCCGCGTTCCTGAAGGAAAAGGGTCCCGGCATCCATCACATCAAGGAGAGCATTTACAGCAACAACGAAAATCTCCGCAAGTATATGGACGTGCTGGTAGAGAGAGGACACGAGATCATCTACGAGGGCAAGTACATGGAGGATATCTATTACTACATTGATACCAACAAGGATCTGGGCGCGTATTACGAGGTCGGAAACAGCGCGACCTGTTCGGGTCACCCTATTCTGGTTGGCTTCTATCCCGAGAAGTAAGTATGAAAAATTCGAACCAATCCTATACGGTTCGGGAAAGCATCAAAAGAAACTATTCCCAGCTGTTTGCCGCGGAGGCGAAGGTGGCGGATTTTATTTTGAATCATCCCGAGCGCGCGATTGAGTGCAACGTGTCGGAGACTGCCGAGCAGAGCGGGGTCAGCGACGCTACGGTGGTTCGCTTCTGCAAGCGGATCGGCTACGTGGGCTTTTATCAAATGAAGCTTCAGTTATCCCACGACATGGGGCAAAGCAGGATCCTCGGTGAGGAGACCGTCCGTATTGAGGACGATTTCGTTCAGAAGCGGATGATGGCGATCAACGACAACGTGATGACCATTGCGAAGCATTTGGACGCGGAGGTTTTGAAGCAATGCGCGGCGGCCATCGACCGAAGCGAAACCGTATTTGTCATTGGCAATGGCTACAATAAGATCCTTGCCGCCGATGTCATGTACCGTCTGACTCGCATGGGAATCCGTTGCAGCGGAGGAGGCTATTCCGAGACCGATATGGAAAATCTTTGTCTTGGCAAGAAAAACGACGCGGCGATCTTTATCTCCCGCTCGGGAGAGCATAAAAAGACCTATACCGAGCTGCAGTTTGCCAAGGAAAAGGGAATGGTTACCATCGCGCTGACCGATGCCATCAAATGCCCCTTGGCGCAGGAGGCGCAGTACGCCCTTTGCACGGGTATGGAGGACAGAGCCAAGGTGTTCGTTCACCGCAACAGCTCCTCCTTGAACATGATGGTTCTCATTGAGGTTCTTTTGGATTGCGTCAACGACCGACTGACCAACAAAAATTACTTGGACGACGTGATCTCCGAGGATCGTATGTAAATAAAAATGCCGCCACCTCAACCGAGGGGCGGCGTTTTCTTTGCTTCGTCGTTGGTGGAAAATGCGACACAAACACGAAAAGGTGTCCTTGACAAGAGCGGGGAAGGATGCTATACTGACCTTAAGGCTAAAAAAGTCAGGAGGAATGAAAATGGAACCGAATATCTTTTCACTGGAGGGAAGGGTTGCCTTGATTACGGGAGGCGCGGGACTGTACGGAAGACAGTTCGTAAGAGCTCTTGCCATGGCGGGCGCTTCCGTGATTATGGCATCCAGAGGGATTGAGCAAAACGAAAAGGTTGCCGCCGCGCTTCGAGAGGAGGGCTTTGACGTGGTTGCGAAATTTCTTGACCTCGGAGAGGAGGAGAGCATTCTCGCGCTGAGAGACGAGATCTATCGGGAGTATGGGAGAGTGGACGTTCTCGTAAACAATTCCGTTGCCCGAACCATGAAGGGCTACCATGACACAAAGGAAGCGTGGGAGGCAAGCATGAGGATCAACGCAACGGGGTTGTTTTTGATCACCAGAGCCTTTGGAGACAAAATGTGTGAGGCGGGCAGAGGCTCGATTATCAACATTGGCTCCTATATGGGAATCCTCGGTCCCGACTATACCCTTTATGAGGGGCTTGGAATGAACGAGGACGGAGTGATCCCCGACTATTTCTACAACAAGGGCGGAATGACCAATTATACCAGATATATTGCGTCCAACTACGGAAAATATAACGTGCGGTGTAACGTGATCGAATTGGGCGGTCTGGACAGCGGATGGAGCGAGGAGTTTCGGAAAAGATACAGCAGCCGCACGATGCTTGGCAGACCCGCCGACGATACCGATATTATCGGATCCATTATTTTCCTCGCGTCGGACGCGTCGGCGTATATCACGGGCGCAGTGATTCCCGTGGACGGCGGATATAGCGCAAAGTAAGTGGGGAGGACGATGAACTGTACGATGAAGCATAAAATCCCCATCTCCGCCATGACCCTTGGCACCGTTCAGCTCGGACTCAACTACGGCATCAACAACAAAAGCGGGATGCCAACGGAGTCGCAAAGCTTTGAGATCCTTGACACCGCCTATGGGGAGGGAGTGACCGTTCTGGATACCTCCAACGATTACGGCGAGAGCGAAAGGATCATAGGCAAATACCTCAAGGCCAACGGGGAGAAGCAATTTTCTGTATGCACGAAATTCAGGCTGGACAAGGAAAGCGGAAAGGACGTTTACGGTTCCTTGAAAAGATATGCCCTGGCATCCATGGAAAAGTTGGGATTGGATTGCCTTCCCATCTTTATGAGTCACATTGAGGACGATTATTTTCAGTATGGCAGGGAGCTGTCCTCGGCGCTATCCGAATTGAAGAAGGAGGGACTGATCCTTCTTGCGGGAATGTCGGTTTCTAAAAAGGACCGTCTGGATGAAATCGTGGATTCCGGGGTCTTTGACGCGATCCAGCTTCCCTTGAATATCTGGGATAACGAGGTGATCCGCAACGGTACGGTGAAAAGAATGTCCGACGCGGGGATTGCCGTTTTTGTAAGAAGCGTCTATTTACAGGGAATGTTTTTCCGTTCGGAGGAAGAGCTTAGGGGAACGAAATTCGAGACAGCCGTTCCCTTGATCGAACGGCTTCACCGTATTGCCGAGGAGGAGGGAACGACAATTCCCGAGCTGGCGATTGCCTTTATTCGGGATACCGAGGGCGTAGCATCCTTGGTGGTGGGAAGCGAAACGGCGGAGCAGGTTCGGCAAAACGCGGCGATGCTTCGCGCGCCCGCCCTCTCCCGCGGTACGATGGAGCGGATCCTTGACGAGTTTTCACAGGTGGATCCCTTTTTGATCAGCCCGTGGCTGTGGCATTCCAAAAAATAAAAAAAGGGAAGCCCGTCGCTTCCGATCAGGATGTTTCGCTAAGAAGAAAGAGAGAACGCTTGTTCTCTCTTTCTTTCCTTTTATTCGATTCCCAAAAGACGAGCCGCGTTGTGCCAAAGGATGGCTTCCCGTTCGCTGTCCGTCAGCGGCTCAAGCATGATGGCGGCAAGATCCGAGGCGGGACCTATCCCCGGATAATCGGTGCCAAACAGTAAGCGCTCGCAGCCCACCTGATCGATGGTCCTGCGAAGCGTGCCGACCTGATCGGTTCCGTGAGCCGAAATATCAAAGCACAGATTTTTATTTCGACGCATCATCTCAATATGATCCTCAAGCCCTCCGTATGCCGACAGGTGCGCCCATACCAGCTTCAGGTCAGGGAGGGCGCATGAAAGCTCGTACATATCCTTGATCGACGTGGGGTGAATATTTACCGTCATATCGTAGGCTCTGGCGCAGTCCATAATCTCGAGAAATGCGGGAGTGGCGCATTCCGACCACCCCATCATATAGGGAACCAGTTCTCCGATGAGCCGTACGCCCGCCTCGTGGGCTCGTTCGATCTCACGGCAGGAAAGATCCACGAACGCGGGATGCACGTGAATCCCCGCCGTATAAAAATCTCCGAAGATTTGCTGATAGTTTATTGCCCGATCGTTCAGCTGAGGGAGGATCTGTCGGTAGTCCTCCACGGGACAATGATTCATGGCGCGCTCAATCACGCTTCCGCAGCATTTCGTGATGCCGTTTGCCAACAGATCCTCGCGGAATCGCTCGGCATCGATGGAAACGCCGTGAGTCGGAAAATGAAAATCGTATGCGGGATGGCAGTGAAAATCAATGATTCTCATACGAATGCCTCCTTAAGCAGGTCAAGGGCGTTTCCGCCCAAAATGGCTTCTGTGACCGACGCAGCCGTATGGCGAAGCTCCCAACGAAGTGCCGCCAGCTTTGAGGCGGGATTGGCGTAAGGATAGTCGGTCCCGAACAAGAGCCGATGGGTAGGAAGTCTTTGGATCCATTCGTGCAGCACGTAATTGTAGGTCCATACGGCACCCGACAGATTCAGATAGACCTGCGGGAGGTCGCGCATCAGTTCATAGGCGAGGGAGGGCTTGGCTACGCGGGATCCCGATCCTCCCACGATGAGCGGGAGCGAGGGATATTCCCTTGCCAGCGCGCGGATCTGTGATTCGTTTTCATTCCGCAAAAGAACGGGGATCCGTTTGGATTCCGCTATACGAAGGATTTCCTCGGCTTCGGGAAGCCACGCGCTGTCTACGGTGAGGAGGGAAGCCCCCTCCAAGGTATCCGCGCAGTCGGGATGCCCCCACATGGATCGGCAGTTGAAATTTCTTATGGCAAGAAGATTGCTCTCCTTTTTCGTCATCCCCTCCTCAAGCGGCGCGCCAAGCGCCCTCGTTATGCCAAGCAGGGACAGTGTTTTGTAAAATTCCTCTCGCTTTTTTTCGTCGATGGGAGGATGGGCGTCTACGTCGATGATGTTCATGGTGTTTTCTCCGTAAAAATCCGTTTTTCAGACCAAGAGTCTGCCGTCATCAAGGGGGATCCTTTTTGTTCTGTAACCGTCTCCATTATATCACATATGCGGATGCAAAACAAGATTTTTGATGACAATAAAACGAAAACGTGTCCTTGACAAGGGAAAAAAATGGTAGTATACTAACCTTGATAAGCAATTTATACGGAGGTATATCCTATGATTTCTTGCACCGAATTTATTCCCTCGTACAGCGAGCTTTTTTCGTATCTTGATGAAAATCTGGGCGGACACGCGGAGGTCGAGCGCTTTTGGACCTATCTGTTTGAGCCGACGGGCAAGGGTATTCCGCTGATTAACTTTGCCAGAAAGGACGGTCTGCGCGGTTGTTGGAATTATTGGATGGGGACGCTGCACGAGGAGGCAGCCGATTGCACCAAGATTATCAACGAAAAGGCGGGCTGGATCTATTCCGAAATGTACTACTGTCCCTCGAAGGGACGTCTTCTGGAGCTGGAAAAGGAGCTTGGCATCAAGCCCTATTACGACTACTGCGGTCACTGCGATTACTACCGCGCCTCCCTTGAGCAGGTGGGTCTTACTTGGTTCCGTAATCACATCGGCGTGGACGAAGCCAAGTGCTCCAGCATTTTGTATGACCCGAAGATTTTCAAGGGCATGATGGTGGTGGACGAAAACACCGAGCGCGTGGATATTAACTCCAAGGACAACGAATATTTCCACCGCGACTTCCACAGCAGTCTGAACATGGGTATTGACTATATGGGCCGTGTACACGGCATGGAGCATCTTGAGGCGTATCTCAGGAGATACACCAAAAACGTCTACAAAAAGACCATTGAAGCGGGAAAGAAGGATCCGTTGGCTGCTATTGAGGCGCGGATCTGTGAGACATATACGCTGGAGAAGGCGACCGATGTGCTGCACCTTGTCAATGATGGCAAGACGCTGACGGTGACGGTTGACGAATGTCCCGCCGTCAAGCACCTGCACGCCACGGGACGCGACGTTTCTCCCTTCTTCCGCTATTCCACCGAGTACGTGATGCAGACGCTTGCCGACGAGATCGGCGCGGAATTTTCCATGGATGCCTACGACGAGGCAACGGGCGCGGCTACGTATCACTTTACCGTAAAATAAAATCAAAAAGGAGAACGAATATGAGCAGCTTACGGGCGGGCTTTGCGCGTGTGAACGTGAATCCCATGATGGGGATTGACATTTCCGGCTATTTTATCGAGCGAAAGGCAGAAGGGTTTTTGGACGATTTGGAAGCCAACGCGTTGGCGCTTGAGTCGGACGGAACGAAAGCGGTGTTGATCTCGATCGACAATCTGGGTATCAAGCAGGATATCGCTCTTCCCATTTGCGAAGCGGTCTGCAGGGCAACGGGATTGGCTTCGGAAGCCGTATTCCTGAACGAGACCCATACCCATACGGGACCCGAGGTCAAGGACGCGGATACCGATCCCCTGCAGGGCGAGTACGTTACCTTTCTGACCCGTCGGATCTGCGACGTAGCGCAGGCGGCTTTGGCAGATTTGAAGCCCGCGCGCATGGGCTACGGTATGGGACAGGCACCCAATATTGCCTTCGTTCGTCGTTTTCGCATGAAGGACGGGGGGATTCGGACCAACCCCGGAGTAGATAATCCCGATATCGTGGAACCCATCGGCGAGGTGGACGAGCGGGTGAATGTGGTTCGGTTTGACCGCGAGGGCGGTGACACGTTGGTGCTTGTCAATTTTGGAAATCACCCCGACGTGGTGGGCGGCTGTAAGATCTCTGCCGATTGGCCCGGATTTGTCCGCCGTACGGTAGAAAAGACTCTGGAAGGAACCAAATGTATTTTCTTCAACGGCGCGCAGGGAGACGTGAATCACGTAAACGTGCATCCCCGCGGCGGTTACCTCAACGATATGTTTATGGACTTTGATGACGTAGCCCGTGGCTATGCTCACTCCCGTTATATCGGACGAGTGGTGACTGCAGGCGTGTTGCAGGCGTTTGATAAGGTGCAGTACGTAGAAGCACCCTTGCTTCGCGTTGCCCGCCGCCCCATTCGGGTGCCGTCCAATATGCCCCGTCCCGAGGATCTGCCCGAGGCGCGCCGTATTCACGCGCTTCATACGGAGGGGCGTGACGAGGAGATCCCTTACTGCGGCATGATGCTTACCACCGTGGTGGCGGAGGCGGCTCGCATGGTGCGGCTGGAGCATGGTCCCGCGCATTTCGACATGATCCTTTCGGGTCTGTCGCTGGGACCCGTGGCGATGCTGGGGATTCCCGGAGAGCCCTTTACGGGGATCGGACGCGCCCTGAAGGAAACCGAGGGTTATGAAATGGTTTGTCCTATGTGCTGTACCAACGGCTATGAGGGGTATTTCCCTATGCTGGAGGCGTACGACGAGGGCGGTTACGAGTCAAGAAGCTCGGCGTTCCGCGCGGGTGTTGCCGAATACGTGATCGCAGAGGGAAAGACTCTGCTTGGCGAGTTAAATAAAAAGTAAGTGAGGAAACGATTATGGAACTGAAAAAAGGATTTTATACCGCGCTGGGAACTCCCCTGGACGAGGAGGGCAATTTGGTGGCCGCGTCCTTGGAGAAGCATATCGAGCAACAGATCGAGGCGGGCGCCTCGGGGCTTTTGCTGATGGGAAGCATGGGAATTGAGGCATTCATTAAAAATTCGGCTTATGCCGAGATCGTTCGCGTGGGTGTCGCGGCAAACCGCGGACGGCTGCCCCTGTTTGTGGGAGTCATGGATAACTCAATCGCAAAGGTGATGGAGAAGATCGAAATGATTGGCAACGCTCAAATCGACGGCGTGGTTCTGACCACTCCCTTTTACAGTATGCTGAATTTTGAGCAGTTAGTCAACTGGTTTACCACCATTGCAGACCGCTCTCCCTATCCCGTATATTTGTATGATTTGGCTGTTGTAACCAAGATCAAGATCACGTTGCCCTTGGTTGACCGCCTCATTCACCATCCCAATATCAAGGGAATCAAAACTGCCGACTGGGAGATGATCCAAGCCATCGGCAGAAAATATCCCAACGAGGGCTTTGCGTGTCTGTATAGCGGTTTGGATAGCTTCGATTACGCGAATATGATGGGGATTACGAAGAATCTGGACGGTATGTTCAGCTGTACTCCGAAGAACGGTCGTTGGATGTACGACTGCATGGACGCAGGCGATTTCGCGGGCGCGCGAAAATATCTGGACAATATTTTGCTCCTGCGTGATACCATGCTGAAGTATGGGCTCATGTACTGCTTTACCTATTGCATGAACCTGTTGGGCTGCGAGGGCAATTTCCATCAGGATTATTGCGTGCCGATTACGGAGGAAGCCAAGAGAGCCATGGAAGCAACCATGAGGGAGATTGGCGAGCTTTGAGCTTGAATTGATTTTTTAACGCCGCAAGCGTACGTGCCTGCGGCGTTTTTTTGCCTTTTTTTCATATTCTTTTTGTCGCCTCGGTTGGATATTTTTTCGCGTACTTATAAATAAAACCCTTACGCGTATCAAACATTTGAATAAGGAGAATTTAGATATATGAAAGCAACAGGAATTGTGAGAAGAATCGACGACCTAGGGGAGTGTGGTGAAAAGAAACAGCAGAGTGAATTTTACTCTGCTGTTATATGATCTGAGTTGAAAATGGATATAAGTATAATGGCTCATTATGATTTAGGAATCAAATATGTAATTGGATTCCGTGCACCGTGGTCCAATTTCAATCTCGCTATAGATTTGCCATAATAAAAATTCTCATTATTATCCATAGGGAAGCCATTTTCAAAATTCTCATCCACAAAGAAAAAACGATTTTCCGTCTTTGGCGTTAATGTTTTATCTTTGTGAGGCCGTTTTTCTGGGGTATCCTTACATTTATACCATTGAGTAGGCTTGTAGACAGCGACAATCAAGGAATGGTATACGCCAACAACATATTCCACCGATTTTGCATTCTTTAACGAGAGCTTCCATACACCACGTACACAATCATAAAGTTCACCGGGAGACATATTTCTTCGATAAAGCTTATTGATTTTAATAACAAGAATTTTGTGCTTAATATCTTTTTCATTTAATTCAACAGCGCCATACATTTTTTCAAAATCCTCAACACGCAAAGCCTCGGGGGAATGATGTCCTGCTACAATATTCGTATGTCCGATATTACTTACATAATTGAATGCATTGATAAGGGCGGCTTCAGCCGCAAATGCCTCGGATTCGGTTAAATTACTGTTAATTATGATCTTCTTAACAGACAAGTCCAAAGAAACAATTTCAGAAATGGTTTTCAGTTTTAACTTATCACTGTCGGGGTTATTCAAACTCTCTTTTTCATGTTCAAATACTCTGTTTCCCGTACCTTTTCCAATATAGAATATTTGATTTGTTCTTGGATCAATCAATCCATACACATAATAATCCCCTTACGCAAGTAAACTTTTTTCTGTAAATCCTTCCATAGTAATTCTCCGTTTACCGTTTTTTTACTTCTCATTTTTCCCGGATTCTGTTTGAAAATGTAAATGCCAAATAAAATGGAGGCAGACCTTACTGTCGAATTTTCGTTATAGCTATTATATCATATATAAATCCTTAAATCAAGTATAAAACCCCTTGTTTTGCAGATACTAACTGTACAAATTTGCAAAACAAGGAGATTTTTATATAAATGAAAGCAACAGGAATTGTGAGAAGAATCGACGACCTCGGTCGAGTCGTTATTCCTAAGGAAATCAGAAGAACCATGCGGATTCGCGAGGGCGACCCGTTGGAGATTTACACCGATCGGGAGGGAGAGGTCATTTTTAAAAAATATTCCCCCATTGGAGAGATGACGGGGTTTGCCGCCCAGTATGCGGAGACGTTATATAAGACCTGCGGACTGGCGGTGCTGATCAGCGATCGGGATGCGGTGATCGCATCGGCGGGGGTGTCTCGCAAGGAATATGCCGACAAGTCGTTGTCCGATGAGCTGGAGGAGATCATGGAGGGCAGAGGAATGTATCTTTACCGAGAGGGGGGAGAGAGGATCTACGCCACGGCGGACGGAAAGAGTCATTACGTGAGCTGCGCCATGCCGATTCTCAGCGAGGGAGACGTGGTTGGTTGCGTGGCATCTCTTTGCGATGCGGGAAGTGAACGCTCGCGGGAGGCGATCGGCACGGATATCGAATCTAAGTTGATTTTGACGGCGGCGGGCTTCCTTGGCAGACAGCTGGAATCCTAATCGACGGGGTTGCAGAGGATCCGTGTACGCGCCAAAGGGCAGAGAATGGTTTTTGCGTTCTCTGTCCTTTTTTGATTCCAACCGAAGCTTTATTTTTTGAAATCTCCCGCCTCCAATAAAAAAGAGATCGAAAATTCGCACCCCTTGAAAAACGCCTTTTTTGCAAACAGGGCTTCCAGATCACACAATGCGTTTACGTATTGATCAACCGCCTCTCTTTGTCCCTCGTTCAGGGAGGCAGAGGCTTTTTTATGTAGCTTTGCAAGCTCCTCCGTAAGGAATCGTTCTTCGTCCGTATCTATTTCGGCGCATTCGTCCGAGAGGTAGTCGATCCCTAGCTTTTCGAGAGTCTTTTTCATGGTGCTTCTCCTACAAAAATGAATTTTTATATATTTTAAAACATTATAGCATTCGTTCGAATGCTTGTCAAGCATTTTTTTGAATGCAATGATATAATAATTTTACAATGGTAATTTTTCAGAGGGGAGATCATATATGTTTGCTTATCAACGATTGAAGGACACCAGAGAGGATTTGGACAAAAAGCAAGAGGATATTGCCCTCGTTTTAAATATTACCAGACAGCAATATCAGCTTTATGAAAGCGGAAAGCGGGAAATGCCGATGCATCATTTTGTGACCTTGGCAAAATATTACAACGTTTCTCTCGATTATCTTGCAGGATTGATCGACACTCCGAGAAAGCTGAATTAAGCGTGCCGTTGAGGTTTGGTTTAAAGGCTCCCTTTCAAAGGGAGCTTTTTTCATTGTTTGATTGAGAAAGTCTTGGCACCGTTTCGCCTTGACACAAGAGTCTGTTTGTGATACAATAAGCATATGTCGAACTCTCTCCTTTCTTAGCACATATATATTATATTGGGAGCAGTCTGCTCCCACGATTAGGAGGTAGAGAGAATGACGGAAACAATGAGACTGAGCGCTCTCTTGGTAGGAGAACATATGCGGATTACCGCCGTGGAGAGCGAAGAAACGATGAAAAAGCGTCTCTTAGACCTTGGATTTTGTCCCAACACGCACGTGCGCTGTTTATATAGGGCGCCCTTAGGAGATCCAATCGCCTACTGCGTTCGGGGAACGGTCATTGCCTTGCGGAAAAAGGATGCCGCGGGGGTGATCGGGATAGGAGACGGCTATGGGAGCGAATGAATCGGGGACCATCACGGTCGCTCTGGCGGGAAATCCCAACGTAGGGAAAAGCACGCTGTTTAATGCGCTGACGGGACTCCGTCAGCATACGGGAAACTGGACGGGAAAGACGGTTGGCTGCGCCGAGGGGATCTGCCGAAGAGCGGCGGTTCCCATGCGAATCGTGGATCTTCCCGGTACCTATTCCTTATACGCCCATTCCGAGGAGGAACGGTTGGCGGGAGAATATATCCGCTCGGGTGAGGCAGATCTGATCGCCGTGGTGGTTGACGGCGGATGCTTATCCCGCAATCTTATTTTACTGTTGCAGATCATGGAGGTGACCCGCCGTGTGGTTCTCTGTGTCAATCTGTTGGATGAAGCCGAGAAAAAGGGGATATCCGTGGATCTTTCCGCTCTGTCAGCGCGCTTGGGAATCCCCGTGATCGGAATGTCGGCAAGAAGCGGGCGGGGCATCGACCAAGCGGTTCGATTGTTTGAAGCTCCTCCCCCACCGTCAGAAATGTTATATTTGGGAGAGGATTCCCTTGCCGATCAGGCGGAGCGGATTGCCGACGAGGTGGTTTCCGTCTACTGTGACCCGTCCCGACGGGATCGGGCGTGGGATCGGATCCTGACGGGAAGATATACGGCGTTTCCCCTGATGATTCTGTTATTGGCGGGGATTCTTTGGCTGACGGCGATTGGAGCAAACGCTCCGTCGGAGGGACTATTTTGGCTATTTTCAAGGGCAGAGGAGGGACTGCGGGCGGCATTGCTTTGGCTGAACGCTCCCGCGTGGCTCATTGGCGCTCTGTTGGACGGGATCCTGCGGACCGTCTTTTGGGTGGTGGCAGTCATGCTCCCGCCCATGGCGATCTTTTTCCCGCTATTTACGCTTTTGGAGGATCTTGGGGTATTGCCGAGAATCGCCTTTAATCTGGATCGATGCTTTCGATCCTGCGACGCTTGCGGAAAGCAAGCTCTTACCATGTGAAAAGGGAAAAAGGATGAATGGGAAAGGAGACGGATATGAAGACGAGGGACTATCGATTGTCTGCTCCGCGCTTTGGTCGGCGCGTGTGCTTCGCGCTGGTGTCCGATCTGCACGGCGAGGATCCTGAGGGGGCGTTGGCGGTGCTGCGTCAACGGAAGCCCGATTATATTTTAATGGCAGGTGACATTCTGGAGCCGTTAAACGGGGAAGAAGACGTTGCCCACGAGCGGGGCTTTCGGTTGCTTTCCGAGGCATCCAAGATTGCGCCCGTGTTGTATTGTACGGGTAACCACGAGGACGGTGGGATCCACTCATGGCGGCGTTCCTGGAAGAAAAAATCGAGAAAACGGGACTATCATGAGGACGACCGCTTGCGGATTCTGCAGAGCGGAGCAATCTTTTTGGAGGATTCCTTTGCGGTGCGGGGCGGCATCGCCTTTGGCGGACTGCAATCGGGGCTGATTCACGAGGGAGGAATGCCCGCTCTTTCGTGGTTAGACGAATTTTGCGGGCTGGATTGTCCCCGAGTGCTTCTTTGCCACCATCCCGAGTATTATGAGAAGTATCTGAGGGATCGTTCCCTTGATCTGATCGTCAGCGGACACGCCCACGGAGGGCAATGGAGAATTTTTGGCAAAGGGGTATTTGCTCCCGGTCAGGGGCTGTTTCCTCAATACACTCACGGTCTGCATGACGACCGCTTCGTCATTGGCGCGGGATTGAAGAAGGGAAGTATTCTCGTGCCCCGCTTCTTTAATTCTCCCGAGGTGGTTTTCATTGAAGGGACCTAAAGGAGAAAAAGAGACAAGTGTAAAAAATCTGTCCGAAACGGGCAGATTTTTTTGTTTTAAGAATTGACTTTTCTCACGAAAGGGTGTACAATAGCCACAAGGAATATCTTCCGTCGGAGGGGTATTATGGCAAGGGTCAAAATGGATATGACACAGGGAAGTATTTTCCCTAAATTGATTAAATTTGCGTTACCGGTAATCGCAACGTCCATTATTCATCAGTTCTTTAACACAGCGGATACAATCGTTGTCGGACGTTGGGGAGGCGATACACCCGAAGCCAGAGAGATGGCCTTGTCGGCAGTAGGAGCCTGCGGTCCCTTGGTGAACATGATCATTACCTTTTTCGTCGGACTTTCCGCAGGCGCGGGTGTTATGGTTTCCCATGCGGTGGGGGCGAAGCAGGATAAGAAGATCAATAAAACGGTTCATACCGCGATTTTACTTGCGGCTCTTTCCGGCGTTCTTCTCGCTTTGTTTGGCTTTGTGTTTGCCCGTCCGCTTTTGGCGTTGATGAATACGCCTGACGCGGTGATGGATCAGGCGGTTCTGTATATGCGGGCGTACTTCGTCGGTATTCCCGCGCAGCTGATCTATAACTATTCCGCCGCCATGCTGCAGGCTACGGGAGACAGTACCCGTCCTCTCTTTTTCCTGACCACCGCGGGCGTGGTGAACGTGGTTTTGAATCTTGTGATGGTTCTCGGCTTCGAGCAGGGCGCGCTTGGCGTGGGTGTTGCCACCGCCGCGGCTCAATGGGTCTCCTGTTTCATGATCCTCGGATACATGATACGCGGCAAGGGCTTCTGTCGCCTTTCTCTCAAAAAGCTGAGATTTCATCTGCCTACTCTGAGGGGCGTACTATCTTTGGGTGTTCCTGCGGGAGTGCAGAATTCTATGTTCGCGATCGGAAACGTGGTCATACAGGCGGCGCTGAACTCCTTCAACAATACCGTTTACGTTTCGGGCAGCTCGGTGGCCTCCAACGTAGGGACCTATACACAGCTGGTTTGCAGCGGTATGATTACGGCTGCTTACGTGTTTATCGGTCAGAACACGGGCGCCAAAAACATAGAACGCATCCGAAAATGTATGCGGATCAGCATGATTACGATTACCGTTACCGCGATTGTATTGAACGGTATATTGAATTTGATCAGCACACCCATTTTGAGCTTGTTTGCGCCGAATAATCCCGAGGTAGTGGAATTTGCGAAGATCAAGCTCTTGGTCAACAGTTCCTTCTATTTTGTTGGCCATTTGGAAAGCCTTCACGGAAGCGCTATGAGAGGTATGGGAAAATCCACCCTGCCCATGATCGTTTCGGTGGCGGGAATTTGCGGAGTCCGCGTGCTTTGGATCTATACGGTGTTCGCATGGATCAGGCATCCCTTGACGATCTTCTTCGCTTACGGCGCATCCTGGTCGATTACGTTTATCGTTCAGTTCATTCTGTTCCAACGGTTGCAGAAAAAGATGGCGTTGAAATGGCAAAATGAAGAGACGGCAAGGTTACAGGAAGCCAATGTGTAAAAAAAGAAGAACACTCCTCGGGAGTGTTCTTCTTTTTTTATTCAGCGTAAAAGCCCTCGTAGACAAGATTCCGCAAGGCGGGATGGATCTTGTTGTGGGCGTATTTGCAATCCAGCATATGGGTGGCGTAATGGAAAGCCAAGCGGTTCCTTGTGTCGATCAGAACGTGGTGGGAGGAGGCGCTGCTCCATCCAAATTCCCCTACGGGGGAGAGACAGAGAGAACGCGCGGGATCTATATGTACCCGTCCGCAAAGCCCGAAGCCGTAGCCGTAGCGTGTGGTGGACACCAGATCGTCAAGCTGAACGTCGGACAAGCGGTTCTCGGTAAAGAGCCGTACCGTTTCGGGCTTCAGAATCCGATAGCCGTTTTCCGCGGTTCCTCCGCAGGCAATGGCGGAAATGATTCTCATATACTCGTCAACCGAGCCGAAGAGTCCCGCGCCGCCGCCGTCAAAGTCGGGGGTGAAGTGGAAATCGTTTCGAGTGGGAATGAGAGTACAACGTCCCGCGCCGTCACGATAGGTATACATGGCGGAAAATTTCTTTTCCTGCTCGGGGGTGGGATGGAATCCCATGTTTTTAATTCCCAAGGGCTTGAACAGAACGGCGTCTAAATAATCGGCAAACCGCATTCCCGAAGCGACCTCGGCAACCGCCGCCAACACGTCGTGGCAGAAGCTGTACTGATAACGGGTGCCCGAATCAAAGCACAAGGGGCTTTTGGCAAGAGCGCGCACCAATTCGCGGGTATTTCCGCCCTTGGCGATGGCCTCCTGAAAAGCAGGCTTTTTCGTTCCGTAATCCAAGCCTGCCGTCATGGTGAAGAGATGCTCCACGGTCATCACCGTCTTGGCGGGACGGATGGTTCCGTCCGCCTCCTTAACGGATAGCTCCGCGTACTCGGGCAGATAGTTGGATACGGGATCGGAAAGAGAGAGCCGTCCCTCCTCGCAAAGACGCATGGTCGCAATGCAGGTAATGACCTTTGAGGCGGAATAGAGCCAATACAGGTCGTCCCCACTGACGGGCTTGGTTTTTTCCGCATCCGAATAGCCCGTGCCAATGCGGTAGACGGTTTTTCCGTCCACGCTCACGGCAATTTCGTTGCAGGGGAAGCCCCTCTCGGGCATTTGTTTCATAAATTCATCTAATTTTTTGAAATTCATGACGGAAATGCTCCTTCTTCAAAGGTGTCGGTGATTTTCGCACCGAAGGGAAAGAATGTCAGCCGCGCCAGCTTGAAGGCTTGGAGTCCGCGGAAGAATCCGATGACGGTGATGATACAAAGTACACCCGTCGCAATGCACAGGAAGGTGAACCACCAACCAACGAACACAGCCCAAAGCACGTTGGCAATGGGGTGTGTTCCCGAATGGATCTCGATCTTCCTTCCGTAAGGAAACATGGCGACCCATGCGTGCTTATAGCAAATTCTTCCCGCGGGAAATCCAATGATCGTCAAGCAAAGCGCGACACCGATGGAGGCAAAGATCAGTCCGAGCCAAAGCCCACCCAAGAGGAACCAAACGATATTGGAGAAGACGGTTTTGATCGTCCAAATGCGTTTG
The DNA here is from genome assembly GCA_045656325.1 of Eubacteriales bacterium. Lineage (GTDB taxonomy): Bacteria > Bacillota > Clostridia > Oscillospirales > CAG-272 > HGM12713. Next base: position 19,878 of record JAZOQX010000073.1, read on the forward strand.
AGGGTAGTGATTGCTTTTTCCTTTTCCACTCTTTTCTCCTACTTTTTTAAAAAATAAGTTATGCAAGCTTGGCGGCAAGACGCTCGCGGATCGCCTTGATGAAGCCGATGGAATTGACGGCGGTTGCCGTGTATCCCTCGCTGACAAGACCAACCAGATCCTTGGTCATAATGCCGTCGTTCAGGGTATCGATGCAAGCCTTTTCCAGTTTGTTGGCAAAATCCACAAGCTCGGGAATTTCATCCAGCTCGCCTCTCTTGCGAAGCGCGCCCGACCATGCGTAGATGGTAGCCATGGGGTTGGTGGAGGTGTCCTCGCCCTTGAGGTAGCGGTAGTAGTGACGGGTCACGGTACCGTGAGCTGCCTCGTATTCGTACTTTCCGTCGGGAGATACCAGCACGGAGGTCATCATTGCCAAGGAGCCGAAGGCGGTGGAGACCATGTCGGACATCACATCGCCGTCGTAGTTCTTACAAGCCCAGATGTAGCCGCCCTCGCTGCGGATAACACGAGCCACCGCGTCGTCGATGAGGGTGTAGAAATATTCGATTCCCAGCTCGTCAAACTTTTCCTTATAGTCTCTGTCAAAGATGGCTTGGAAGGTCAGCTTAAAGGTCTGATCGTATTTTTTGGAGATGGTGTCCTTGGTTGCGAACCAAAGGTCTTGCTTTGTGTCGATAGCGTACTGGAAGCAGGAGTGAGCGAAGGACTCAATGGAGGAATCCTTGTTGTACTGCGCCTGAAGAACGCCGCCGCACTCGAAATCGTAAACGGTCTCACGGAATTCGCTTCCGTCCTTGCCCGTGAAGAGCAGCTCTGCTTTGCCCTCGACGGGAACGCGGTACTCGGTTGCCTTATACACGTCGCCGTAAGCGTGACGGGCGATGGTGATGGGCTTCTTCCAGTTGCGAACCGCAGGCTTGATGGAGTCAATGAGAAT
>JAZOQX010000074.1:0-58684 GCA_045656325.1 Eubacteriales bacterium
CCACGACCTCCTTCTGCAGATAAACCTTCACGTCCTCCTTTACGGGGTCGATGGCAACTCTCATCAGGGTACTGCTGCCGTACTCCTTTTTCAGAGCCGACAGAAGCGCCGCTTCAATCTTTTCCATCATGTATTCCTTGGGAATACCCTTTTCTTTTTCCAAAAGGTCCAATGCCACAAAAAATTCCTTGTTCATTTTAAAACTCCGTCCTTTATGTTTTTCGTTGGATCAAAATTCAAAGCAGGTGCAAAGCTTTGCCACCGAGCTTGGTTCAAAGGAAAGCACGCTTCCCGCCGCGTCGATGCGGATGAAGCCGTCCTCCTCCAAGGGAAGCAGCACGCCGCGGAACAGCTTGGAGCCATCCTTCGGCGCGTACAGCCGAACCTCCACGTCCCAGCCCTCGCACGCCATGATATGCTCCTCGGTTTTCAGCTCTCGCTCGACACCGGGAGAGGAAACCTCCAGATAGTACGCCTCCTCGATGGGGTCCGCCTCGTCCAGAATCGGATCCATTGCTCTGTGCATCTTCTCGCAATCTTCAATGTTGACGCCCTCCTCCGAGTCGATGGTGATCCGAAGGACCCGTCTTGCGCCTTCCTTTACGTATTCCACGTCCCACAGCCAACAGCCGATGGACTCCGCCACAGGCTCCGCCAACGCGCGGACCGTATCGGCAACGCCGTTTCCTTTTGCCACAGAGACCTCCTATCCGAGCCTTTGCTCATTCTTCGAAATTAACAATTAAGAGTGGGTTCTCTCAAACCCACTCTCATACTCTACGTTATTATATCACATTTTTTCACGGATTGCAAGTGTTTTTTCGATTTTTTTGCAATTTTTCCGTTTGTTGACTTTTAAAGTGCCTTTCCCCTCTTTTTTGTCTGTATTGCACAATTTTTCGATCAGTACAGGCGTATCACTCGGAGATCAAATCCCGCCGAGCCCTCCGCAGGCGCATCCAGCGCAACCGAAAAGCGAGACGCGGTGGCATACACCGAGAAATACAGAGTCTCTCCTCCTATGTCCGTCTCCTCATTGTAAAGGCAGTCCAATCCGTCCACAGAATCCTGCGCCAGCCTGCCGTCCTGTCCGCCATACACGGTAACCAAGAGGGGCGTTTCCACCTCGTACACCCAAAGAGGAAGCTTAGTTCCCTCCTTGACGGTTAGCCAAAGGAATCCTCCTCGTTCTCCGCCGATTCGATACGCTCCGAGAATCCCCTCCGACTCGATTCCGTCCGCAAGGATCGACTGCTCCTCCGTCACCGTCAAAAAGGTCACGGTCCCACCCGCGCCCTCTTCCGAAATCCATTGCCATCCATACAAATTTTGCAAAATCCTTTGCGCGTTTGATTCCGAAACCTCAGACAGAAACACGCCGTCCCTCTCCCCGACCTGAATCCAATCGGTCACCGCCGCGACCTCCTCGGGGGACATAGGCTCCTCCGAGAAGCTGCTTATGGCGCATCCCAGACGGAACTCGCTTCGCTCCGCTAAAAGAAGCTCCGCGTGATCCAATCGGTTTTCACAGCTTCCGTCGCCATCCTCGTCCAAAAACAGCAAGTCCAAAAAGGCATCCGTCGCCGTCTTCAAGCCGACTCCCGTTTCCGCCCGCAAGGAAATCCCCTCCTCCGTTGGGCACAGGCGAACGGTACCCTCCGGCTCTGCCTCTGCCGAAAATCGGATCATCCGCTTGGCGGATGGGACTTCATTCTCGGACACGGCAGGAACGACGTATCCCGACACACGCTCGATCTCATCCCGCAGATGCTCTGCCAGCGTGTGAAGGAACGTCGCTCCCTTTGCATCGTACACGATGCAAAAATTCGAAAGCTCCTCCCCGTTCCAGCTGACGAAATCTCTCTCATATTCGGTCTTTTCCAATATCTGCACGCCCTGCGGGACGAACGCCGCGCGGCTCACGCTTGGCAGAAGGCGCTGCTCAAAGGCATCCAGCGCCAAAAGCGTTGCCGCCTCACTCCTTCCTCCGATGACCGTCGCGTACCTGCCCACCGCGCAGACGTAATCCTCCTTCTTCAAGCCACTCATTTTCAGGGCGCAATCGGGATGCTCACTTTCTCCGATTACCAACTCGTACGCGTCGGCGCGAGAAGCGGAAAGATTTTGATCGGTGACGATCACGTAAGGAATTTCCGTTCTTTCCGCAATCGCATCCCCAAGCATCTGCGCGCGCTCATACAGGGTAACGCTTCTGTCCGCAGGCAGGACGATACGAATGCTTTGGGCAAACGCCTCCTCGGCTTCGCCCTGAGAGTTTTCGTCTCCCTCCCCGTCATCGGAAAGCAGCGGTGTAAAATCGGGAAGCTCGTTTTCCGCCCCGCAGGCAGAGAATATTCCCGCCAGAAACAAGAATACCGCCGCGAACACCATCAAAAGAAGGATCCTTCCCCTTTCTCCACGTATTCCGAACCAAACCGCCCTCATCGCACCATCTACCTCCGCAAAGCCACAAAAAATCGGCTCATTATACCATATTCGTCAAATTTTGTCAAGAAGTATTTTCTCCCTTCGCCTCCTTGATCGGCTCTGACAGAGAGGTTTTTGAAAAATCGTTCCATATTTATAGAAAATATAAAGAATGTGTTTACAAAACGGAAAGAATGTGGTATACTTGTATAATAGGGTTGTTATTCCCTATTTTAAAAACATTTTCCGAGGTCGTCGTGAATCAAACAAAAGAACCAAATTTTGATATAATCGCATCGGAGCTGAAAAAGGAATCCCCCCGACTTGGAGATCGAATCCTGCTTTCTCTGATCCTATTTGTGGCATCGGTATATCTTCCCCTTGCCGCCGCCCTTCCCATGCCCCCCGAGGCAAAGGAAGCCTTTTCCTTCCTCGTCTGCGCGCTGAGCGTTCTGGCGCAGGCAAGGCTCTCTAAAAAAATAAGCGCGGGCGTCGGACATGCCGTTCTCCTTCTTCTCGTTGGATTCTTGTTCGGCGGTCCTTACGTTGCCGCGGCTCTTGGCTCCTTGGTCAGCGTTGCCTGCATTTTTTGCCGTCTCGCTCTGACCACCTCTTCCCTGCTTCCCATCGCAATCCCTGCGGTAGCTTACTTAACGGCGACCGTCGCCGTGGGCTCTCCCTTTTTAGGAGCGCTGTCCTTAGTGGGAATGCCCCTTGCGCTTTTTCTTCTGCTCTCCGTACGGATGCTTCTGCCCAAGGTGCGCGCCCTCTGTCTGATCTCCTTTGGAATCGGACTTTCCGCCGCCGTTGCCGCCATCCTCTATCTGCTTCTTGCTCACAACGGCATCAGCGCGGATCTGCTCCGAGAGGGAGTGGAAGCCCTCCGCGCCCTGCTGACGGAGGAGCTTGAGCTTCGGTTGTCCCTATTGGAGGGAGACGTAAGCGGTCTTCTTCCCTTGGGAATCGGAAAGGAGGACTACGCGCGGACGCTGGCGAACGAAATTATCAACCATCTTCCCGCTATTCTGATCCTGCTTTGCAACGCGGTTGCGCTGGTGACCCATTCCTCCATGGTTCGGATCCTGCTCTCGCTCAAGCTTTCCAAGGAGCCTCTCGCTCCCGTGGCGATCTTTGACATGAGCGCTTCCTCCGCCGTCGTCTTCCTTGTGTCCCTGATCCTTTCTCTGGTTATGAGCGGACCCGATTCGGCAATGGCGGTTGCCGTATGCGAAAATCTATACCTGATTCTCATTCCCGGTATGCTTATTACCCTTTGGATGGTCCTGAACGCCTTTTTGCTTGCGAAAGCCCCCTCCTGCTTCGGGATCCTTCTGTATCTTGCCCTTCCCTTTTTGTTCTTCCAATTTTCCTCTGCGCTTCTTCCCATCGGTGCCGTCATCGGCGCAATCCTGATTCTCGTGGGAAAGATCCGCAAAATCCTTCGCGAAAAGAAATCCTGAGTCTTAAGCCCTTATGAAAGGATGAACGACTATGACCAATAAAAAACACGATCTTTTCCGTCAGCTGGAGGAGCTTCCCTCCATGCTGTACATTCTGTTCGCCATTCTGGCATTGGCGATTCTCGTTGCCCTTTGTACCTATACCCTGGTCTCGGTGGCGCTGGCGGGGATCCTGCTGATCCTGATCTACGCCGCAGTATCCCTAACCTTATACGTTCTGTTCCACCGCCGTCTGAGGCGTTACAAAACCGAAGCGGAGGTCTTTGAGGAGCAGAGAGACAACGTGATCCGCGCCTTCCGCGACTCGGTGGATTTTCCCTACGCCGTTCTGACCGAGGACGGAACCATCGTCACGGCAAACGAAGCCCTGCGTCAGCTGAAGGATTTCGGCGAAACGATCTACGGCACTCCCCTCTCCCAGCTTTGCGAGCTGACCCCCGCCGAGCTTCCCTCTCTGATCAGAGACGAGGATGAGGAGGACGAGGAGGCTTCCTCCTCTCTGCTGAAGCGGCGCGCCGTTTCCGTGGGTGAGAAAAAATTCGTTCCCGAATGTATTCCCGTTCCGTCGGGCGGCAAGCTTTTCTACTTGCTGGCGCTTCACGACGTAACCGAGCTGTCCGCGCTTCAGACCCTTTATCACAACAACACCTCCGCCGTTGCCTATATCGTTCTCGATAATCTGGACGAGCTGGCGCAATACGTAAAGGTCAGCTATCAGGTGGAAACCCGCGATACCGAGGCCATTCTCCGCGCATGGGCATCCTCCATGGGAGCGATGATCCTCGAATACGACCGCAACAAATACGTGATGTTCCTCTCCCGAGAGGAAATGGCAAAGTGCATCAAAAACCGCTTTGACGTTTTGGACCGCATCCGAAACATCCGTTTGGGAGAGAGCAACACCCCCATTACCGTTTCCATCGGTATTTCCGTTCTCGGAAAGACCTTGGCGGAACGGGAAAAGGACGCGCTGAGCGCGCTGGATATGGCGCTGCTGCGCGGCGGAGATCAGGTCGCCCTGAAAAACGACACGGGCACCTATTTCTTCGGCGGACGCACCAAGAGCCCGCAGAAGAAGAGCAAAACCGACTCCCGCGTGGTCACCGACCAGCTCTGCGCCCTGATTAAATCCTCCCCCAACGTGCTGATCATGGGACACAGCAACCCAGACTTCGACTCCATCGGCGCGTGCGTGGGACTTTCGGTCCTTTCGACGCATTTGGGCGTTCCCGCCAAGGTGGTGGTGGACACCGCGTCCGAAAACTTCCGCGCCTGTACCTCGCGCCTTTGCGAGCTTGCCGATTACAGAAATATGTTCATTGACGGAGTTGAGGGCATGGCGCTCTCCTCCTACGGAACCCTTTTGATTATTGCAGACGCGAACAATCTTTCGATTTTGGAAGCCCCCGAGCTTGCTAAAAATTCCTTTAAAACGGCGATCATCGACCACCATATCAAGCAGCAGTTTGAGAACGAGCCAAAGCTGAGCTATATCGACCACACCGCCTCCTCCGCCTGCGAGCTGGTCAGCGAGATCCTTGAGGATATCCTGCCCGACGGCGCGCTCCGCTCCGAGGAAGCCAACGTCATGATGGCGGGCATTATGGTGGACACCAAGAACTTTACGAGAAACGTAGGCACGAGAACCTTCTCGGCAGCGCTCTATCTACGCAACGCGGGGGCAAACACCGAGTACGTCCGCACCTTCTTCGAGCAGAACTTTGAGGACTATCTGTCCGAGGCGCAGTTCGGCTCCGAGGCGCAGATTTACCGTGAGCAATTTGCCATTACCGCGCTGACGGGCTGCGGCTCCGCGGGTGACCGCGTAGCGGCGGCAAAGGCAGCCGATCGACTTCTCACCGTCCGTCAGGTCAACGCCGCGTTCGCGTTGATCCTGCTTGGTGAGACGGTCCACGTTTCCGCCCGCTCCAACGGAACGGTCAACGTCCAGCTGATTTTGGAAAAGCTGGGTGGCGGCGGTCACTTCGATATGGCGGGAGCTGCCCTTCGCGAGCTTGATCTGGCGGAAGCGCAGGAACGCTTGCGCGATGCCATCGACCAATATCTCGAGGATATCAAAGCCAAGAGCTGACAAACGATCAAAACACATAGAATGAAGGAGAACAAAGCATGAGAGTCATTTTAACCGCAGACGTGAAGGGTCAGGGAAAGAAGGATCAGGTCGTGGAGGTTTCCGACGGCTACGCAAGAAATTTCCTGTTTCCCAAGAAGCTGGCGATTCCCGCCGACGCTTCCGCGCTGAACAATATCAAAAACAAGGAAGCCTCCAAGCAGCATAAGCTGGACGTGGAAAAGAAAAACGCGGAGGAGATCAAGAAGAAGCTGGAGACCATCGTGGTAAAATTCGTATACGCCGCAGGTCCCGACAAGCGTCTTTACGGCTCTGTCACCTCCAAGGAGATCGCCGAGGCACTGAAGAAGGATTTCGGCATCGAGGTGGACAAGAGAAAGATCACCCTTGCCGCTCCCATTAAGTCCTTTGGCAGATTTTCCGCCGAGGTCCGTCTCTTTACCGACGTAGTCGGAGTCATTACCGTTGAGGTTGTCGGAAAGGAATAAATCATGAACGAGGATCTTTCCAGAAAGCTTCCCTTTTCCTTGATTGCGGAGCAGTCGCTCCTCGGCTCCATCCTGTTTGATCCCGAATCTCTCAACGAGGTTGCCGAGATCATCAACGCAGAGGACTTTTATCTCTCGGAGCACGCCCAGATCTATACTGCCATGCACGAGCTTTTCCTCATCAACAAGGAGATCGACGTGGTGACTCTTGTGGATATGCTGGTCACCAAGGGGCTGTATGACAAGTCGGGCGGCGAGGACTATATCCGTTCTCTCTATCGCTCGGTATCCAACGCCCTGAACGTCAAGGACTACGCCACCATCGTCAAAAACAAAAGCGTGCTGCGCTCCTTGATCGGCGTCTGCTCGGATATTTCCGACAAGGCGTACAGTGAGGAGGGCTCCACCGAGGAATTGGTAAACTATGCCGAGTCCCTCATTTTTGACCTTGCTCAGGGACGGGATACTAAAAGCTTCCGCCACATTCGCGAGGTTATCGGAAGCGTATACAGCAATCTGCATACCATGGCAACGGAGGGAGATTCCGCTCAAGGTACGAAAACCGGCTTTTCGGGCATTGACGGTGTCCTCGCGGGCATGGGCAACTCCGACCTGATTCTGGTGGGTGCCCGTCCCGGTATGGGAAAAACCTCCTTCTGCTTGAACATCGGTACCAACGTAGCGCTCCAAACGGGCAAAACCGTTTGTATCTTCTCCCTTGAAATGTCCGCCGAGCAGCTGGTCACCCGCGTGATCTCCAGCGAAGCCATGGTGGACAGCTATGCCCTCCGTACGGGAAAGCTGGACGGAAAGCAGTGGGAGGATATTGCCAACGCCACCACCCGCCTTGCGGGCTGTAATATGCTCATCGACGATACGGCTGGCATCACGGTCACGGGTATGAAGAGCAAACTTCGCCGCGTGCAGAATCTGGGTCTTGTCATCATCGACTACCTGCAGCTGATGCAAAGCGACCGACGCATCGACAGCCGTGTCAACGAGGTCGCCGACATTTCGAGAAATCTGAAGCTGATGGCAAAGGAATTGAACGTTCCCATCATCTGCTGCTCCCAGCTTTCCCGAGGACCCGAGCAGCGTACCGACAAGCGTCCCATGCTGTCCGACCTCCGCGAATCGGGATCCATCGAGCAGGATGCGGATACGGTTATTTTCCTCTATCGAAGCGAATACTATGACAGCGAGGCAAATGACGAGGAGGGTAACATCGCCGAGGTCATTATTGCCAAAAACCGTCACGGCTCCACGGGTAACGTGAAGGTGGGCTGGATCGGATGCTACACCAAGTTCCGCTCCATCGCTACCGACGTTGCCGAATCCTAAGGAGCGCTTCATGACACCGCAACCGATTTTTCCTAAGGGCTATCGCTCCCCTGCCGCTCTGGCGGGATTTCCCGAGGACTCTGCCATTCTCGTTGGCTTTTCGGGAGGTGCCGATTCCCTTTCCCTTTTGCATATGCTCACCCTCGAGGCCCGTTATACAGGCGCGAGAATCGTCGCCGCTCACGTCAATCACGGCATTCGCGGAAAGGAAGCCGACCGCGATGAGGATTTTTGCCGCGCCACCGCTCAGGCGATGGGCGTGGAGTTCTTTTCCTGCCGCGTTGACGTTCCTGCCCTTGCGGAAGCAAGGGGAAAAAGCGTGGAGCTGACGGCAAGAGAGGCACGCTACGAATTTTTTGACCGTATTATGGAAGAGAAGCGGATTTCTCTTTTGGTCACCGCCCACCACGCGGATGACAATTTGGAAACCATGCTCTTTCACCTCATTCGGGGCACGGGACTTCAAGGTATGTGCGGGATTCCGCTCTCCCGTCCCTGCAAGCACGGAACGCTGGTCCGTCCCCTTTTGGGGGTCACGCGAAAGGAGCTTCTCGCCTATTGCGAGACCCATCGCCTTTCCTTCGTGACCGACAGCACCAATACCGATGCGGGCTATACCCGCAATCGGATCCGCTCCGAGGTCATTCCTGCCCTGCTTGCCATTCAGGAAAACGCCGTAGAGAACGCCGCTCGGATGGCTGAAAATCTCCGTGCCGATTCACGCTGCCTTCGAAGCATGGTCGATTCCTTTTTAGAGGAGAATGGCTCCGACGGCTCCCTTTCACCGAGAAGCATCAACACCGCTCCCGACGCTGTGGTCAATCGCGGGCTGATGGCCTTGTTTTCCGACGCGTCGGAGGGAATGGATCTGGAGCATTGCCACGTGGAGGCGATCCGCGCGCTTTGTCGGAAGGAGATTCCACATTCCAAGGTATCCTTACCCGGAAACATGGAGGGAGTCGTTGAAAACGGAAGATTTTTCTTTCGAAAAGCGCGGCAGTTGCCCCCGTCCCCGCCTTATCGACAGGCACTTTGCGACGGTGTGCAGACGATTTCACACACAAACACCGAAATCGTCATGAGTTCTTCACAAAAGCCCATAAATATTTACAAAAATTCAATACTATTGTCCTTAGATTCTGCTACAATAAATGGTGTGCTGTTTGCACGAAGCCGCGAGGAGGGAGATCGCATCCGTCTTGGCGGTATGAGCAGAAGCATCAAAAAAATGTTTTGCGACAAAAAGATCCCCGTGGAGCTTCGCACCCGCCTGCCCGTCCTTTGCGACGAAAGCGGCGTGGTAGCCGTTCCCATGCTGGGGGTCCGAGACGGAACGGCAGCCTCTCCCCAAACCAAGGAGACGCTGTGGGTTCAGGTCAGTTTAAAATAACGGACGCAAGCTGACAGACCGTCCATTCTTACGCGGAGGAACCTGATGAAAAAAAGCAACCTGAAAATTATTATCTTCTATTTTGTTCTGATTATGGCGATCATTATGGCGCTGTCCTTTATGTTCAGTCAAGATACGACCGAAACGGTTCAGTACAGCGACGTGCTGAATTATTTCGAGGAAGATGCCGTAAAGAGTTTCGTAATCAGCGATTCGAACTATATCGAGCTGACCGTATACACCGAAAGGGATGCCTCGGGGGCGGTGATCCCCGATGCCGCCAAGGTCAAGACCGTGGGCTATCAGCTCCAGAGCCTTGGACTTTTCGTGGAGGATTGCGGCCGCTATTATGCGGGAAGCGATCTGATTCCCGCCAACAGCAATTTGGAATCCTTTGACATTCAGCCCGAAAAGGAAACGCCCCTGTGGCTCGCTTTCCTTCCTTATATTATCGTGATCGTCATCTTCATCATCCTCTTCGTCGTGATCACCAAGCAGGCATCGGGCGGCAAGGGTGCCGCAGGCAAGATGATGAACTTCGGCAAAGCCCGTGTCAAGACCGCCGACGCGTCCAAGGATAAGGTCCTGTTCCGCGACGTGGCGGGAGCGGACGAGGAAAAAGAAGAGCTGGAGGAGGTCGTGGAATTTCTCAAGGCTCCTCAAAAATTCTCCAAGCTCGGCGCAAAGATCCCCCACGGTGTTCTTCTCGTGGGCCCTCCCGGTACGGGTAAGACCCTTCTTGCCAAGGCAGTGGCGGGAGAAGCGGGCGTTCCCTTCTTCTCGATTTCCGGCTCGGATTTCGTGGAAATGTACGTGGGCGTAGGCGCGTCCCGTGTCCGCGACCTCTTTGAGAACGCGAGAAAGCACCCCGCCTCCATCATCTTTATCGATGAGATCGACGCGGTGGGCCGTCACAGAGGAGCAGGCTTGGGCGGCGGACACGACGAGCGCGAGCAGACCCTGAACCAGCTTTTGGTGGAAATGGACGGATTTGGCTCTCACGAGGGCATTATCGTCATCGCGGCAACCAACCGACCCGACATTCTCGATCCCGCTCTGCTCCGTCCCGGACGCTTTGACCGTCAGGTCACGGTCAACTATCCCGATATCAAGGGCAGAGAGGAAATCCTCAAGGTCCATGCGAAGAATAAGCCCATGGAGGACTCCGTGGATCTGGCGCAGGTGGCAAAGACCACCGCAGGATTTACAGGCGCGGATCTTGCCAACCTGTTAAACGAGGCATCGCTTTTGGCGGCTCGCCGCGGAAAGACCCTCGTAGGTATGGAAGACATTGAGGACGCCTTTATCAAGGTGATCGCGGGTCCCAAGAAGAAAACCCGTGTTCGCAAGGAGGAGGAGCTTCGCAAGACCGCCATTCACGAGGCGGGTCACGCCATCATTGCTCATATCCTTCCCCATTTGGATCCCGTTCAACAGATCTCTATTATTCCCAGCGGAAAGGCCTTGGGATATACCCTCAATCCTCCCACCGAGGATAAATACAGCGTCTACAAGAGCGAGCTCAAGGAGCAGATCGCCATGCTGCTGGGCGGCAGAGCCGCAGAGGAGCTGGTATTCGGCGACGTATCGGGCGGCGCCTCCAACGACATTGAGCGCGCCACGGATCTTGCCAAGAAGATGGTTACCCGTCTGGGCATGAGCAGCGTGCTTGGTCCCCGCGCCTTTGGTACGGGACAGGGCGAGGTATTCCTTGGAAAGGAATTTACCAGCTCTCAGGACTATTCCGACGAGACGGCAGCCAAGATCGACGGCGAGATCCACGCCATCATCAGCGAGGCTTACAGCCGCGCCAAGGAGATCCTCTCCGAGCATATGGAAAAGATGCGGTTCGTTGCCGAGTTCCTCATGAAGAACGAGATCATGGACGGCGAGCAGTTTGCCGCAGCCATGGACGGCGAGCCTACCTTTGAGGAACTGGAGGAGATGACCGAGGCGAAGAAGCGAAAGAGCCGCGAGGAAAACGAGGAACGCCGCCGCGCCGAGCGCATTGCCGAGCGGAAGCGTCAGGAGGAAGAGGAGGAAGCAAGACTCAACGAGGAAGCCCCCACTCTTCGGGAGGATCCCATAGAGGAGGCAGAGGAAGAAACCGCTGCCCCCGAGCAAATAGAAGAAACGGTGGAAGAAGCCGAGGAGGAAGCCCCCGCAGAGGAGGAGCCGTCCGAGGACGAAAACACCGAGGAATAATCCGCCGCCTGCGGAAGCTGTCCAAGCGCCGCAAATGCTTCTCTGCCTTTTGCCTTCCCCGCTGGCGAAGACTTGCGTGTGCGGTTTCCATAAAACAATCAAAAGCCCCCGCTCTCTCAAGAAGAGCGGGGGTTTTTGTCGCAATCGCGTTTTTGTTTTATTTGTAGCAATCGTAGATCTGCTGCAAGAAGTTACCAAGCTTGCTCGCAGCCGCGTCGTAGGTAGACTCGATATCCTTCGTGGGATCCGCGATCAGGTTACGAGGCAGGTAAGTATAATCCGACATATTCAGGATGTAACCGAACTGCATCGTAGCATCAAAGCTGGGATGCTCCATAATCTTATTAACCATTTTGGCAGTCGCGAGATCCTGAGAGTAACGACCCTTCAAAATTACCTCGTAGTACTGGTAGTACAACGTCTCGGAGCTCTCCGCGCAAAGCGCGTCGGTAATGTGCGCCGTGAAGACACGCTCGGTGCTCTTCAAGGAAGTGGGAAGTCCCCAAATGGTGTAACGGTCGTTCAGCTTGGTACGGTAAACCTCCTGAGAGAGATTATATTTGGGCGTGGGAACGATTCCCAAATTGGACATACCGGTGATGCCTTCCGCCCCGTATACGTTCTTGAACGAAGAAATGATAAATCCTGCCTCTCCGTTTAAAAACTTCGCCTCTGCATCGACAGCATAAGCATAATTGCTTCCGTACGCGCACATTGCGTTATCACTGTCGTGGAAAAAATCGCGAAGCTTATTGATGATCGTTGCGTTGGTGGAATCGGTCATGAAGGTAGCGGTAATGGTGTCATTCTCCTCCTTTAAGAAGCTACAGTTAAAGGATTCAAACCAAGCGTCCATCGAATTTCCGGTTCTTGCGTAAAATCCAAACACGTCCGACGCATCCTTTCCCGGCTCACCCTCGTCTTCATAAATCTGTGAAACCAAAGTCTTGAACTTTCCAAAGGTCCAGCTTCCCTTCTCCACGTAGCCGTAAAGCTCTTCTCTGCTCACGTCGCAGTACTCGTCCAGCAGATCGAGGTTCACGAACATTGCCATAGAAGACTGAAGCTTGGATACGCCAAGGTCGCCCGTCAAGGAAAGAAGCTTTCCGTTGTAGGTAACCTCATCGTTCAGCATCTTGTCCCAACGCTTGGAATTGGAAAGATCCAAATATTTGGTTCCGTTTTCATCGGTTAGGCTTCCCAACGCGTTCCAATCCTGGAAGCATCCGTTGATGATAAACTCGCCGACTCTGTACGCGTAATGTCCGTAGATATTGTGCGTGGACATGCCGTTCTTAATTGCGGGAGATGCATCCGCATAGTAAGAATCGGTGTTCCAGTTCTGATGTACGATCTTTACGTTGAAGGTATCCTGAACCTTCTTCTTCCAACGGTAGATAGCATCCCGCTCGAGGTCTGCCGTGATCTTATCGGGATCAAACTGATAGGAATGCTCGGAGTTGGGAAGAGAGATACTGAACTGCTTACCTTCGTAGTCAGCCTGAGGAAGCTTCTTCAGAATGTCCAGATCGACGTATACTTCTTCCAAATCCGGATCCTCTTCCTCGGGCATATCCAAAACAAACTCTCTGCCGTCGGTCATTTTAATGACCAACTGACCTTGCTCGTTAAAGGTGATGGACTCAATGGTGGCGCCGGTTTCACCTTGGTCGCCCTTGTCACCCTTATCGCCCTTTTCGCCTTGGATACCCTGTTCTCCCTGAGTTCCCTCGGCTTTTATGTTGGTGTTGGTATCTCCAATCCACCAATATCCGTCCTTAATGTAGGGGGTCTTTCCATCCGTGCCGTCTTTTCCGTCCGCGCCATTCTGCACGATCTTGCCCAGATTGATGATGCTCCCGTCCGTAAGAGCGATCAATAAAGTCCCCTCTACCACTGTGACTTCCTTGATTCCCACACCGTCCTTGCCAGGGTCACCCTTAACCAGCGCCTTGAATTCCTCAAGGCTTCCCTCGTAGCCGAGAGACACCGCTTTGGCGTACACCGCTTCGGTAGCGCTCGTAGGAAGCTGCGTCACGTTGCTTTGTTCGTCTTGGACTTCCTCCTCGTTTGGGGCATTTGTCTTTTCGTCCTCCGTTTGGCAAGAGACCAACGCGCACGCAAGCATTGCCAAGCACAAAAGAATCGCCAGCGCCTTTTTCATGATTGTCATAGAACATTCCTCCTTTTTGTCCTTCACTATAAGAAGTCGTATTTTTTCCTTTTTTGTCTCACAAAAAACAAAAAAGTGCGCAGCCGAAGCTACGCACGAAAAACGCATAGCTCCCATTGCTGCCACACAAGTGTTTCGGTACGATCAGGGAAGGTACGCAAAACAAGAGTATGCGTTTTTACCGAGGGTAAAAATAAGCATACCTATCCCATTACCGTTTTATTCACTTGTGTGGCAATTTCATTGTAGCACAAAACAAGAGGTTTGTCAATAAGTTTCAAAAAAGCGGGAGGATCTCGTCCTCCCGCTTTTGCTTAAATTCAATTGATGGTTCCCTGCTCGGGTTGAAACATGGCGTTGACCGACTCCGCAAGGATCGGATGCTCCGAAAGACTAGGGTCGGCTTCAATCAAGGCTCTTGCCTCGCCCATGGCCTTCTTCATCAGTCCCGTGTCGTCGCAAAGCGCTGCTAGACGGAAACGTACTCCGCCGCTTTGACGGAAGCCCTGCTCCCCGCCGCTACGCAAAAAGTCTCCCGGACCGCGCATCTCCAAATCCCGCTCGGCAATGGAATAGCCGTCATAGCAGTTCTTCATCACCGACAGACGGTTATGCGCCTCGTTCTCCTCCGTTGCCGCCTCCGACACCAGAACGCAATAGGATTTTCGCCTGCCCCGTCCTACTCTTCCCCGAAGCTGGTGTAGCTGAGAAAGTCCGAATCGGTCGGCGTTCTCTACGATCATCAAGCAGGCGTTGGGTACGTTGACCCCCACCTCGATCACGGTGGTGGATACCAGCACGTCGATCTCGCCCGAAGAAAAGTCCCGCATGACCGCGTCCTTTTCGGCGGTCTTCATTTTTCCGTGAACCACCGCCACCCGCAGAGCGGGCAGAGCGGTTGCCAGCTCCTCGGCGTATCCTACCGCCGATTTTAACGGCGCGCTTCGGCGGACCCGTCCCTCTCCGTCAATATCCGAAAGAGAGAGGTCGGCTTCCTCGTCCTCCCCGTTTTCTTCGATGGAGGGACAAACCACGTAGACCTGTCCCCCCTCCTCGGTCTGCTTCAAAATAAAATTACGGAGTCGATCGCGGTAGCTCTCGTCCACCACAAAGGTGTCCACCCGTTGTCTGCCCGCGGGCATCTCGTCCAAGAGCGACACGTCCAGATCTCCGTACAGCGACAGCGCAAGGGTTCTCGGGATCGGGGTCGCGCTCATAACCAGCATATGGGAATGACGGTTTTTCTCCGCCAAGGCTGCCCGCTGATTCACGCCGAAGCGGTGCTGCTCATCGGCGACCACCACCCCCGGCGCGGCAAGCTCCACGCCATCGGACAGAAGCGCCTGCGTTCCTACCACAAGCGAAATCCGCTCGGCGGGATCGGCGGCGGAAAGCCCCTTATGGATCCTTTTCTTTTCCGATGCGCTCAGGGAGCCGCAAAGCAATGCGGGTTGAATCCCCATGGGCAAAAACAACTCGCAAAGGTCCGCGTAATGCTGACGCGCCAGAATCTCGGTGGGCGCCATCAGCACGGCCTGTCTTCCGTTTTGCAGAGCGATCCACATAGCAATGGCAGCGCACACGGTTTTTCCGCTTCCCACGTCTCCGATGAGGATACGGTTCATTGCCTGCCCTCTTTCCATATCGGCGCGGATCTGCTCGGCAACCCGCTTTTGCGCCCCCGTCAGCGCATAGGGGAGACGGTCGCAAAGGCTTTTATACTCTCCATGAGGACAGGGCTCTGCCTCGATGATCTCTCTTTGCTTTGCGGTTACGGACAAGCCGAGCGAGAAAAGGAAAAATTCCTCGAAGATCAATCGCTTCTTTGCCGCCGCCAGCGCGGAAAAGCTCTCGGGGGCATGAATGTTACGAATGGCAAAGGAGCGCAGGCAAAGCCCGTGACGGCGGCGAAGCTCGGCGGGAAGCATATCCTCCTCCCCCTTGACCGACATCAGCGTCAGCGCCGATCTCATATCCTTCGCCAGCTGCTTTTGGGAAAGTCCCTCGGTCAACGGATACACGGGGACCAAGGGCGGAAGCTCGCTCTCCTCTCTCCATGGCTCATAGGCGGGAGAGGTCATGGCGTATCGGTTATTTTTCCGCTCGACCCGTCCGTAAAAGCGGAAGGTCGCGCCCAAGGTAAATACGTTTTTCAAAAAATCCTGATTAAAGAAGGTGATTTCGCACACACCGCTATCGTCATAGGCGCGGAATTTGAGCAAGGACATTCTTCCCTTCACTCTCGCGCTTCTCGGCTCGGTGGCGACGGTCAGAAGATGGGCGCTCTTACCCACGCCGTCTGTCTCGCTCAGAAGACGGATATTCCCTCGGTCCTCGTATCCCCTCGGATAATGGACCAAAAGATCCTCTACGGTACGGATCCCCAGCTTTCCGTATGCCTTGGCTCTCGCCTCGCCTACGCCGTAGAGCTTTTTGATATCGGTGCTCATCCTGCCACCTCCCTTCTTTTTTCTTCCTTTATTATACAACCATCGGTGTCATTCTGTCAAGCATACGGCAACGCTTTCTCGGATTTTCCTCCTCTTTCCCAAAAAAAATGCCCAAAAACGGTTTTTCTTATTGACAACGGAGCATTTCTGCGATATAATAATATGGAATTAGAATACATGGAGGTATCTCATGAAAAAGCTTCTTGCCATCATTCTCGTCGCCCTGCTTGTTCTCAGCTTTGCAGCGTGCGGAGAGGAAGAAGAAACAGATAACAACGATTTGGGAAACGCCGTACAGGAGGAGATGACCCTCAAGGCAAACGCGGAAAACACCGCCGCTTGCTCCGTCGTTTACGGCGTAAACGAGGAGGGTACCTACGAGATCACGGGAATCATCTACGACGGCGTGTCCCCTTTGCATATTAAGATCTCCGCAGAAGAGCTTGCTACGCTGGACCGTGACATTACGGGCATTGCCAGCGAGGCATTCAAGTCCTGCAAAAATCTGGTTTCCATTGAGATCCCCGACACGGTTACTTATATCGGGAAAGCCGCGTTCTACGATTGCGAAAAGCTTGTGTCCGTAGTGCTTCCCAAGACCGTTACGGTGGTGGAAAACAACGCCTTTGAAAAGTGCGTTTCCCTGACCTCCTTTACCGCAAATCAGGGTGAGATCGAGGTAAACGGAGAGCAGGTCATGAGCGGTCTTGCAACCATTGAGGCTTACGCCTTCAAGGATTGCGCGGCTCTGACTGCCGTTTCCCTTCCCACCACTCTCAAGACCGTTTCGGACGGCGCGTTCATGAACTGCAAGGCTCTTGCCGAGCTTACCCTTCCCGATTCGGTAAAGACCATCGGAAGCGGTGCGTTTCTCAACTGCGATGCCCTGACTAAGCTGATCGCGCTAGGCAACCCCGAAAAGATCGCTGATCCCGAGAATCCCGACAGAGATTATCTCTTCTCCTCGGGCATGAGCGTCACCATGGTGGTGACCGAGGACTCCTCTTTGGAGAAATACGCCGTAGCCAACGGCATCGATTACCTGCTCGATGGCGCGGAGGATCCCTACTACGAGGACGTTTGAGTTTAAAAATGAAAAGGAGCTGTTTTCAAAGCAGCTCCTTTCTTTATTCGATATGCACCCCGTCCCGGGGTGCATATCTTTTTCGTTTATTCAACCGCGTTGACGTGATACTTGAGCGTCAGGAAATCGCCGCCGCGGAATTTGATGATGATTCCCACCGTCATCAAGATCTCTCCCGAAAGAGTGAGATCCAACTCGGAAATGTGATACATGGTCTTAGGATCCAATCCCTCCAGCCGCATTCTCAAGGGGTAGTCGTTGCAAATATTGGTTCTGCGGTAAAGGGTCATGGTGGACTGCTTCTTGTCCTTGGACACCAACTGGAATGCAAAGAAATTGCTCTCGAAGGGGTTGGCAAGGCGATACAGATCTCCGTTCAGTACCAGATCCTCGTCATTTTCCTTATAATCGACGATCTGCGCCCGAACCTCTTCCCGATCCTCATCGGTAAAGGCGGTGGAGTCAAGCTCGTAGCCCGTAGCGCCCAGATGGGCAATATCTCCTCGGGTCTTCATGGAGCAAACGCGTCCGTAGGTCTGATGGTTGGGAACCGCGGATACGTGACAGCTCATGGAGGACAGAGGATAACACATAGAGGTACCGTACTGGATCAGCGTTCTCGCTTCCGCGTCGGAGTTATCGGAGGTCCAGATCTGAGAGAAGTAGTGAAGCATAGCGGGGTCAAAGCGTCCGCCGCCTGCGGAGCAGCCCTCAAAGAAGACGTTGGGGTTTGCCTCAACGATCCGCTCGCACAGATCGTACACGCCAAGGGCGTACAGGTGGGCAAACCGAGCCTGATCCTTAGCCGCTCTGCCGAGGGAGAAGGATTCGGTCACGTTACGGTTGTAATCCCACTTTACGTAATCAAGACCGTTCTCGCGGATGACCTTATTGACGGTCTCTACGATATAGTCGCGAACCTCCTTGCGGGTCAGGTCCATCATCCAAGAATCCCGTCCGATTCCGTGGATCCGTCCGGGCACGCCGATGATATAATCGGGATGGGCGCGATACACCTCGGAGTTCTCGTTAAGGCACTCGGGCTCGAACCAAAGTCCCATCTTCATGCCCTTGCTCTTCACGTAGTCCACCAAAGGCTTAAGTCCTCCGGGGAGCTTGGTGGGATTCACGATATGCCAGTCGCCAAGGCTCGCCGTAGAGGTGTTGCGATCGGTTCCGAACCATCCGTCGTCCAATACGAAGGTGTCAATTCCCGTACCCTCAACGGCATCCACGATTGCCTTGAGCTTTTCCAGATTAAAGTCAAAGGTGGTTCCCTCCCAGTTGTTGAGAACCAAGGGTCTGGGCGCCTTGACGAATCTCTTGTTGATCAGATGCTCGCGGTAAGCGTCGTGGAAGGCGCGGCTCATACCGCTAAATCCCTCTGCGGAGTAGGCGATGACCACCTCGGGAGTTTCAAAGCTCTCTCCCGCCTCCAGCGTCCAGTAAAAATCAAAGTCGTTGATACCGCCCGTAAGCAGGGTATGTCCGCCCGAATCTCCCTGCGCCTTCAGCACGTAGGAGGAGGAGTACACCAGATTCACGCCCCATACCTGACCTGCCTTCTCCGTAGCGCCCAAATCGGACACGGCGATAAAAGGATTCAGCGTTGCGGAGGAGCTTGTATTTTTGGAATCAATGGAAACCACACCGTGGTGAACACGGGTCTTCTGCATAAAGCGCTCGTGCGCCCAGGAACCCCACAGAGAGGTTACCTCGTAATCTCTCCCGGGAAGACTCAAAGAGAAGGAATAAGCGCGGCGAAGGGTTGCGGGGGTCTTCGCGCCGTTGCGGTAGACCGCGCGGCGGGCGATCACGTCACAATCGTCGTATACGGTATAGTAAAGATCCGCACAAAAATCGGTATGCTCGTCCTTCAGGTGAAGCACCAGCGTCTCGCCTCCGTCCAAGGAGGGCATTCCGCTGATGGCGGGCTTGGTGGGAAGGATCTCATGACCCGCGTAAAGGAGATCGGAAAGTCTGTCTCCCGCCGCGTTCTCCACAAGAACCGCAGGCTCACGGTAGTCGCCCGTTCCAAAGAAGGCAAGCTCGCTCTTCATATAGTTGTAGGACCAGATCCTCTGCCCCTCAATCGCGGGATTGGGATGGATTCCCTTGGAAAGTCCGCCGTAGGCGCGGGTGTGCATCAAGGACTCGTGAGGAATCTTTTTTCCGAAATAAAGATGCTCGGCATAGCCAAAGGGATTGATGAAAAAGGAATAGGTCGTTCCCTTTCCGTCCAGCCAGAACGTTTTGGTTTCTTTTTCAAAAATAATGGACATAGCGTTTCTCCTTTTATTGTTTTACCCATTTAGAGGGATACATCAGCACGTCGGTTCCGTTGTGATTGGTCAGTACCTTCACGTCGTCGCCTTCCGTAAGGTTGGGCTGGTTTACGCCGTCGTCGGATACCATGGCAACGTAGTGGTTGCCGAAGGGGATTCCGTCCTTTTCGGCGCAAATCTTGTCACTCCAATGCACAAGGTCGGTGCTGACACGCATTGCCATCACGTCACGGATAAACTGCTTGGGGTTTTCATATTGGAGATCCGACGCGGTCATCAGGTAGATTCCATACTTCTTCAAGTAGATCACTCTGGGGTGCCATGCGTCGGCAACGATCACGCTTTCTCTGCCCAGATTTCCTGCCTCGCAGAACGCTCCGTCATAATACTTGACGAAATCGCCCATCACGCCATCCTCGCGGCGGCGGGTTCTTGCCACGTACACGTCGCAATGCTCCCAAAGCTCGGTGTCCATGTTCACGCGGGAAATGTTGTAGAAGAGATAGATGTACTCATCATCAATGAAGCAAGAAAAATCTCCGCTGCCAAGTCCGATCTTGCCCGACTTCTGAGGAACGATATTCTGTCCGTCGGGAATAAACTTGTCGGTACAAGCCACGTGCTCCGCCGTCACGACCCAACGGTCGAAGATCCAGCTTCTTCCCTCGTCGTCGGAGTGCATCAGACCGATATGACGGAAGTCGGAGTCAAAGGCGGGGCGATCGCAGAATCCGCGGGAATCGTAGTTGGTTCCCTGCGCCTTCCAGCCCGTTTCATTGTGGAAAAAGCAGAAGAAGCGGTGAGTCTTGGGGCAGATATAGAGTCCGAAGGGCCAAATGCTTCCGCGAGCGCGGATTCCCTCGGGATACCGAATCCCGGAGAAGGCATAGTCGGCATGACCTACACCGAAATTGGTGTTGATATAGTATTGAAGGGTCATATCCTCCAAGGTCTTACCCGAAAACATGGCGATGCGCCCCAAGTGAGAGTGGCCGCTCATTGCCCAGAGCTTGCCGTCGGTATCACGGTACATGGGAGTGGTTCCATCCTGATACACGTCATACTTGTTCATGAAGGGCGAATCCTTGCCGTCCTCAATCAAAAGCTTGAAATCCTTCAAAAAGTCCATAAAAAATCTCCTTTCGATTTCCTTATTGTTATTATAACAAAGGAAGAAAAAAATTGCAAGGGGATTTTAGAAAAGAAAAGGGAGAAACTTTTCTCTTGCCAAAGCGGAGGGCTGCTTTGATAAATATTATAAGAGTCCGCGAAAGCACCCGCTGATCGCTCTGATCGTTCCCGAGCCCACAAGCGAATTTTACGGGCGGATCGTTGGAGCCATCGAGCATGAATTAAACGGACGCGGAGTCAATTCGGTAATTACCTACCATTATTTCAACAAGGAGAAGGTGGCAGACCTGTTTCGTGAATTTGTATACGGCTTGCGTGTGGACGGAGTGATCGTGATAGGAGACGGAAGCCTGATTCGCAATCCGGATCAGGTTCCGCTGATTTCTACGCGCGCACATTCCGCCGCCAATGCCGACACCATTCGATTGGATTATGAAGGCGGAATCGAGGAGATCCTTCGGACGGTGAAGGAATACGGGCACACGGAGGTAGGCTTTATCGGGGAACGATTGACCGTCGGCAAGACGAAGAGCTTTCGGAGCGCCCTGCGAAAGATTGGACTTCGCGTGTGCAACGAGTTCATTTACGAATCCGATAAGCGTTTTATGGAGGCGGGGGAGGACGGGATGCGTATGCTGCTTGAGGGCGACCGCTTTCCCAGCGCCATTGTTGCCGCCTATGACCAGATCGCCTATGGCGACATGAAATACGCGCAAGAACAGGGATACCGTGTGCCGGAGGACTTTTCCTTTGTCGGTATGGACGATATTTCCACTACCCCCTATCTCGGGATTCCTCTCAGTTCACTTCACGTGGACATGGAACCAGCAACCAAGCAGCTTGCGGATCTGCTATTCAAGCGGATCGAGAACCGTTATTATCGGGAGCGAAACAAGATTGTTATACCTGTGAAGATGGTGGTGCGCGATTCCCTTCGGCGAATCGTTTGAAAAAGTCCGTTGGGATGCTTTCACAAAAAATATGCTCTTCATTCAGTCACTGACCGTGAAAAAAAGAGGGCGAGAAATTTGGGATACGTTCCCAAATTTCCTCGTCCTCTTCCCGATTCCCTTGAAGTTAAAAATTCGTCGACCTGTTTTAAGGCAGGTCGACGTTTCTTTTCTTCTATTCCGTTTATTCTCCCCGCTCGTCAAACCAAAGGCGTACGTAATCCGCCACGATGGGTACGAGGGTCTTAATATCTCTGTCGGTGGTGTTGAGACAAAGGTGATAGCCCCGACGGTCTCCCCAAGGGATATCCGAAATAATTCCGTGGTAGCGTCTGCGGTCGGAATCGATCCGCTTGATCTGGCGCTCCATCTGCTTGGCAGACATCTGCTCCTCCTCGGGTGCTCTCTCCTGACAGCGGCAGACCTTGGACGCCATATCGGCATACACGAAAATATTGAAGGGTCTATGCTCGCGGAGGATCACATCGGCGGCGCGTCCCACGATCACGCAATTTCCCTTGGCGGCAAATTCCTTAATCACGCGATTTTGCTCGGCAAACAGCTTTGCCTCGGTCGCCATCAGCGTAGGCGAATAGGAAAAGGTTCGTCCGAAATGTACGGGAAAATTCCGAAAGGATCCGCCCTCCAAGGCATAGGATACGTAATGCTCATCCAAACGGTGCTGCTCGGCAATGGCGGTCACGATCTCCTTGTCGTAATATTCATATCCCATCTCGTCTGCCAAACGCTTTCCAAGCTCTCTTCCACCGCTTCCAAACTCACGGCTAATTGTAATAATACCCATATTCAGTCCTCTCTTTCCTTGGAGTTTTGTCTATTTTTATTATACACGGAAAGAGATGGTTTGTCAAGAGATTGTTTTCAGGGAAACCCGCTTTTTTCAAGGAATTACTCCCAATCCTCTCTCGGCTCGGGGTCATCCACGGCAAAGCGGCGCAGCATTCCTCTTGCCTGACTGTCTGCCAACGCGATCACCGTCATCGCTTCGTCTCCGTACTCCACCGATTCCACCGTTGCGTAGCGGTAAAGGGTATTCAAAGCGCCCCCCTCGGCGTTGGGAATCCGATAGGTCACTCTCCGCTTCCCCTCGGACACGATCTCCGTCAGCTTTTCGATCATCCGATCCACGCCCTGCCCTGTTTTGGCGGAAATAAAGACCATGCGATCGTCGGGAGCTTCTCTCCCCACTCGGGCGATCTCCGCCATGCCGCGGTCGCATTTGTTAAAGACATAGAGGGTGGGCTTGTCCGCCGCCCCCAGCTCGGACAAAAGCGACTCGGTGACCCGAAGCTGCTCACGGAAGCTCTCGTCTGACGCATCGGTCAGCACCAAAAGCACGTCTGCCTGACACGCCTCCTCCAGCGTGGAGCGAAAGGCGCGGATCAGGTGGTGGGGAAGCTTATTGATAAATCCTACCGTATCGGTCAGAAGGATCGGCTCTCCCGAGGGCAGAATAAATTTTCTCGTGGTAGGATCCAGCGTTGCGAACAACTTGTCCTCGGCAAGGATCCCCGCATCGGTCAAACGGTTGAGCAGCGTGGATTTTCCCGCGTTGGTATAGCCTACGATCGCCACCTCGGGGATTCCGCTTCGGTCACGGGCGGCGCGCATGGTCTTGCGGTTCTTATCCATCTCGGCAATCTGCCGCTCCAGCGCCTGCACGCGGCGCATCATGTGTCTCTTGTCGGTTTCCAGCTTGGATTCGCCGGGACCTCTGGTTCCGATTCCGCCTCCGAGACGGGACATTTCGGCTCCGTGACCCGAAAGTCTTGGCGCGGTATATTTGAGCTGAGCCAGCTCGACCTGCAGCTTTCCCTCTCCCGTCACGGCGTGAAGCGCAAAAATATCCAAAATCAGCATAGAGCGGTCGATCACGCGGATCTCGTTTCCGAGAATATCCTCCAAGTTGCGAATTTGGGAGGGAGACAGCTCGCAATCAAAGACCACCAGCGTCACGTCGTTTGCCTCGCACAGCGCGGAAAGCTCCGCCGCCTTACCGCTTCCGATCATGGTACGGGGATCGGGCGACTCCTTGTTCTGCATCATCTTGGCAACCGTTACGCCCCCCGCGGTATCCAGAAGTCCCTCCAGCTCGCAAAGTCCTCTCTCTACGCTTTCCTGCGTCTCCCCGCCGTAAACGACGCCCACAAGCACCGCGCGGTCCTCTCTTTTCTTTTCGTTTTGTTCCATCACAAAACCTTCCTTTCGGGTTCTCTTATGCATAAAAAAGCAGAAAAGGCAGGTTCATCCTGCCTTTTGCTCGATCTATGACTGTTCTTATCGACCGGAAGCCTCAAGTCTCTTCTTGAACTTGTCGACACGTCCGCCCACGTCGACAAACTTCTGCTTGCCGGTGAAGAAGGGATGGCACTTGGAGCAGATTTCAACTCTGATCTCGCCGCCCTTGGTGGACTTGGTCGTTACAGTCTCGCCGCACGCGCAACGGATGACGCACTCTTCGTAATTGGGATGAATTCCGGATTTCATGATTTTTACCTCGTTTCTAATATTCCGATGTTCTTTGACATCGTTTGCAAACGAAGCAATTATATCACAAACCGATTCGAATTGCAAGAGCTTTTTGAAAATTTTTTTATTTTTTTAAAATTCCGCCTCGATCTCCTCCTTGAGACGGGCAATGATCTTCTTTTCCAGTCGAGAAATATAGGACTGCGAAATACCGAGACGCTCGGCAACCTCCTTTTGGGTCAGCTCCCGCTGTCCGTTCATGCCGTAACGAAGCTCAATGATCTCCCGCTCCCGCGCGCCCAGCCCCGCCACCGCCCGACGGATTCTCTGGCGCTCCTCCATTTGCTCGATCTCCGAGGCGATCATATCCTCGTCGCTTCCCAAAATATCGGAAAGGAGCAGCTCGTTTCCGTCCCAGTCGGTATTCAAGGGCTCGTCGATGGAGATCTCGGCTCTCGTCCCCGAATGCTTACGGATAAACATGAGGATCTCATTCTCTATGCAGCGGGAGGCGTAGGTTGCCAGCTTGATATTCTTATCCGACCGAAAGGTGTTGATAGCCTTGATCAAGCCGATGGTACCGATGGACACCAGATCCTCCAGCCCCGCTCCCGTATTTTCAAACCGCTTGGCAATGTAGACCACTAAACGGAGATTATGCTCAATGAGAAGCGCCCTTGCACCCTCGTCCTTGCCCAGCCGCTCGATGATCTGCGCCTCCTCCGCGCGGCTCAGGGGCGCGGGCAGTACGTCCGAGCCGTTGACGTAATATACGCCGCTCCGCCGAAGGAGCCACCAACCTCGGATTTTTCCCATCCTTCCGCGCAGCCACGAGGGCAGCCGCCGCGCCCCTTCCCACGCCTTCCTTAGGATTCCGCAGATTTGCTCCCCTATACGCTTGATCCTTTTTTTCATTACATTCCTCCCCAAAATTATACCGTCATAAGCTCCGCGGGCAGAAGAACCGAATATCCCCCTGCGCTTTTTCCCAAGTGGGACAGCGCCACGATGGCATCCACCTCCCGCTCGCCGTTTCCGCCGTTCACCGTGATCCGCTCCATGCGAAGCGCCAGCAAAAGCCCCTCTCCCGATGCGGTCTTGGCAGGCACGATCCGAATATTTCGGGCGTGAGCCTCGCTCACTCGATCCAGCGCCGAGGTACCGCCCGCCCGTGCCGCGCGAAGAATTTCCTCGGGCAGGATCGGACGCAGCGCCTCCGTATCCGCCAAAAGACAAGGCTTCCCTCCGATAGGCTCACGCAAAAGATTGCCCGTATCGGTCATTGCATTCAAGCGAATGCTTCTCCCACCATAGGAAAGCGACACTCTCGCGCTCGTTCTCGCGCTCTGCTTGGTAAAAAATTTCCCGCCCGCCAAGGTAATGATGCCGCTGATTCCCGCCAACAACGCAAAGAGCCACACCGAGATCCCGTCTCCCTCGATGCCGCCCGCGCTGCCGAGCCAGTCGCTTTTTTTCATCAGATTGAACAGGGCGGTCATGAAGCCGCCAAGGGTCATGGAAACCGCCGTATACACCAACACGTATACGGGAAGCGACCGCCGCTCTCCCTTTTTTCCGTATGTAATAAAACAGATTGCTCCGCAGGCGAGAAGGTCGGCGCCCAGCGCCGCCGCCCCCGCAAGAGGCAAAAACAATGCCAGATCCGCGTAGATCCCTCCCACGGCGGCTCCCGCCGTCATGCGTCCGAAGCGGATCGGTCCCCGAAGGATCCTTGAGGTCAAAAAAAAGCAAAGAAAGTCCATACTGAAATTGATCAAAAAGTAGAGGTCCACGTAAACCGTTTGCTCCATTCTCTCACCCCTTCCATGCTTCTATTATACGCGCCCTCCCCCGTGAAATTTGTCTCTTTCCCCCGATTGCCTCAAACTTTTTCCAAAAACATACCGCCCCTGCTATCCACACAGATAGCAAGGGCGGTTCGTTATGTATAAACTTACTTGGTAGGCAGCCAAGCGGCAATATGGGTGGTCCAATCCTTACCAGCCGACGCGTAATCGGTCAGAACGAAGGAGGAGCCGTCGGGAGACGGGAAGGTGCAACGGGTCAGGCAGGGGTTGTCGGGCAAAAACTCACAAGCCCCCTCCGCCTCGCAAGCAATGACCCCGTCCTCGTCACGGCAAAATTCAAAGACGGAATGGGCATCCTTTCCCGTACGGGAGTCGATAGCAAGGACCAAGGGTCCTCTGGAAAGGGACACGTAACGGTCGTCCGCTTCCTCGTGCTTCACCACCACGGGACGCTCGGAGTTGTAGTGGGTATCGGTATAGATCACGTCGGTATCCCAAGCCATGGGATAGGTCTCCCGAATGGTCATGTCAAAGGAAATCCCCACGGTCTCCTCGCCGTTCCACTCGCCCCTCAATACGGCATAGCCCTTCTCCTCCACACCGTCACCGCGGTCGGAGGTGATTCCCACATTCTCCGACCAAGCGGGCAGCCGCAAGCGAAGATCAAAGGAAACGGGAGCGTCGGTGGAAACGGTCAGACGAACGCTTCCCTCCGAGGGATACTCGGTATCAAAGGAGAGCCGAACGGCAACGCCGTCACGGTAAAGCAACACCTCTCCCTTTTCGTAAAAGTTCACGGTCACGCCTCTATCATCGGAAAGGACGGCGTTTCGCAAGAAGCTTCCCACGCCCGCGGCGCCGATGGAGGCGCAGCAACTATAAAAGGTCTTGTCCTTAAAGATGCGGAGTCCCGAGTTCTTCTTGCCCCGCTTATCGGGAGTCAGGGGACTGTAGCTGTCAAAGGGCAACGTCATATAAACCAGCTGAGAATCCGACGTTCCCACGCCAAAATCGCGAACCAGCTCGTCGGAAACCTTATGGTCGGTATTCAGCGCGCCGAGATAGGCGTTGTAGAAGGTCTGCTCCATGGCATCGGCAAAGACAGAATCCCCCGTCAGCTTCAAAAGCCTGCCGCAGAATTTCATCCAAGTCACCGACACGCAGTTCTCCTGACGGATCCCGTCCAACGCCTTGGCAGTCTGGCGAGCCTTCGAATGGTCAAACATTTCGTGGGTCGCTCCGCAGCAGCCGATGACGGTCACGTCAGAATCCAGAAGCGCTCTGCCAAAATTTTCGGCGGCGACACGGTATTTCTCGATCCCCGTGACGGCATAGTATTCCAAAAGTCCCTCAAAACAAGAGATCATTTCGTACGCCTTTTCTACGCCGTACTGGTACGGATAGATCTTATTTTCATACGCAAGCTCAAAGATATTATGCATATGGGAGCCGCCGTTTTCTACGATATAGGTGGCGAAATCCAGATATCGCTTCTCCCCTGTCAGTCGGTAGAGCCACGCCATCGGCTCCAGAATGGAGGAGGCGTTCAGCCCGAGCCAGCTGTAGCAGCAAAGCGTAATGGGCTTCTTGCCCTCGCTTTCCCGACCGATATGCGCCAGCACGTGATCCGCGGCACCCTTCATGAAGGAGAGAATCTCCGACTTCAGCGCCTCGTCGCGGCAAACGTCGTAATAGTACTCCATGCCCAAAAGCACGTACTTACGGCACCACACATCCCACGCGGTAAATTCAAGATCGCGGACGAAGGTGGATACCCGACCGTCCTCCTCGGCAACCGTCAGCATATCCCGCACCGAATCGGTCAGAAGCCCGTACAGCTCCTCGTCCTTGGTATATTCGTAGATCATCACGGCACCGCGCATGGTCTTGCCCCAATATTCTCCCCGCCAGCCGCGGTCAGATCCGTCGATCTTGTCACGGAACTGCTGAACGAAGCGTTTCCAAAGCACCGTGTCCTTGATCTGCTCCTTCATCAACCAGCGTACGGCTCCGTCCGCCGCACCCGAAAATTTCTTTTGCTTGACGCTTTCCATACCGTTCTCCTCTTAGATGTATTTTTTATATTTCTGTCAAAAGAAGCCTATATCCTTCGGATTCATTATAACAGATAGCCCCTATCTTTGCAATGAAAAATAAAAAAAACATTTGAAAAATCCATAAATGTTTGAAAAATGCGACGCCGTTGATCAGAAGCCCGAGGGATACCCCTCATTCGCTTGTAACAAAAAATCCCCGTGCAAGCGATCCCTTGGGAACCGTCTGCACGGAGAATATCGGTTCATAACGATTCTGCTTTACTCGTCCATTGCATGGAACCGCTCTCTGGCGCGGAACAGTAAGGAAATACACCAAATTCCTGCCAGTGCTACGATCGTGTATACAATGCGTGCGCCGAGGGCGGTCTGCCCCCCGAAGATCCACGCGACCAGATCAAACCGAAAAAGTCCGACGCTTCCCCAGTTTAACGCACCGATCACGGTAAGGAGCAGCGCAATTCTGTCCATTATCATGTCCAATCCTCCTTTAAACGGGTTTCTCCGTTCGTCCTTAGTTTCAACCAAACCCTCGGTTCCATACCCCAAAAAAATCGGTAAATTTTCCAAAAAATTGTTTTTCCGCCGTTTTTTGTTGACGAATACGAAAGAGCGTGATAAAATATAAATAGGAATATTTGGCTAACCAACGGAGACACCTTATTATGATGCATGACGGACACCGTGAAAGAATTCGCAAAAAATTTATGAACGGGGATTCCTTGGAGGATCACGAAATCCTTGAAATGGTTCTCTTTTCCTCCATTCCCCGAAGCAATACCAACGAATACGCCCATTGTCTGATCGAACGCTTCGGCTCCTTTTGCGGCGTATTCGACGCCAACGCAAACGCGCTCATGGAGGTGAACGGCATTGGTCCCTCCTCCGCCTTTCTGCTTCGGCTCATCTCGGAATGTATCTCGCGCTACTCCCTGCAAAGGCAGGATACCCGCGACCTTCTGAACGATCGGGAATCGCTGATGGAATACCTGCGCGCCCTGTTTATCGGCTGTGATTACGAAAAGGCAATGATCCTCTTTTTCAACGCATCGGGACGGCTATTGGAGGTCTGCGAGTTGGGAGACGGAGACGTGAACCTCGTCCACCTTTCTCCCCGTCAGGCGCTTACTGCCGCCGCTCGCGTCAACGCCGCCTCAGCCGTACTGGTCCACAACCATCCCGACGGCGTGCTTTTCCCCTCCGACAAGGATCTTGTCTCCACGCTGCAGATTTCTCAGGCGCTCTCTACCATTCACGTCAATCTGGTGGACCATTTCATCGTCGCCAACCATCAATGCCGTCCTATTGACTATCTCAAGGAGGAAAAAAGGATTGCCGATCTTCCCCTTGAAAAGGAAAAGAGAGGAAGCGTCACCTTTCCGTCACATTTCTGATAAAAATTCACACAATTTTACGGTTTTTTATCAGAAAAATTAAAAAAATTATGGTACAATATATGATGAAGTATTTTACGGGCGCATATGCGCGTCGGACGTAAATACCAAGAGGAGAATTCATATGTTAGAATTAAATCAAATCGTCAAGACCTACGTTACAGGTAACAATGAGGTACACGCGCTGAACGGAGTAAGCCTCAAATTCCGCCGAAACGAGTTCGTTTCGATCTTAGGTCCCTCCGGCTGTGGCAAGACCACCCTCTTGAATATTGTGGGAGGACTGGATCAATACACCAGCGGCGACCTGATCATCAACGGTGTATCCACCAAAAAATTCAAGGCAAGGGATTGGGATACCTATCGAAACCATTCGGTGGGCTTCGTGTTCCAGAGCTATAATCTGATTCCCCACCAAAGCGTGCTTTCCAACGTGGAGCTGGCGCTGACTCTTTCGGGCGTTTCCAAGTCGGAGCGCCGCGCCCGCGCCATTCAGGCGCTCACCGAGGTGGGACTGGGAGATCAGCTTCACAAGCGTCCGAGCCAAATGTCGGGCGGTCAGATGCAGCGCGTCGCCATTGCCCGCGCTCTGGTCAACAACCCCGATATTCTTTTGGCAGACGAGCCGACGGGTGCTCTGGACACCTCTACCAGCGTTCAGATCATGGAGCTTCTCAAGGAGGTCGCCAAGGATCGCTTGGTCATCATGGTTACCCACAACCCCGAGCTTGCCGAGGAATACTCCACCAGAATCGTCCGTCTGCGAGACGGTATGATCATGGACGACTCGGCTCCCTTTGAGGGCGAGTCTGCCGTCACCGAGGAGGAAGCGCCCAAAGCAAAGGAAGCCCCCAAAAAGGAAAAGAAGGCGAAAAAGAAGACCTCCATGTCCTTCCTCACCGCCCTTTCCCTTTCCAGAAACAATCTGCTGACCAAAAAGGGACGTACCATTCTCACCTCCTTTGCGGGAAGTATCGGTATCATCGGCATCGCGCTGATCCTTTCGCTTTCCAACGGCATTCAGATCTTTATCGATCAGGTGCAGGAGGACACTCTGTCCACCTATCCTCTGACCATCAGCAAGACCTCCTCCGACTACACCGCCCTGCTCACGGCTATGACGCAGGTCGCCGAGGTCGATACCGACTCTCTGGATGAGAATATGATCTACGTGGACGATTCTTTGGGTACCATGATGGGTGCCATGAGCGCCACGGTAGAGAACGATCTGACCGCCTTCAAGGCATATCTGGACGAGCATTACGACGAAATCAAGGATTCGGTCAGCGACATTCAGTATACCTACGACCTGAATCTTCACATCTACTCCAACACCGAAAACGGAATCACACAGGTCTCCCCCACAACGATCTTTGACAAGATGGGACCCACATTCCAGGGAATCGGCGAAATGATGAACAGCATGACCGAGACCATGGGCAGCTCCATGGGCGGCATGAACATCTTCACCGAGATGATCGATAATCAGGAGCTTCTCAACCAGCAGTATGATCTGGTAGGCGAGGGCAGCCGTTGGCCCGAGAATCCCAACGAGGTGGTTTTGGTCGTCGGCAAGAACAACACCATCAGCAAGATGGCCCTCTATATGCTGGGTATCGAAAATCAGGATGAATTAGAGGGCATCATGAATGACCTCATGTCCGAGGGAAAATACGAGGGCGATCACATGGAGCCGATCCCCCTGGAGGATTTCCTTGGCATGAAGTTCTACGTGCTGAACGCTTATGAGTTCTACGAAAAGGGTACCCGCAAAGAGGACACCTACACCGTTGACGGCGAAACCTACTACAAATGGATCAAGAAGATCGACAATACCTCCGAGGGCTTCATTACCGAAAACGGAACCGAGCTTGTGATCTCGGGTATCGTCCGTCCGAAACCCGGCATTACCGCAGGCTCTATTACGGGTGTGGTCGGATATACCCGCGACCTGACCAATCAGATGCTTGCCAACGCCGCTGAAAGCGAACTGATCCAGCAGCAGAAGAAAACCCCCGGATACAACGTGCAGACGGGTCTGCCCTTCGAAAGAACGGTCTACACCAAGGAAAACATCGACGAGCTGATCGCAAAGGTAGATGCCTCCACCATGGAGCAGCTCTATGCATTTATGACCGCTCAGATCTTCAGCAACGAGGACTTTTTGTCCCGCTTCGAGGTCAATGAAACAAACTTCATTGGCTTTGCCGCCATCATGAATGCGGAGCAACAGAGCGATCTGATCCGCGCCATGCTTACTGCCGCGCAAGCAAATCCCGCCAACGCCATGAATCTGGAAATGCTGAGAATGGCGATCGCCACCTACAAGCTGGGTCCCGAGGGATCGGCTGTAACCCTGGAAAAGCTGTTGCCTCTCCTTGGAAACGAGGAGCGCCTGATGCTCATTAACGGCATTCCGAAAACCGAGCAATCTCCCATGGAGATCAAGGGCTTGAAGGATCTTTGCGACAGCACGACCATGTCGAGCATTTACAGCTTCATGAACGAGGAGATCAAGAGCATGACGGTCAACAAGGAGACCTTCCCCATGCTGCTGAATTTCATGGGAGACGAGGAATTTGCGATCCTTGAGGAAACCCTTTACGGCATGGCTCCTCAGATCGATGCGACCTATGAATCGGTCATGATCGAGCTTGGCGCCGCAGAAAAGGCAACCCCTGCCTCCATCAACTTCTACGCCAAGGACTTCGCCTCCAAGGATAAGATCGAGCAATTTATCAAGGATTACTCAGATGCGCAGACCGACGAGACCAAGAAGATCCAGTACAACGACATCATCGGAACCCTGATGTCCTCGGTCTCCACCATCATCGACGTGATCTCCTATATTCTGGTCGCATTCGTTTCGGTATCCCTTGTGGTATCCTCCATCATGATCGGAATTATCACCTATATTTCGGTGCTGGAGAGAACCAAGGAGATCGGTATTCTCCGAGCCATCGGAGCCTCCAAGCGGGACATTTCCCGCGTGTTCAATGCAGAAACGCTCATCGTGGGCTTCATCGCAGGTCTCTTTGGCGTGGGACTGACGCTCCTGCTCTGCTTGCCCATCAATGCCATCGTCCACCTCTTGACAGGCATGACCAACATCAATGCCGTTCTGCCTTGGGGCGCCGCCATCATTTTGGTTGCCATCAGTATGTTCTTAACCTTTATCGCAGGACTGATCCCCGCAAGAGTGGCTTCCAAGAAGGACCCCGTGGAAGCGCTTCGCTCCGAATAATTCCAATATATTCAATTCAAAGAAAGGCTCTGCCCCAAGCGCGCTTGGGGCAGAGATTCACTACGTTATGGGAAAGATCAAAAACGCGTTGTACCGCTTTATGTACGGAAGATACGGCTCGGACACCCTCAATAAGGTACTGCTTTGGACCTATATCTCCTTGGTGATCGTTTACACAATCCTCTCCCTGTTTATCACCAATCCGCAGCTTGCCACCGCGCTTTGGCTGATCTACACCGTCGCCAACATTTCGTTGGTCGTTACCATCGTCTTTCGTATGTTCTCCCGCAACATTCAAAAGAGACGGAGAGAAAACGAGAGATTCTGCGGCTTTTTTAAGCTTCGCCGCAATAAGTTCCGTGACCGAAAGACCCACGTCTATCACAAATGTCCCTCCTGCCGCGCCGTCCTTCGTTTGCCCAAGGCAAAGGGAAAGCACACCGTCCTCTGCCCCCGTTGCCGCCATCGGTTTGAGGTAAAAGGATAAGGCTCATAGAGAAAACAAGAAAGAAATCCGTCGTGTTCCAACGGATTTCTTTTTATTTTCCAACTTCCCCTTGCATATTTCAAGGAAACATTATATAATAGTAATGATTGAAATATTCGGAGTATGGACTATGAAACAAGAAAAACTGATGCAATATATCGGCGGGCGCTCCTCTGCCATTCTCGGCTTGGGCGTATCCCACCTTCCTCTTGCCCGCCAGCTTATGGCGTTGGGGGTTACCTTGACCGTCCACGACAAAAAATCTCCCGAGGAATTGGGAGAGGATGCCTTGGCGCTGGCCCGCGCGGGAGTCTCCTTCGTAACGGGAGAGGGCTATTTGGATGCCCCTCGGGGGGATTTGATCTTCCGTTCCCCCGGTATCCGTCCCGACCTTGGCGGACTTCCCGCCGCGGTGGAAGCGGGGGCGGAGCTCACCTCGGAGATCGAGCTGTTTTTAAAGCTTACCGAGGCGGAGTGCTTTGCGGTAACGGGCAGCGACGGAAAGACCACCTCCACCACGCTGACGGGGAAATTTTTGGAAGCCGAGGCAAAGAGACGCGGCTTTGGAAAGGTCCTTGTAGGCGGAAATATCGGCGCGCCCCTTCTTGACCGGTTGGAGGAAACGGCACGGGGAGACCGCGCGGTGATGGAGCTTTCCAGCTTTCAGCTGATGACCCTTGATACCGCTCCCCATCACGTTGCCATTACCAATATTTCTCCCAATCATCTGGACTGGCATCGAGGCATGGAGGAATATATCGAAGCCAAAAAACGGATCATCGGCAAAAATACGCAAAGAGTGGTGACGAACGCCGACAACGAGGTGACCGCTTCTCTGGCAAGAGAGCTGATCGAAAAGGGTGAGAACCGTCCCCCCTTGATTCTCTTTTCCTCCACGAAATCCTCCTACCGCGAGATCTATTCGGAGGGATCTGCCCTCGGAGACTGCGCCGTTTACCAAAAGAACGGAGCCATCTGCTTTGACAACGGCTCCTGCGCCATTCCTCTTTTGGAGGTTTCCCGTATTCGGATTCCAGGAAAGCACAATATAGAAAACTTCATGACCGCCATGGCGCTAACCTTCGGCTGCGTGGATCCCGCAGTCTACGGAAGGATCGCCGATGAATTTACGGGCGTGGAGCATCGGCTGGAATTGGTTCGCTCCATAGACGGTGTGGACTTTTTCAACAGCTCCATCGACTCCTCTCCCACGAGAACCGCGGCGGCATTGTCTGCCCTCCACGGACGGGGCATCGTAGCGATCTGCGGAGGATACGACAAGAAAATTCCCTTTGAACCTTTAGCAGAAGCCCTTTGCCGTTCGGTCCGCGCCGTGGTCCTGACGGGAGCCACCGCCCAGCGGATTGAAGCGGCGATTCTCTCCTGTCCTGCCTACCGTGAGGGATCTCCCTTGATCCTTCGCCGCTCCGATTTTGAGGAGGCGGTACGCGCCGCGGCGGCGTATGCCAAGAAGGGAGACTGCGTACTTCTCTCCCCTGCCTGTGCCAGCTTTGACGCGTTCAGAAATTTCTCGGAACGGGGTGAGCGCTTCCGCGCGATCGTAAACTCCCTCTGACGTGCGGGAAAGTTTACAAAATTTGATAGAATCAGACGTAAAAATCTGCTACAATACGTGTATAAAAAGGATGGAAGAAAGGATTTTTCAACATATGACAAAAAAGATCACCGCCCTCTGTCTCTCTCTGCTCCTGCTGCTCCTCGCCCTCGCATCCTGCGGCGCGGACGACAACGGCGCCCCCGAGGGCATGAAATCCGCCACGCTTGCGGGAGAACCCTTCCTGCTCTACGTTCCCGAGGCTTGGTCCCTGAATACGGCAAGCGGCATTTCGGGAGCCTTCTACAATTCGAATCAGACCATTTTGGTCAGCGCCAGATATCAGAAGTCCTCCGAGAGCGACTTGGTTTCCTACATGAACGCCTGCATGGAAAGCTACGCCCAAAACAAGGACTGGTCGGAGCTTGGCAATATTACGTACAGCGACACGATTTTGGGTGGCAAGGATGCCCGCCGCGTGTCCTTCACCGTGAAAAACGGCAGCGAGAATCTCACCTGTTTTCAGGTATCGGTCGCCCATAAGGGCGGATTCGTATCGGTACACGGCTATTGCGCCACCGATCTCTATGAAGCAAGAAAGAGCGACTACGATTCGATTCTCAAGGAATTTGTGCTTGCCGCCCCCCCTTCTCCCCAAGGAGAGGCAGTAATCGACAAGAACACCCCCGAGGGCTATCAGATTGCCTCCGCCGATCAGGTGGAGTACCGTCTCTACGTGCCGACTACTTGGCTGTGTGACGCAAAGAGCGGTGCCTCCGAGGCAGAGACCGCCGACAAGTCCGCTCACGTTTCCCTGACCTCCTATTCTCCCGATTTTTCCACGGATATCAAGAATTATTTTACCGTCTGCGAGGAAACCTACAAAACCTCCCTGCCAGAATACACCTTGATCGAACGGGATATTCCCGCGCCCACCGCGGACGGCAAGGTGGCGGGACGCACGGCGTACAGCTATATTTACAACGTAACCGTTGACGGAGAAACCCTCACCATTATGCAGACGCTCTTCGTTTACAACGACATGATGTACTCCTTCACCTACACGGCGAAGGCAGACTGCTTTGAGACCTACCGCGCCGACGTCAACACCATGCTCGGCTACTTTACCTTCCGTTAAGCCATGAACGAATCCATGATTTATTTAGACAACAGCGCCACCACGCCTCTGTCGGACGGGGTGAAAAGAAAGATCTCCGAGGTCATGGAGCAATACGGGAATCCCTCCTCGCTCCATCCGCTCGGTCAATCCGCCGAGGCGGTGGTGGAGGAGGCAAGAGTCCGTTTGCTCCGCGCCCTTGGGCTTCGTCCCCGCTCCTCGGAGGGAAGGATCATCTTTACCTCCTCGGGAACCGAGGCGACCGCGCTGGCACTCTTTGGCTCGGCTTACGCGAAAAAACGCAGAAGCGCTACGAGGATCCTGACCACCGACTCCGAGCATCCCTCGGTGCTTCGTGCCGCAGAGCGTCTCGAGAAGGACGGCTTTGAGGTTGTGAAGATCCCTACGACGGGGGGCGTTCTTGACACGGAGGCGCTGGAATCGGCGCTGGATCAGCCCATTCTTCTTGCTTCCTTTATGCTGGTAAACAACGAAACGGGCGCGGTCTATTCGGTTGCCGATGCCTTTCGTCGGATCAAAAGAAGCTATCCCGACGCGCTGACCCATTGCGATGCCGTGCAGGGCTTTATGAAGCTTCCCTTCACCCCCGCAACGCTTTCGGCGGATATGATCACGCTCAGCGCCCACAAGATCCACGCCCCCAAGGGCGTAGGCGCGCTCTACGTATCCGAGTCCGTCCTCAAGGCGAAAAAGCTGATCCCCTATCTGGTAGGCGGCGGTCAGGAATCGGGAATGCGCTCGGGAACCGAAAACGTACTGGGCATCGCCGCGTTTGGCGAGGCAGCGGAGGAGCTTCGTCTTTCCCGTGAGGAAGCCCGCGGAACGGCAGAGGAGCTTCGAGCCTATGCCGAGGAGAAACTCTCTCCCCTCCCCTTACGCATCAATCGCCCCAAGGGAGCGTATCTCCCTCACATTCTCAACGTGACCCTGCCCGACGTAAAGAGCGAAACGATGCTTCACGCCCTGTCTGCCGACGGCATTTGCGTATCCAGCGGCTCCGCCTGCTCCTCCCATTCCAAGGAGCCCAGCGGCGCGCTTCTTGCCTTCGGACTTTCCGCTCATGAGGCGGACTGCTCCCTGCGGATCAGCTTGTCCCACAGCAACACCAAGGAGGAGATCGACGCGCTTGTCTCCTCCCTTGAAAAGAACCTTTCCCGTTTGGTAAGAATCAAGCGTTGAGGAATTGGTTGAAAAAATGCTTTTTAAGTCTCGCAAGGGGCTTATACTCTGCCATAGAAATCCATCGAACGGCGGTTGCGCCTTCGATGGATTTTTTGTCATTCATTATTCCTTGTTATTTTTGAAATACCCGTTTACAAAAAGAATTTTTTTTGGTATAATATATTTAACTATATGGTAATAAAAGCGAGAAGGATTGCGGGGAGCGTTCCGATCCTCGGCATTGGGTAACCCCTAATTTTCGGCTTTCTCCGCGAATCCCAAATACAACGAATAAAGGACGAATTATGGCTGTAAAAAAAGACGTTCAAAAGCAACAATACAACGACCAGAGCATCAAGGCGCTCAAGGGCGCGGACCGTGTCCGCAAGCGCCCGGGCGTTATCTTCGGCTCGGACGGTCTGGAGGGATGCGAGCATTCCTTCTTTGAGATCCTTTCCAACTCGGTGGACGAGGCGCGGGAGGGTCACGGAAATGTGATTACCGTCACCGCCTATGCCGACCGTTCCATTCGCGTGGACGACCACGGACGCGGCGTTCCCCTCGGATACAACGAGGCGGAGGGACGCTGGAACTGGGATCTCATTTACTGTGAGCTTTACGCGGGCGGAAAGTACGATAACAACAACGGCGCGTCTGCCTACGAGTTCTCGCTGGGTTTGAACGGCTTGGGTGCCTGCGCGACCCAATACAGCTCGGAATTTATGGACGTTTTTTCCTACGACGGAGCCAATGAATCCAAGATCAGCTTCAAAAAGGGCGAGCCTGTCTCGGAGCTTCTCGTTCGCCCCTTGGAACGGAACGAGAGACGCACGGGTACGGTCATTCATTGGCGGCCCGACCTTGAGGTATTTACCGATATTAACATTCCCCATGAATTTTTTATTGAGACCATGCGCCGCCAGTCGGTGGTCAACCCCGGTATCAGCTTCGTTCTGAAGCTGCAGGGCAATGACGGAAAATTTGAGGAGCATCGCTTCCTCTACGAAAACGGCATTTCGGACTACCTTTCCGAGCTGGCAGGAGAGACCGCCATCACCGCGCCCGTGCTGTGGCATTTGGAAACGCAGGGACGGGACCGCGCCGATAAGGACGAGTACCGCTTGAAGGCAGATGTCTCCTTCTGCGTCTCCAACGTAGTCAATCGTCTGGAATATTATCACAACTCCAGCTTTTTGGAGTACGGCGGATCCCCCGACAACGCGGTGAAGCTTGCCTTCGTGTACGCCCTTGACAAATATCTCAAGGCGCAGGGCAAATACAAGAAGAACGAAAAGAAGATCGCCTTCACCGACGTGGCGGACTGCCTGCTTCTGGTATCCAACAGCTTCTCCACCATGACCTCCTATGAGAACCAGACCAAGAAATCCATCACCAACACCTTTATTTACGAGGCGATGGCGGCGTTTCTCAAGGAAAATCTGGAGATCTACTTTGCCGAAAATCCCACCGCAGCAGAGCTGTTTGCCAATCAGGTTCTGATCAACAAGCGGAGCCGTGAAAATGCCGAGACCGAACGCTTGAATATCAAGAAAAAGCTTTCGGGCACCATGGACATTGCCAGCCGTGTGGAAAAATTCGTCAACTGCCGCTCCAAGGATCCCTCGGTCCGTGAGCTGTATATCGTAGAGGGTGACTCCGCCCTTTCCTCCTGTAAGGAAGCCCGCAACTCCGACTTTCAGGCAATCATTCCCGTTCGAGGCAAGACCCTGAACTGCATGAAGAGCACCTACGATCAGATCTTCAAGAGCGAGATCATCACCGATCTTTTGCGTGTCATCGGCTGCGGCGTGGAGATTACCGACCGAAAGGTGAAGGGCGATCTGGTTACCTTCGATTTGGCGTCTCTTCGTTGGTCGAAGATCATCATTTGTACCGATGCAGACGAGGACGGCTTCCAGATCCGCACCCTGCTTCTCACCCTCTTCTACCGCCTTCTGCCCACACTCCTGAAGGAGGGCAAGGTATTTATCGCGGAAACGCCCCTCTTTGAGATCACCACCAAGGACGAAACCTATTTCGCCTACGACGAGTTTGAAAAGGCAGAGATCCTTAAAAAACTCGGCAAGCAGAAATATACCCTTCAACGCTCCAAGGGTCTTGGAGAAAACGAGCCAGACATGATGTCCCGCACCACCATGCACCCCGCTACGAGACGCTTGATCTCGGTCACTCCCACCGACGCGCAAAAGACCGAGGAGATCTTCGATACGCTGCTTGGCAACAATCTCCCTGCCCGTAAGGAATTTATCGCCCTCCACGGCAGCGAATACATGAAAGACGCAGATATATAATGAAAATCATACTGTTAGACACGGGAACCCTTGGCGCGGACGTGGATCTTTCTCCCATTCGCAAGGCGGGTACCGTAACCGAATACCGCGCCACCGCTCCCTCCGAGGTCGCCGACCGCGTAAGAGAGGCGGAGGTCGTCGTTACCAACAAAATCAAATTGAACGAAAGCAATCTGGCAGGTGCCTGTTCCCTTCGTCTCATCTGCGTGACCGCTACGGGCTACGACAACATTGACAAGGACTACTGCGCCTCCCGTGGAATCGCTCTTTGCAACGTTCCCGGCTACTCCACCGAAAGCGTGGCGCAGCTGACGCTTGCCATGGCGCTGACCCTTGTCAATCACCTGAATGAATACCAAACCTTTGTCAAAAACGGCAGCTACTCCGCATCGGGTATGGCAAACCACCTCACCCCTCCCTTTCATGAACTTTCGTCTCTCACCTGGGGCGTGGTCGGCGGCGGTGCCATCGGTGGCAGAGTCGCTATGCTGGCAGAAGCGTTTGGCTGCCACGTGCTCATGTGCCGTCGGACTCCCGACGACCGCTATGAGCAGGTCTGTCTTGACGAGCTTTGCCGTCGGGCGGATATCCTTTCTCTCCACGTTCCTCTGACCGAGGAAACCAAGGGAATGATCTCCCGCCCTCGGATCGACTCCATGAAAAAGGGAGCGATTCTGATCAACGTAGCAAGAGGCGCCGTCACCGATGAAGCCGCTCTTGCCGAAGCTATTGAAAACGGATATCTGGGCGGGCTTGGAATCGACGTATATTCCCAAGAGCCCCTCCCTGCCGATCATCCCTTTGTTTCCATTATGAACCGACCCAACGTATGCCTGACCCCCCACATGGCATGGGGCGCCATTGAGGCGAGAAATCGCTGCGTCTCGGTCATCGGAGAAAATATCGCCGCCTACGAAGCGGGCGAGAGAAAAAATCGCATTGTTTGATTGAAAGGTTTTCCACCATGAATATGAGAATCGGAATTTACGGATACGGAAATTTGGGAAAAGGCATTGAGAATGCCATTCGCCAAAATCCCGACATGACCCTTTCGGCGGTCTTTACCCGCCGAGACCCCGCCTCGTTGTCCATCGGCACCGAGGGCGTTCCCGTTTGCCACACCTCAACGGTAGAGCAATGGGTGGACAAGATCGACGTAATGATCCTCTGCGGAGGAAGCGCCACCGATCTTCCCGAGCAGACTCCCGCCTTAGCAAAGCTTTTCTCGGTCGTGGATAGCTTTGACACCCACGCAAGAATCCCCGAGCATTTCGCGAGGGTAAACGCCGCCGCCAAGGAGGCGGGCAACACCGCGCTCATCAGCGCGGGCTGGGATCCGGGAATGTTCTCCCTGAACCGTCTTTACGCGCAATCCATACTTCCCGAGGGAAAGACCTATACCTTTTGGGGAAAGGGCGTGAGCCAAGGACATTCGGATGCCATTCGCCGCATCGAGGGCGTGAAGAACGCAAAGCAATATACCATCCCCGTGGAAGAAGCTCTGGAGGCGGTACGAAGCGGCGCTTGCCCCGAGCTGACTACCCGCCAAAAGCACCTGCGTGAATGCTTCGTGGTTGCCAAGGAGGGGGCAGATCTTTCCCGCATTGAAAAAGAGATCAAGGAAATGCCCAACTATTTTGCAGACTACGATACCACGGTTCACTTTATCACCGAGGAGGAGCTTCTCCGTGACCACGGCGGAATCCCCCACGGCGGATTTGTGATCCACACGGGCAAGACAGGAAGAGATTCGGAAAACGGACACGTGATCGAATACCGCCTAAAGCTCGATTCCAACCCCGAATTTACCGCCTCGGTCATTGTGGCGTATGCCCGCGCCGTAGCAAGAATGAAAAAGGAGGGAATGGTCGGTTGTAAGACCGTCTTTGACGTGCCTCCCTCATACCTTTCTCCCAAATCTCACGAGGAATTGATCGCAGCCCTGCTTTAATATGAAAAAGCCTTCTCCGTCGGAGAAGGCTTTCTTTTTTATTCCCTGAT
The DNA here is from genome assembly GCA_045656325.1 of Eubacteriales bacterium. GTDB lineage: Bacteria > Bacillota > Clostridia > Oscillospirales > CAG-272 > HGM12713. The sequence continues at coordinate 41,121 of JAZOQX010000074.1, forward strand.
CAAAAATCTCATTTTGTTCTTGCAAACGGTAAAGGTGCTTCCCCGCTCGCCCGTCTCACGGTCACGCCAGATGCCCTCCAGCACCAGCTCGTAGGGGGCATCGTCGAAGTTGGAGACCGCGAGATAGATCTCCTCGTTAACGAACATGGAGGCGACCATGTTGCCGCCCAAGGGGGATTTGATATACTCACTATCGGAAAGTTCGATATACGCCAAGCTGTTTTCGGTTACCATGGGTCTGTACAGCTTCAAGTATTTGAGCCAATTCGGATACTCGTTGGGGTCGTCGGGGATCGCCGACCAAAGGCTATACACGTAGGGTCCGTTGGGATTTTCCTTCATGTATGCGGCTACGCGGTTGTAAAAGTCCTGCTCGTCTCCGCCGTAGTAGGTCACACCGGGAAGATTCTGGTTGTTCCCAAAGATCGGTCTGCCGTACTTCAAGAGAGGAAACTGGAGATACGGAATGGTTCTCGCCATGCCCGCGTCTCCCGCCTCTGCGGCGTAGTGCAGGTCAATGCAAGGAACCACGTAATTGGGATAATCCTTGCCCACGCCTGGGGTCTTATCCACCACCGCCTCGCCGATCCACAGATAGTCGTAAACTCTGTCCTTAACGGGGGGCGCGTTATTGCGGTCTGCGTGGAGCTTATAAATGCCGCCCCGTCTCTTGACCTCGTTGTAAATAATGCCGAGCAGATCCTCGATCTCGGGGTCATAGGGAAGGTTGGCGCCGATGGCAGGCGCAAAGGCGACCTTGTCGTAGCCCCAGTCGTTGAAAATGCCGTCGAAGCCGTACTCCTCCATGACGCGGAAGGTACGGGGGAGAATATACTCTCTCCACGTGGCGCTTCCGGGGGAGCATTTTCTGTATTTAAAATAATTCTGCGTACACCAAAGACGCTTGGGGTCGTAAAATCCGTCCTTCGGTACAGGATGATCAATCACAAAATCATCCCGAAAATCGGGATCGTTATACTGGAAAAATCCGGAGGAAACGTAAGGAATAATCTTCATTCCCAAGGAGTGGCAAAGCTCCACGAACTCCTTCATGCCCTCGTGATCGGGGGAATGGAATTTGTCCGCGCCGTAGAGTCTGACCGCATCGTTCCACTCCTCATGAACCTGCACCAACTCCACGCCCGCCTCTGCCATTTGACGAAGAAGCTTTTCGTCATATTCGGTAGGCTTTGCCGATACGTAGGCGGGATAGTCTCCAAGACCGTACGTTACCTGTCCCGGTCGGTAATCCCGAATACGGGTGCGGCGAAAATACCCCTTATTCTTTGTCTCCGCTTCATTGATATTCCGAATACGGGCAGCGTGCAATTCAATCGACATAGAAAAACCTCCTTTAAAATCATATCAAATACATTATAACAAATTTAATTTTACAATGGAATTGCTAAAAGAATCAAAATATATTGCATTTCCGACCATCCTATTGCAATCCCCTTCAATTCCGTTTATAATAGAGACGTAAACTTTTAAAACAAAGGAGATCACTATGAGCTACCTGAACGAAAACTTTTTACTTTCCAATGAATACGCCAAGAGGCTCTACCATGATTACGCCAAGGATATGCCCATCTTCGACTACCATTGCCATCTGTCCGAAAAGGAGATCCTTGCCAACGAGCCTTGTGAGGATCTTTGCACCCTTTGGCTGGGCGGTGATCATTACAAGTGGAGACTGATGCGCAACTTTGGCATTGACGAGCCATACGTAACGGGCGACAAGAGCCGTGAGGAGAAATTTGCGGCATTCTGCAAGACCCTCGGAACCGCCTTCGGCAACCCCATCTATCATTGGTCTCAGCTGGAGCTGGAGGACTTCTTTGAATGTGATCTGGAGATCAATGAGGAGAACGCCGCCGAGATCCTCTCCCGCGCAAACGCCTATATCAAGGAGCATGAGCTGACCCCCCAGAAGCTCATCGAGCATTCCAACGTCCGTTATCTCTGCACCACCAACGACGTATCCGACGATCTGTCCGTCTTCGACGAGATCGCCAAGAAGGACTACAAGTTCGGCGTGTTCCCCGCCTTCCGCAGCGACAAGATCATGAACGTGGACGCCAAGGGCTATCCCGAGGTCGTGGCGAAGCTGGCATCCCTGACGGGTAAGATCGAATGTATTTGCGATTTGGAGAAGGCTCTGGAAACCCGTCTGAAGGAGTTCATCAAGAGCGGCTGCTGCGCCAGCGATATCGGCATCGAAAAGGTCTGCCCCATCGGTGACAGAGATAAAGCCAATGCCACCTTCAAAAAGGCATTAAAGGGCAAAGCCATCACCAAGGAAGAGGCAGAAGACTTCAAGGGCTACTTAACCTACTTCCTCATGAAAATGTACGGAACCTACCACATTGCCACCGAGTTCCACATTGGTCCCATGAGAAACAACAACACCCGTATGTTCAATTCCATCGGTCCCGACACGGGCTTTGACAGCATCTCCGATGCCAACAGCATCACCCTGCTCTCCCGTCTCTTCGACCGTCTCGATTCCGAGGGCGTTCTCCCCAAAACCATCGTCTTTAACCTGAATCCCAAGATGAACGCGGAGATCATGTCCCTCATCGGCTGCTTCCAGACGGGAGAAGCCAAGGGTAAGATCCAGTACGGCGCGGCTTGGTGGTTCCTTGACAACAAGATCGGTATGGAGCGTCATCTGGAGGATATGACCGCAACGGGACATCTCGGTTCCTTCGTGGGTATGCTCACCGACAGCCGCTCTCTCCTCTCCTACCCCCGTCACCACTACTTCCGCCGTATTCTCTGCAACTACCTCGGCACCATGATGGAAAAGGGAGAGATGACCACCAATATCGAGCTGGTGGGCGAGCTGGTTCGTGACATCAGCTACCGCAACGCCGTTCGTTACTTTGGTCTTTCGGAATAATCTTCTATGTGGAACGGAAAAAACAAGGCGCTGACCATCAGCATGGACGACGGTGTTTTGCAGGACAAGCGCTTCATCAAGCTGCTCAACCGTTACGGTCTGAAGGCAACCTTTAACATCAATTCCGAGCTGCTTGGCAACAGCAACACCGTTTGGTTTCAGGAAAGAATTTCGGTTGCCCATTGCAAATTCCGTCCCGAGGAGGTTCGCTCGGTTTACGAGGGACACGAAATCGCGGGACATACGCTCAAGCATCCGCGTCTGACCAAATTGGAGGACGACGAGGTGATCCGTCAGGTAGAGGAGGACCGTCTGCGTCTTTCGGAGCTTGCGGGCTATGAGGTGGTAGGCTTCGCCTACCCCTGCGGCGGTGTCAACTACGACAGCCGTGTTTCCGGGCTGATTCGAAGCCACACGGGAGCCAAGTACGCAAGAACCATCGCGTCGAACCAAAGCTTTGATCTGCAGGACAACCTCTTCGAGTTCAAGCCCACCTGCCATATGATCCGCTTTGACGATGCCTTTGCCCGCGCCGAGGAGTTCTTGGATCTGACTCCCGAAACACCGAAGCTCTTCTATATTTGGGGTCATTCCTACGAATTTGATATTGAGGACACGTGGGACAAGGTGGAGGAGCTCTTCCGCTTGATCTCGGCAAGGAACGATATCTTTTACGGCACCAACAAGGAAATTCTCTTATAATAAAAAAGAACCAAGTTCATTGAACTTGGTTCTTTTTTATCTTACAGCTTCTTCAAAAGCTTGTCTGCCACCTCGACCATACGGTCGCCCGCATCGGGAGACAGAGAGGAATTGTAACGGGAAAGCTTGGACTCGTAGACCCCTGCACTGAAGGCAGGCTCCGAAACCACGTAGCCGACGGTACCTCCCGCCAGCTCCACGACCATGCTCTGCTCAAATCCGCTTCGCTCCTTGATCCTCTGACCGATGTCGCAGAAGATCTCACCGGGAAGCGCCACCAGCGCGCTCTCACCCATACGGAGCACCTGCACCTCTACGTTCTCAAAGAACTTGGGGTGATCGCAAATATCCTTCAGCTCTCTGGCATACACGATATCGTGACGCTCTGGCTCAGCCTCGGCAAGCACTCTCTTGCTGAACGCAATATCCTCCTCGGTGGGCTGACGGCGCTTTGCGCGGAACACCTTAGCCTCTACGCCAAGCTCTGCGCTCTCTACCGTGCGAAGCTCCTCGTCGTGAATACGGAGGACCTCCTTTGCCAGAGTTTCTCCCATGGTAACGTAATGATCTGCGGGATACTTATACCCCGCCATTCTCTTATACGCGTCAATATGATTGATATTTCCCGCACATCCGTTGAGGAAGGCTACCACGCTGTCCTTGCCGAACCGTTCCTTGAGGATACGACGCATCACACCGGGATAGTCTGCGCAGAACTCGTGTCCGCCCACCACGTCGGGGTGACAAGCGAAGTTGACGATCTGACCCACGGTCTTACCCGTCTCGTCGTCAAAGCGAAGCACCTCTACACTGTAATCAATATCATACATGGGACGCATGGTGGCAGGGTCGGTTCCCACCTTGGGGTTGGTTGCCGCACTACCGTCCGCCGCAAAGAAGTTGCGGCAGAAGCTGATTCCCCTCTGCTCACCCGTTCCCCGCTTCATGGTGACGGGAACGCGGTTCTCATACGCCTCGATACCCGCCTCCACGCAAAGATCCTCCAGACGCTTCATCACGCGGGTGTTTTTTTTCACGCAAAAGCCCGTATAGTTGGTGGCATGGCTGGTGTGGGCATGAGTCGCCGCCAGCAAGACCGCCTTCTCCTCAATGCCGATCGCCTCCGAGAGACGGCGGCGCACCGCATTGGAAAAGGACGAGACAAAGTCCAGAATATCAATGGAAAAGATCGCCAAAAGCTTCTCTCCGTTATCCAGAACGATCGCCTGCGCGTAAAGATCATCCTTCACTGCCGTGGATTTTCTTGTTCCGAAATAACCGGGCATATCCACGCCAAGAGCGGGAGTGGAAATCCGCTCAGCGACTCCGCAAAGTAACTGCTTCATAACATAAACTCCTTATCGCGAAATATAGACATTTTTATTATAGCACACCTCTCCCAAAAAAGCAAGGACTTACCGAAAGATGAGTCCTTGCTCCTGTATATTTACGAATTTAGAAGCTCTGCGCTGGTTTTCTCGACGGGAAGCATCATGCGATAACGCCTCATGAAGTCGGAAAAGCTCTTCTTTTCCGCTTCGTCTGCCGAAACCGTAACACATTCGGCATCGCCAAAAATACGCGTAAGGAATGCATCCGCGTCCTTCTCGCCCAAGGCGGTCATCAGCGCTAGAAGTCCGATTCCCCATGCGCCGCCCTCGCCCGCGTTTTTCATAACCGAGATGGGCGCGCCGATTGCCGCCGACATAGCGCTCTGCGGAACGGCACCCGCCATAAAGAAGCCGCCGTGACCCATGACCGAATCAAGGGTCACATTCTCCTTTCGGAGAATCTCCATACCGATGGAAAGCGAACCGAGGGCGGAATAAATCTGCGCCTTCATCAGGTTTGCCAGATTCAGCTTACCTTCTCTGCCTCTGACGAGAAGGGGCGCACCGCTCTCGCAACCCACGATATGCTCACCTACACGAAAATTATACGCAACCAAACCGCCCACGTCTGCGTCCGCCTCTTTGGAAATCTCGTAGAGTCGGTCAAAGAGCGCGCCGCGGCTGATCTGTCCGCCGCCAAGTCGGATCGCCTCATGAAGCAAATCCACCCATCCGTTAAATTCGGGTGTAAAATTGCCCACGTGGATCATGGCAACGGGATCGCCCACGGGGGTGGTGACTACGTCAATCTCCTCGTAAGCCCGGGTTAGATCCTTTTCCATGACTGCCATGAGGAACGCCGAGGTTCCTGCCGACACGTTGGCGGTGCGGGGACGGATGCTGTTGGTGGCGATCATGCCCGTACCCGCGTCTCCCTCGGGGGGACAGAGCGCGCAGCCCGCCTGCAGTTTTCCCGTAGGATCCAGAAGCTTGGCGCCCGCCTCGGTCAAATAACCTGCCACGTCGCCCGCCTTGAGAATCGCGGGAAGCAGGCTCTCAAAATTCACGCAGCAACCGTGAGAGGCAAGCTTTTCGTTCATGGCCTTCATCATACGGGCTGAATATTGACCGTTTTCCAAGGGGAACATTCCCGACGCGTCGCCCACACCCAGCACTCTCTGACCCGAAAGGAGATAATGCACGTAGCCCGCCAGCGTATTCAGATGCGCTACGTCCTTGACGTGGGACTCCTTCGAAAGAACCGCCTCGTAGAAGTGGGACACGCTCCAGCGCATAGGCACGTTAAAGGCAAACGCCTCCGACAGCTCTGCCGCCGCGCGGGCGGTGGTGGTATTCTGCCACGTGCGGAAGGGTACCAAAAGCCTATCGTCCCTATCAAAGGCAAGGTAGCCGTGCATCATGGCGGAGATACCGATGGCATCCACGCGAGAAAGCGTTTCGTTCGTTTTCTTTTGATAATCCGCGGCAAGGGCGGCATAGCTTGCCTGCAGACCCGAAATGATTTCGGATTCCTCGTAGCTCCAAAATCCGTCCGTAAGACTGCTTGCCCATTCATAAGAACCGCTTGCGACTACCGCCGCCGTCTCGTCCACCAAAACCGCCTTGATTCTTGTGGATCCGAATTCGATTCCTATAACCTTTGTTTTTTCCATATCGTTGCTCTCCTTATTTTTTGTTCAATCGGATGACGTTCCATGATCTTGCAGGCAAAACGGCAGAAAAATCACCCTTGTCGTTTTTGGATATACCGCCCTCACGAGGCACTACGTTAAAGGGATTGTCCTCGGTATTGACGGCCTTCAGATCGGTATGCGTCAACACAATATGCCGCTCCACAACGTAATCGGCAAACTGACGCAGGTCGCAAACAAGCTCCATATCTTCATCAAGGGATTTGTTTACGGCAAAGATCGTAAGGGTCTGCTCCTCCTCATTTTCCACCACCACGCTATCAAGATACGGAGCCTTGTCGGTGATCTTGCACTCATAGGTAGGAGAAAGAACCGTCGTATGCAGTACCCTGCCCCTACCCATGGTAGAGGCGTGCATATAGGGATAGAAAATGGTCTGCCGCCATGCCCCCGTATCACTGGTCATGATGGGAGCGATCACGTTCACAAGCTGTGCCATACAAGCAATCTTCACGCGATCGGCGTGACGCAAGAGCGTAATCAAGGCGCTGCCTACCAGCAGGGCGTCCTCAAAGTTATACACGTCCTCCAACTGATGGGGATGCTGTATCCAAGGCGTGATCGTTTTATCCTGTTCCTTGGAATGATACCAGACGTTCCACTCATCCAAGGAAAGATGGATCTGCTTTTTGCTTCGTTTGACCGCACGCACGTAGTCACAGATCGCCACCACCGAGGAAATAAATTCGTCCAGCCTCACGCTTTCGGCAAGAAAACGCGGCGTATCGTTATCAAAATTTTTCCAATAGGTGTGCAAGGAAATGTAGTCAACGGTATCAAAGGTTTGCATCAGGACCTCTCGCTCCCACTCTCCAAAGGTAGCCAGTTCCATCTTTGAGCTGCCGCAGGCAACCAGCTCAAGGGTAGGATCGTAGGTCTTCATGATACGGCCCGTCTCGTTGGCAAGACGACCGTACTCGGTAGCCGTCTTGTGTCCCATCTGCCATGGACCGTCCATTTCGTTGCCAAGACACCATAGCTTGATGTTATAGGGATCCTTGTAGCCGTGCTTGATACGCAGGTCTGCCATTTGAGAACCCGAAGGATGATTGCAGTATTCCAAGAGGTCCTTTGCCTCCTGCAATCCCCGTGTTCCCAGATTCACCGCCATCATCGGCTCGGTGTTTGCCTTTTTGCACCATGACATGAACTCGTTCAGACCAAACTCGTTGGACTCAACCACCTTCCAAGCGTAGTCCAACTGCTTGGGACGCTGCCCCCGAGGACCGACACCGTCCTCCCATTTGTAGTTGGAAACGAAATTTCCGCCGGGATAGCGCACCACGGGGACACCGATCTCGCGAATCAGCTCCATGGTGTCGCGCCGAAAGCCCTCCTCGTCCGCCGTAGCTTGCTCGGGTTGATAGATGCCTTCATAGACGGCTCGGCCAAGATGCTCGATAAAGGAGCTGTAAATGCGGTTATCAATGGGGGCAAGCACGTTATATTTGTCAATAGAGATTCTTGCATTCTTCATATGTTACCTCAGCTTCCATGCAAGGTCGGAGAGCAGGAGCTTTTCCTCCAAGCCCTCGGGTGTGGTATCCTTCGTAATATGTACAAATTCAATCTCCATCATGTTGGCGAAATCACGCATCTGCTCCGCGCTTACGTCGTAGGACAGAACCGTATGGTGAGCGCCGCCTGCCGCGATCCAGCACTCCACGCCCGTGAGAAGATCGGGAGCAGGCTTCCACATAACACGCGCCACGGGAAGATTGGGCATCTCCATAATGGGCTTGATGCACTCAATATCCTGACAGATCAAGCGCATCCGTCCGCCCACGTCAACGAGACTGACCACGATTCCCTCTCCTGCCTTCCCCTCAAATACCAAGCGGGCAGGATCCTTTTCATTCATGCCGATACCAAGATGGTGTGTCTCGATTCTCGGTCTGGTACCCGCAAGGCTGGGACAAACCTCCAGCATATGCGCGCCGAGGCTGTAATTCCTGCCCTCCTCCAAGTGGTAGGTATAGTCCTCCATAAAGGCGGAGGCGCCGTTTCCGTTTTCGCCCATTGCCTTCATAATGGCGGTCATGGCAGCAACCTTCCAGTCTCCCTCTCCGCCGTAGCCGTATCCCAAGGACATCAAATGCTGGGAAGCAAGACCGGGAAGCTGCTCCATGCCGTAAAGATCCTGAAAGGTATTGGTGTAAGCAATACAGCCCTCGCGATCCAGCATCTTTTTCATGGCGATCTCTTCCCTTGCCTGATAACGAATCGCGTCTACGTTGTCGGTGGCAATATCGTAATCTCTCGTGTAATCCGCCATCAACGCATCGATCTCGACCTCGGTGACCGCGTTCATTTCCTTCACAAGGTCGCCAACCGCCCATGTATTGACCTGCCAGCCAAGCTTGATCTGCGCCTCTACCTTGTCGCCCTCGGTGACGGCGACCTCACGCATATTGTCGCCAAAGCGCATGACCTTCAGCTCACGGGACACCGCAACGCCGACGGCGGCTCTCATCCAAGAACCAAGTCTCTTGAGTACCGTTTCATCCGACCAGTAGCCCGCGATCACCTTGCGGGGCAGACGCAGACGCGCGCCGATAAAGCCATGCTCACGGTCGCCGTGCGCCGCCTGATTGAGGTTCATGAAATCCATGTCGATCTCCTCGTTGGGGATCTCTCGGTTGTACTGGGTTGCCAAGTGACAATAGGGCTTCTGCAAGAGAGACAGTCCGTTGATCCACATTTTGGAAGGGGAGAAGGTGTGACACCAAGTAATGATACCCGCGCAGCACTCGTCATAATTCGCCTCTCGGATCACCCTCGTGACCTCCTCGTTGCTCTTGGCAGTTCCCTTATATACCAGCGTATAGGGAAGATATCCGCTTCCGTTCATTTTTTCGGTCATTTCCTCGGCGCGCTCGGATACCGTTTTCAACACGTCGTCTCCGTAAAGGCACTGGCTTCCTACCAACAACCAAAATTCTCTTTTTTTCATTGCTTCTTCTCCTTTTTATTGATGAGTTTTATCGGTTTTCGCGCCGTCGTCGCGATATTTTTTCGCATTGAGCTGCATTTCATCTACGGTTTTTTCACGAATCCGTGCCGCCCCTTGATAGTCTCTTTTCTTAGTGATAAAGGTTCCGTTTTCCCGTCTCTCTGCCATTCTCTCCTTGGCTTTTTCAATTTCATCGGCATACTGGGGCAGCCACTCGGCTTCCTCAATCAGATATTCATCCACCATCTGGTCAATCTCTGCCGTGGTGCATACCGCGCCCGTCAAGGGATCCATCATCATGGCTTGAACCAACAGCGCGCGGTCACCCGCTACTGCCGCCTCGACGGAAAGTCTCTGTACCCAAGAGGACTGGGAGCAGACCGCGGCGCATCCCAAGGGAAGCTCGCCCACCTTTGGAATATTGACACCGTTTCGATCCACGTAGCCGGGAACCTCTACCACACATTCATACGGCAGGTTGGTGATCGTCCCCTCGTTCATCACGTTGAAATGTCCTCGGTATACCCTGCCCGTTTCCAAGCCTTCAATGATATAAGAGCCATGCTCCTGAGAGCGCTTTTCGGGAATGAATTGATTGGCAGGCTCTGCCATCCAGTTGGGAAAATCGGTTTCAAACCAGTTCCGCGTCTCGCGGCACTGACGGAGATAGCCGCCCGTCTCACCGTTGGACCAGCCGAACTCATGATCCAGCCAGTTGGGGATATCCTCGGGATTCTTTCGGTACCACGCCACGTATTCCGACAGATGTCCGTTGGATTCGGTGGAATAATACCCAAAACGGCGAAGCATATCGATCCGAACCTTTTCCTTACGGGAAAGCATGGGATCGTTTTCATACGCCGAGAGAATCTTGCCCGTCAGATCTTCTCCCTCATGCTTGACGCTGATGTACCACGTCTGATGATTCAGACCCGCGCAGATGATATCCACGTCCTTTTGCTCATACCCCAAGGCCTTGGCGATCTGTCTGTGACCGCTTTGAACGCCGTGGCAAAGACCCAGTGTGGGAACCTTTCCGTATTTATTTGCCGCCCACGTCAGCATCGCATTGGGATTGGAATAGTTCAGCATCATACAATTCGGCTTCGCCACCTCACGAATGTCACGGCAGAAATCCAGAATGGCGGCAATTCCTCTCTGTCCGTACATAATGCCGCCACAGGCTAACGTATCGCCCACACACTGATCTACACCATACCGCAGACCTACCTCGATATCCTTTTCAAAGGCTTCCAGCATACCGATCCGCACCATGTTGATCACATACGATGCGTCCTTGAATGCCTCTCGACGGTCCAACGTCTTATGGATCTTGATCTTTAAGCCGTTTGCATCAATATCCCGTTGACAGAGCTGGTACACCATATCCAGATTTTGGGGATTGATATCGGTAAACGAGATCTCCACGTCGGAAAATTCGGGAACGGTCAAAATATCCGAAAGAAGTCTTCGGGTAAAGCCAACGCTTCCCGCACCGATAAACGCAATCTTGAAACTCATAGCTAAAAACCTCCGATAGTTAAGATTGGACGGTCGTCCTATGTTTTATCGTACCCCTCTTCTCACCTTTTTTCAAGAATTTTGTTGACATAATATAGACAGTTTTTCACATTTGTGTTATAATGAAGCAAACAACCATACCGAGAGGTTTTTATGAAAAGCAAACTTGAGAAGCGGGTTTTCTTTGACAAAGCCCACGTTTACCCCTGCAAATACAAAAATTTGAACAATATTCCCCACTGGCACACCGAATATGAGCTGATCTTTGTCGAGTCGGGAACGGTCACGGTCACGGCGGATGGCAATCTATTCACATTGACCGAGGGCATGAGCCTCTTTCTCCATCAAGGCACCGTTCATAGCATCTTCTCCGCCGCCGATGCGGTGACGGTGGTTATCAAGGCGGAGGGAACCTACTTTGAAGCCCTGTTCGGGCGAAAAAAATTAGTCTCTCCTCTCTTGTCAAAGGACTATGGCTTTGCCGCGTATATGGAGGAGCTTTTCGGAGAATCGGCAAAAAGGGATGAGTATAGCGGGCTTCTTGCGGACAGCATCACCACCCGTCTCTTTGCCCATATTCTTCGAGGTGAGCCAATCGAGGAGATCTCTCGGGAGGATTCCTCCTCCGCGGAGCGTTATAAGCTGCTTCTTGAGCAGATCGCGGAGAATTACGCCTACGTCACCTTTGAGGATGCAGCAGATTTCATGCATTTCAGCCGTCCCTACTTTTCAAAATATTTTTTGGAGCGTACGGGAATGACCTTTACCCGTTATCTGAATACCGTTCGTATCTCCTGCGCGGTGGAGCGGATCAAAAAGGGCGAGGGGACCATGACCGAAATCTCTCGGAGCTGCGGCTTCAACACCATTCGCAATTTCAATCGCGTCTTTAAGGAATTTACGGGATATTCCCCAAGAAGCCTTCCGAAATCCTATCGCTTCGTCCACGAAATGAAGGACTATACCGATAAAGGCTTCGACCCCACGCTTTCCGTCACCTCGGTGGTAAGAACGTAAGCACTTGACGCTCGCGTATTGACAAGATTTTTCACGTATGATATATTGACAAGATTTTTCACGTATGATATAATGAATTGAAGAAAATATTTGGAGGCTTGTGATATGGATATTATTTTATTTTGCGGTCAGAGCAATATGCAGGGACAGAGCGAGCGGCTCACCTCGACGGAAATCATCGAGGGAGCTTATGAGTACCGCCTGCTGACCGATACGGTCAAGCCCCTTGCCAATCCCGTGGGAGAAAGCGTCCGATATGACGGAAGCGAAGGCTACGTATGTCGGGAAAAGAAGGAGATTCCCCTTTGGCTGACCGAGCACGTGCTGGGAGGCTCGTCGGGCGGACACACCAATCTGGTGCCCGAATTTTGCCGCGCCTATCGCAAGGAATGCGGCAAGGAGGTGCTGGCGGTTCATGCCGCTAAGGGTAGCACCAAAATCGCCGAGTGGTTACCGGGAACATCGGGATATGAAATGATCGTCAAAAAGGCGAGGGCGGCAATCTCCAAGATCGAGGGAACCCATGAAAAGGGCAAGATCCTTTTGGCTTGGCTGCAGGGCGAAAGCGATGCCATCGTCGGAAACAGCACGGAATACTATAAGGAAAAGCTTTCCGAGCTGTTCGGGGCCTTGAAAAAGGACGTGGGTGTGGAGAAGTTCGGAGTAATCCGCGTGGGACGCTTTGTGGGCGACGAAAAAGACGACGCCATTATCCGCGCGCAGGACGAGATCTGCGAGGAGCACCCCGATTTTATCATGCTGACCAGAATCGCCACCGAGCTGAACACCATCCCCGAATATATGAACCCCTTTGTCCGAGGTCATTACAGCGCTACGGGTCTTGAAAAGCTGGGCGCAGCCGCAGGCGAGACCTTGGGAAGCTGGAGAAAAAACAGCTGAAGCATCCCCCAAAAATCCCACCACCTATGAGATAAGGAGGATTCTATGAGAATCAGAATAATTTGCCTTTGCTTGTGCTTTATCATACTCTGCATGGGTTTCGTCGGTTGTACGAGAAACGACACAGACGATCCCACCGACGGCGTGATTCCAAACGAAGCCGAGTCCGATTCGGATGACGGTACCACCGATTCCGAGAGTGAATCCGAGAGTGAGTCCGAAAGCGACCTCTTGCCCCAAACCACCACGGCAGAGATTCTGACTCCCACGGTCTATCTCTTTGAGGGAGACTCCTATGCCTTGGAATATCTCGCCAAGGACGAAAATCTGGAAATAGAATGGCAGGTCAGTACGGATTGCGCCGAGGTACGGGATGGACGGGTATACGCTCTGAAGGAGGGCTACGCCGTGATATCTGCGGGCGGGGACTCCGTTTGCTCGGTAAAGATCCTTTCCGAAACCATGCCGGAGCTATACGTATCAACGGGCGGCAAGAGCATTACCTCCAAGGAAACCTACGTTGACTGTACCGTAACCTTGGATGCTTCCAACGAGGATTATTCCTTCGAATATGCCGAGGCGGGGATCCGTCTGCGCGGAAACTCCACCATGGGAAAGCCCAAAAAGCCCTACCGTCTAAAGTTCGATTCCAAGATCAATCTTCTCGGCATGAACGACGGAGCGGAGTGCAAGAGCTGGGTGCTTCTTGCCGAATACATGGATGATACCTTGATCCGCAACACCACCTCCCTTTCCCTTGCGGGCTCGGTCCTCGACGAATACAGCTCGGACTGGCGATACGTAAAGCTGACGCTGAACGGAGAGTATAAGGGCGTATACGTGCTGGCGGAGCAAAGCCAGATCAACAAATACCGCGTGAACATTGAGGAGGCGGGAGCCGACACCGATGCTCTTCGCTCGGGCTACTTCTACGAGGTGGAGGGCTCCAAGGTCGATAACGGAAAATACTACGTCTCCTATGAGAATCTCGACATTTACACCTTCCTCGGAAACAAATATACCGTACAGTCCACCGACGTGCAGGCAGACGGACAGCGGCGCTCGGGAATCTTCCTTGAGTTGAAAAACGACGACACCTCCGAGGAGCAGATCGCCTTTGCGGAAAAATACGCTCAGAATATCTTTACCCTGATCTATGCGGCGACCTTTGAGGATATCTGTTACGTGATGGACGAAAATCTCAATTTGGTTAGAAGAAACGACCTCACCCCCGAGGAGGCAATTTCCTTGGCGGTGGACGTGGATTCCATGGCGAGAATGTATATTTTTGCCGAGCTTGTTTGCAACTTCGACGCCTTTAAGAAAAGCTCCTATTTCTACGTGGACTTTTCCGAAAACGGAACGGGCAAGCTGACTTTTGCCTGCCCTTGGGATCACGACTGGACCTTTGTGACCTTTAACACCACCGAATTTGTTCCCACGGACGAGTATTTTACCGCCGAGCGATCCGTGTTCTACGTCATGATGATGAACCACGATTGGTTCCGTGAAGCCGTGGCGGACGTGTGGGAGGAGGTAACGAAGGGCAGCGGCAATTTCCGAAACACGCTGCAGATGATGATCAAGATCTCTGACGTCTATGCCGACGACTTCGAGGAGGACGGCGAGCTTTGGGATCGAAAAAATGAACAAAAGCCCTTTGCCATGTTGACCTACCGTTGGCTTTTGGATCGAATCGATTGGCTGGATACGCAATTTACGGCAATGAAGAAATAAATCAAACGAAAAGCGGACAGAGAACGTGTTCTCTGTCCGCTTTTTTGCGGCTTCTGCCGCTCATTTGTATTCGTTTCAGCGAGTCTCCGCCCCCGCCATACATTCCTCCGCCGCTTGCTCCGATTCCTCGCAACGCGCCTTTTTCGCCTTGCGGTCCTTGATCAGCCAAGGCAGATACGCAAGGAAAAACATGAGGGTAATGATCGCCCCCATCACAAAAATGCGAAGGGCAAAGTTGGGAGGCAGAAAATCAAGGATCGACGGGGTAGATTCGGGCTTTGCCATATAAAGGTAATTGGCACCTGGTCCGATCAGTACGTTGGAGAAATACGCGATCACGGCAAGAACCGCCAGCGCGCAATAGGATTTAACCATGGATTTCAGGGTGGGGCGAAGCTTATGTATGAAGATCATATAAAAGATCGCGATATAGCCCGTGGTATGCTCCAGCCAAAACTGGTAGAAGCGGAATCGAGTGGGACCCGTATAGGTAATGACCGTAGGAGTCAGCAGCGCGAACACGGTTCCCGAAAAGAGCCAGAAATAGGAAATATCAAACAGCGTTTGGCTTTTTCCAACCAGCATATAGCTGCAAAATACCACCGACCAGCCGCATACGGTGATGGGAAGATGATCCACGGGGTTGGCACCCAACGCGGGAACACCCACCAACCGCCAAAAATAAGACATCTCCGAGATGATCATGGTAAACGCCAAAACGTAACGAAAGGTCTTTTCATGCTTGGATTCCCGAATCTCCTCTCGGAATTTCCAAATCAGGAGAATGACCCCGACCATCAAAAGTATGGGCAGAATATGCGCCAAGGTAAAATTGGAAAATTCCACCTCTGTTCCGATGCCGAAAAAGTAAACAAAGAAATCTTTGATTTTTGACATAACTTCCCTCTCTTTCATGCTGACGTACTATGTTGATCGCCCATCAGATCAGCCTCTTGTGAGGAATCACCGTAGGCGTTTTTCCCGCGAAGATCGCTCGGGCATTGCGAACAAAATCGTCACAGGTCAGATTGCGCTCCCGCTCCATGGATTTGGTATTCCCGTAGCCCAGCTCGTAGACCCATGCGCCGTCGTAGCCCACACGGCAAAGGGCGGCGTATAAGCTCTTCCAGTCCGTATCTCCCTCTCCCGGGAGCCAGTGCCGCTCATCGACAATGTTGTAGTCGGACACGTGAGTGGTGGCGATCTTATCGCCAACCCGCTCAATAAAGTGAACGGGGTCCTCCGTTAGCAGGTGATTGGTATCAAAGCAGACTCGAAGATCGGGATGCGCCGACAAAAGCTCAAGCATCTCATCGGAGTTTCTGCCGAGACAGGTTCTCGGAAGATTCTCCACGCAGACCACACCGCCCACGCTGTTTGCCATCTCCGCCAAAGCAGAGAGGCTCTTTTTAGACTGCTCCATCCGAACGGCCCGAAGCTCGTCGGGAATCGGCTCTACGCTGGGATGAACCACGTAACGGGTGATTCCCAAGTCCGCCGCCATACGAATATGCTCGGACTGACGCTGAACGAATTTCAGTCGCCGCTCATCCCATCGGCTGGCAAGATTAAATTCGGGAAAGGGCAAATGGTAGCTCCAAAGCTCCACGCCATACCGTTCGGCAAGGCGCGCCACCTCGGAAAGATCCACACCCTCCAGCACCTTTTCTCTCCCTACGCATAGCTCCATTGCCTCGATGCCCGCTTCGGCATAAGCCGAGAAGGTCTCCTCTCGCAACGGTTTTCCGCAGGATGACAATCCAATCTTCATCATCTTTCTCCTTTATTCGAACAAGGGTGTAGAAAAATATCGCTCGGCAGTATCGGGCAGAACGGTCACTACCGTCTTTCCCTTTCCAAGCTTCTTGGCAAGCTTCAAGGCAGCAGCTACGTTGGTGCCGCTGCTGATACCGCACATGATTCCCTCACGGGATGCCAGCTCCTTGGCGGTGCGGATCGCCTCCTCGTCCTTGATAATACAGACACCGTCGTAAATATTCTGATTGAGAATGTCGGGGATAAGACCGTCTCCGATTCCCATCTGTACGTGGGTACCGATGGATCCTCCCGACAGAATGGCGGCGTTCTCAGGCTCTACCGCCCAGATCGTCATATCGGGATTGACCGCCTTGAGGGTCTCGCCGATTCCCGTAATGGTTCCGCCCGTGCCGATGCCCGAGCAAAAGCCGTGAATCGGGCCATTAACCTGCGCGAGAATCTCCTGCGCCGTCTGTGAGCGCTGAATCGCAGGGTTTGCGGGGTTTTCAAACTGCTGAGGAACAAAGACATTCTTATCAGAATCGCGCATCGAAAGCGCAAGATTCAAACACTCTTCGATACATGCGCCGATGTTTCCCGCATCGTGGACGAGGATAACCTCTGCACCGTAATGCTCAACGAGCTTTCTTCTCTCTTCGCTGACGGAGTCAGGCATAATTATCTTCGTTTTATAGCCTCGAACTGCTCCAACGAGAGCAAGACCTATACCCTGATTACCGCTGGTCGGCTCGACAATAACGGTATCTTTATTTATAAGCCCTCGGGCTTCCGCATCGCAAATCATATTATACGCTGTTCTCGTTTTTATTGACCCGCCGACATTGAGCCCCTCGAACTTCACGAGAATCTCTGCGCTGCCCGGCTCTACGAGGTGAGCAAGCCTTATAATCGGCGTGTTGCCCATCGCCTCTAAAATATTATTGTATACCATTGAATCATTCCTCAAAAAAACTTACTAAATATTATATTCCAATTTTCACATAAAATCAATATTTTCCGCAAAAAAAATG
>JAZOQX010000075.1:0-2546 GCA_045656325.1 Eubacteriales bacterium
GATAACATGGCTGCAGGACCTGCTTCCTACGGTATGACCGACACGCTCGGAAGAATGCACGGCGACGCTCAGTTCGCAGGCTCCTCCTCCGTGCCCGCTCACGTAGAGATGATGGGTCTCATCGGCGCAGGTAACAACCCCATGGTTGGTATGACCGTTGCTGTTGCGGTTGCTATCGAAGAGGCTAGCAAGTAATCCTTGATATATAAGGGCTTTTGAGATTTGCAGGGCTTTATGCGAGCTTTGTAAAACTCATTTCGCACAAAATCACAAATAAAAAAGTTGGACACATCATTTACGTGTTTTTGCACGGTGATGTGTCCAATATTTTTTATTTTTAAGAAAAATTTTTACGATGAAAAAGCGTGGGTTTTAGTCTTGATTTTCATTTGGAGTTGTAGAAGTATGCTTCTTCTTTTTGGAGAAATCTAGTCTTTTAAATAAAGCCCCAACATAGCAAGCTTGTTGATAATTTCCTCCAAACTTTTTTTACCAAGATTTCTTAAAGTAGATACTTCTTCATATTTCTTTCCCATAAGTTGTTCCACAGTATCTATTCCAGCGCGCTTCAAACAACTATACGAATGAGTCGATAATTCCAATTCTTCTATTGTTATAGATAATCCCGTATCATTGTAGCATAGGGGGAGTTACAAATGTGTTACAAAAAAGAAAGAAATGAAAATTTATGAATCCCTTCGGACGGAATGCCCTCGATGCTTGACTTTTTTTGGGGTTTGTGCTATGATAAAAGGGAAAATGAAACCGAGGTGAATTCAGAATGAGGCTTGAATGTACAATTTCAAAGGAGCAGACCGTGGACGTCATCGTGGTCGGCGGCGGTACGGCAGGGGTCTTTGCGGCGATCAGCGCGGCAAAAAGCGGAGTCAAAACGCTTTTGATCGAAAAAAACAGCACCCTCGGCGGTACGGTGACCGTTGCGGGGGTCAATTATCCGGGGCTCTTTTTTGCGTGGGGGAAGCAGATCATCGGCGGCCCCTCATGGGAAGCCATCGAGCGGACGGTGGCGCTGGGAGGCGCGACCCTTCCTTCCATTTCCTATCATCCCGAGCATCATTGGGAGGAGCAGATCCTGCTGAATCCCTTCGTTTATACCACCGTACTGTTTCAGATGTGCGAGGAGGCGGGCGTGGAGGTGCTGTGCAGCGCCATGCCGTCCTATGTCGAGGAGACCGAGGAGGGAGTCCGATTGGTCGTTACGGAAAAGGGCGGAATGCGGTACGTGCAGGCGGGCGCGGCGATCGATGCCACGGGAGACGCCAATCTTTGTCAGCTTCTTGGCTATGAGGTTGCCAAAAGCGCGACCCAGCAGCCGGCTACCTTGAAAAATCATCTTTGCGGATATACGTTTGACGAGGAGCTGGCGGAGCGTGTCCGACAGCGCTTTGATCCGAAACGACTGCCTCCGCAGATTGAGGCGAGTGATCTGGTCCACTACCTGAGAAGGGGAAAGATCGGAATGCACATCCCCTGCGAGGATGCGGACTCCTCCGAGGGAAAGACCTCCTTGGAGCGCCGCGCGCTTTACGATATCATGAAGGTTTACCGTTTCCTTCGGGAGATCGAGGGGCTGGAGCATCTGACGGTGGATCAGCTCTGTCTCGAGACGGGAGTGAGGGAGACCAATCGCATCGTCGGTGTCCACTGCGTCAGTGCCGAGGAATATATCCGTGGGGAGGACTATGAGGATTCGGTTTGCTATGCCTTTTATCCCATTGATCTACACGTCAGTCGGGGGATCGAGCAGACCTTTCACGAGGAGGACGTTGTGTCCAAGGTGCCTTACCGTGCCTTGATCCCTCAGCGCGCGCATCGGGTCCTTTGTGCGGGACGGTGTATTTCCTCCGATACCTATGCCAACAGCGCGCTTCGTGTGGAGGCGGTGTGTATGGCGGTGGGTCAGGCTGCCGGTTGCGCGGCAAGTCTGATGGTGAAGCGGGGAATTGCGGCAAGGGCGGTCCCCTATGACGCGCTGGCGGACGGGCTTCGCGCCCTCGGCTGCATCGTTCCCGAACGGGAAGAGAATTGAACGGAAAAGAGAGAACATGGCGGAGGAAGCCGCTATGATCATCTCCAGAATCAACGGCTTTACCTACGTACAGACCGAGTTTGATCCCTATGCTGAGGAAGTAAAGGTGATCAAGGAGACTGCTTACTCCAACGGTGACAGAGCGAAGGTTAAGTGCTACGGCTCGGACAGCGTTCCCGAGGGCGTTGCCATCATGAGACTGGAGAACGTCGGCGTATCCATCACCGGTAACTCCACCAACCCCACCAGATTCCAGCACCCCGTTGCAGGAACCTACAAGAAGTGGGCGATCGAAAACGGCAAGAGCTACTTCTCCGTAGCATCGGGCGGCGGTACGGGTCGTACCCTCCACCCCGATAACATGGCTGCAGGACCTGCTTCCTACGGTATGACCGACACGCTCGGAAGAATGCACGGCGACGCTCAGTTCGCAGGCTCCTCCTCCGTGCCCGCTCACGTAGAGATGATGGGTCTCATCGGCGCAGGTAACAACCCC
>JAZOQX010000076.1:0-6453 GCA_045656325.1 Eubacteriales bacterium
GCGGTGAAGGCAGAGCATGGCAACCGCCATACGGCGCATATGCATTCCAAGAATATCGACCATCTGTCCGCCTTTGCCAAGGCGGGAGAGACCACCATCTTCGACAAGAACGCGCCTTCCTATGCGGGCATCGGATTTGGCGGAGAGGGACATACCACCTTTACCATTGCGGGACCCACGGGTGAGGGAATCACCTCGGCTCGCTCCTTTACGAGAAAGCGCAGATGCGTCATGGCAGACAATTTCCGAATCATTTGAGGTGACGATATGAAATATACCGAGCAAGAATTGAAGGCGCTGGTGGAGCGTGTCGTATCCGCCGTAAAGACCGCGCCTGCCAATGAGGGAGATATTCCCGTGGGAATCTCCAACCGCCACATTCACCTTAGCCGCGAGCACGTGGAGATTCTGTTTGGAAAGGGCTATGAGCTGACCAAGATGAAGGATCTTTCTCAGCCGGGGCAGTATGCCTGCAAGGAGCAGCTGACCATCGTCGGTCCCTCTATGCGCGCTATTGAGGGCGTGAGAGTGCTGGGACCCGAACGGAAGGCGTCTCAGGTCGAGATCTCCCGAACCGACAGCTTTGTTCTGAAATGCAAGCCCCCCGTCCGTGAGTCGGGCGACATTGCGGGATCCGCGCCCGTGACCATCATCGGTCCCAAGGGAATCGTGACCCTTTCGGAGGGCTGTATCATTGCCAACCGCCACATTCATATGAGCTTGGAGGAGGGCGAGAAATTCGGTGTTCGTGACGGCGAGTACGTCGACGTGGAGCTGAACGGAGAGAGAAGGAGCCTTTTCTACGACGTGCAGATCCGTGTGCATAAGAATTTCCGTTTGGAGATGCATATTGACACCGACGATGCCAATGCCGCGGGCGTGGGCAACGGCTTCAAGGCAAAGCTGATCAAGAGAGCGTAATTTTTACAAAATACACCCTTTATAAAGAAAAAGAGATCCGTCTTCTGACGGATCTCTTTTATTTGTGTTTGCCCACCTCTACGCCAATATTTTCCGAATCAGCTCCTGAGACTGCTTGGCGGCGTGCTGACAGAGGGTAGGGTATTCCATGCTTCCCGCCTCCTCGGAGGCGTTGTCCGAGATCGAACGGATCACGGTGAAGGGAACGGCGTTGACGTAACACACGTGTCCAATGGCTGCCCCTTCCATGTCGCAGGCAATGGCATCAAAGGTTTGGGCAATAAACGCCTTGCGTCCGCTGTCCGCAATGAACTGGTCGCCTGAGGCGATCACGCCCCGAACGCAGACCTTGTCCATCTCCTCGGCTGCCTTGGCTATTTTGTCGTTCAGCGCGGAGGAGGCGGGCAAAAAGACCTGATTGATGCCCGAGATCATGCCCACGGGATCGCCTAAGGGCGAGGTGTCCATGTCGTGCTCTGCCACCGCGTCGGAGAGGGCAATGTCCAAAAGCCCCACGCGGGCGGACAGACTTCCCGCTACGCCTACGTTGATCATCTCGTCCACACCGTAGCGAAGGATCATGGTCTGGGCGCACAGAGCGGCGAACACCTTGCCGATTCCGCATTGAGCCACCACGACCTCCCTGTCCGAAATTTGACCGCGTACAAATTCCACGCCGCTGATCGTCTCTGCGGTTGCGTTTTCTACCATTGCCTTGAGCGCGTCGGTTTCCACACCCATGGCGCCAATGATTCCGATCATATGCTTACCTCTCATATTTCTTCATAGATTTCCAAAAGACGCTCTTCCAAGGCGTTCTTTTTTGTGTCCAGCTCCGCCAGCCGAAGATAATCGGTTGCCGCCTCTCCGTTCATTTCCTCCTCGATGGCAGATAGCTCCGCCTCCAAGGCCGCTGCCTCCTTCTTCAGACGATCCAGTCTGGCTTTCGCCTTTCTTTCGTCCGCGGCAGCCTGCTTGTTTTTCAGATACTGCTCCTTTTGGGTGCTGACGGGGATGCTCTCCGCACAGGAGACGGAGGAGACACTCTGTGCGCTTCTTCTCTCCCGCTCGCGGCAAAGCTCCTCGTAGCCGTGTCCCTCGTGGGTAATCTTGATGTCGCAAAGACCGTTCGGGGTGAGATCAAGGATCCTTGTCGCCAGCTTCTCGATAAAGTAGCGGTCGTGGGATACCGTGATGATCGTCCCGTCAAATTGGCGGAGCGCGGACTCCAGCGCCTCGCGGGAGTCGATATCCAAATGGTTGGTCGGTTCGTCAAGAATCAAAAGATTCATGTCCGACAGAATGAGCTTGGATAGAGTCAGTCTCGCCCTCTCGCCTCCGCTCAGATCGCCTACCGACTTGTAAACGTCCTCTCCCACAAAGCGAAAGAGCGCCAGAGTATTGCGGATCTCCAGCTCGGTAAGAGAGGGGAACGCGTTCCAAAGTTCGTCCAATACCGTGTTGGAGGGGGTGAGATTTTGGTTCTCCTGATCGTAATAGCCGATGCTGACGTTATAGCCCGCCTCCATATATCCTCGTTGGGGCGTGAGCTTGCCGAGCATCAGCTTGATGAGGGTGGATTTTCCGCATCCGTTGGGACCAACCAAAAAGAGTCGGTCGTTCCGCTTTACTAAAAAGGAAAGATCACGGAGCAGGGGAGCGCTTCCGTAGCTGAAGGAAAGATCCTTCACGGTCAGTACGTCGTTTCCGCTGACCGAGGAGGATGAAAACTGCATCCGAATGGGCTTGGGAGCCTCGCGGGGACGCTCTAATTTCACCATTTTATCCAGCATCTTCTGTCGGCTTTCGGCGGCAATGATATTCTTTTCCCGATTCCATGCGCGCTGTTGGGCGATATACGCCTCCTGACGGGCGATTTCCTTCTGTTGGTTCTTGTAATGCCGTTCCTCAATCTCGCGGTCGATGCGCCGCTGCTCCAAGCATTTCGAATAGGGAGCGGCGTAAAGCCTTGCCCGATGATGCTCGATGCAAAGAGTTTTGTTGGTGACTCGGTCGAGAAAATATCGGTCGTGGGAAATCACCAGCACGCATTTTTTGTAAGAGGCGAGAAAGCTCTCCAACCATAAGAGCGTCTCCATGTCCAGATGGTTGGTCGGCTCGTCCAGCATCAAAATATCGGGTTCGCGGCAGAGCTCGCGGGAAAGAGCCAAGCGGGTGCGCTGACCGCCGCTCAGGGAAGAGAAGGGGCGGTGGATGGCATCCTTGTCAAAGCCCATTTTTGCAAGGGTAGAGGCGCAGCGTCCGCGAAACTCCAGACCACCCTCGCGGATAAATCGATCGTTGAGGGCTGTGTACTCTGCCGCCAGCGATTCCTCACTCCGTTCCTCGCGTTCTCCCTGCTTCAGATCCTCCTCCAAACGTCGGAGACGGTCCTCCATGTCAAGAAGCTCGGGGAAGGAGCGGTACATGACCTCCAGAGCCGAAGCGTTGCCGTCCTCTCCCTCAAAGTCGCAAAATGCGTCGTCCTGACGGAGGATTCCCACCGTCTTGTTTTTGGAAATATAGACCCTTCCCTCGTCAGGCTCGTGTTCGCCGAGGATCAAACGAAAGAGAGTGGATTTTCCGCATCCGTTCACCCCGATGATGCCTAAGCGATCCCCCTCGTCCAGCGAGAAGGTGACGTTTTGGAGGATCACCGACGTGCCAAAGGAAAGAGAAAGATTGTCTACGTTTAATACGATCATAAAAAAATCCTTTACAGCTTGATTTTTACTTCCAGAGCCACGCCGAGGATCCTTGCCTCGCCCGACTCAAAATCGTCGGTGGAAAGGGAGATAGGGGAATATTCCTCGTTCTCGGGAACCAGATAAATGCTTCTCTTGGAGCGACGGAATCGCTTAACGGTGGCGCTGTCACCGCCCACCAAGCAGGCGACCACGTCGCCGTCCTCGGCATATTGCTGCTTGCGGAACAGGACAAGAGAGCCGTTCACCATACCGATATTCTTCATGCTGTCTCCCTGAACCCTCAGGTAGAAGTAGTCGTCCGCGTCATCTACCTCGGCGCTTTCATATCCCAGCAGAGTCTCGTTGGTCAGAATGGGAGAGCCCGCGCGGATCTCGCCGATGATGGGGATCCGTTTCTTTTTGGAGGGAGAAAGAGAGATTTCGTTTTCCGATCCCAACAGATATTCCAGAGAAACGTCAAAATATTCGGCGATCCGACGAAGCTTATCTGTCTTGGGTGCCGAGCGACCGTTTTTCCAGTCGGTAAAGGTGCTTGCGGGAATCCCCGTGGATTTTGCCACCCGATAGACCGTGGTCTGGCGGGTCTTTAGTAAATTCTCAAATATTCCGTAGCTCATCCTGCCTCCCCATAAATTTAAAAAAATATTTCGGAAATCATAAAATAGTACTTGACAATAATTCGGAAATTCGTTATAATATAACCATGCAATACTATTATATACCAAAACATTGCTCTTGTCAAGGATTTTTCGGATATTTCGAAAATCCGTCCGAACCACTCAAGTCCGATGACAAGGGGAAGTGAAAAAAAGGAGGTGAAGATAAGAGACGATGTGTGAGATTTGCGGATGGATCCGCTGTCCCGACGCTTGCCCATCTTATGATCCGTTGCCGAAAAGGCGGAAAAGAATGGAGGGAAAGCGGATGCTCGGGCTTCGCTTTCGGGAGAGAAGCGTGGGCGCGGGACGCCAAGAGGGCAAGATTCAAAATCATATAGATATAAAGGAAAGAAAAAGAAAGTGAGGGAAGCTATGGCAGAATGTCCGATCACGGAGGAAGCCGTTCGGAATGTTGAAAATTATTTAAAAGGGTACGGACTCAATCGCCGTCTTCTTCGTTTGGACCGTTACGAGAGAGAATATTTCGGATATCGCGAGAATGCGGACGAGGTGACGGGGGACGACGCGATGGCGAGAGCAAAAATGTACGAGATCCGTCATTTCATCATGGAAATGGCAAACAGTGACGAAAAGCTGTTTTTATATTATCATTACGTCCGAGGAGAATCGGTGGAGAAGTGCGCGGAGCTTTTGGGGATCTCTCGCGCCAGTGGCTTTCGACTGAAGAAAAAAGCGCTGGCAGCGGCGGGTCTTCGATGGCAATCTCGCCGATAACCGAGAAAAAAGGAAACGGTCCGTCCGTTTCCTTTCCTTTTTTTATTATTATATAGCTACAAGCCTAAAAAATCGATTCAAACGTCAGACTTTCCTGACGGATCAATTCCTCGGTGGCTTCCATCAAAAGCGCGCGGTATTTTTGAAATTCATTTTCCTTGCCGTCCTTTGCCGCCCATTTCAGTCCAATCAATTCTTCGTCAATGGACTGGATCTTTCTGCGCCCCGTGGTCCACTCAATCCGATCTCGGCGCTCCGCCCAAAACGCTTCCAAGGGCGGGATCCATTCGGAGGAGGCGGAAGAGGAATCCATCTTCTCCAAAAGCCGTTGCATTTCCTCCATGGAGCAATGCACGTACCGAGCGTTGCACACCGTTCCCGTCAGAATCAAGGCGAAAAAAAGAAGGGATGCCCAAAAAACCTTCATTCGCGTACTCCCTCCTTTTTTATAACCGTCACGTCTCCGCCCTCGTTCATCATCATTAAATATACGTCCTTGATTTTCAGCATCTCGGAGGAAAGCTTGTTTTGTACGTCCTTTTCCGAAAGCCGCAAATGCCGAAGGTTGTATTGATTGATACAACCCTTGTCCACGATGATGTAATAAAGTCCCGCGTCCTCAACGGGGATATCCAGCTGCTTGGCGGAGGGAGGCTTGCTTTTTGCCTTGGGAAGAACGCTGATCTTTCCGTTTTGCTCCAAAATGGCGTACCGAACGTCGGAGAGATCGGTGATCTCCTTTTGCCTCAGCTCGCTGATCAGCTCGTCGGCAGAGATTCTTGCCTTCTTCATTTCCTTCTGGCAAAGATGCCCGTTGTCAATAAGCGTGGCGGGGCGGGCGGTGATCCATTTCTTGATTTTCGGGACGTTGGCGACCAGCGTGGACGTGACTACCTCGAAGGTCATGAGCAGGATAATGGGTACTACGGCGTGAGATACGGGAATGTCGCTGTCCGTAATGGGCAGAGAGGCGATTTCCGAGATCAGTAGCGTCGTAATCAGATCAGAAATCTCCAATTCTCCGATCTGGCGCTTTCCCATCATTCGCATGGCGATCATCAGAATGATATAGATAAAAAAGGTTCGAACAAGAAGTGTGGTCATTTTGTTCACCTCGCGGGAAGAATCTGAGGAAAGTATTTGTGCATATGGGCAAAACTATGTAATTTTTTAGATTTTTTCAAAAATTCTCTTGACAAAGAAAGGGAAATATGCTAAAATATGCGAGTCGCCTTGAGAAAGGTGGGAACACGTCGGACCGAGTCGAAAAAATTTTTTAAAAAAGATTAAAAAAAGGTATTGACAAGGGAAAAAAGATGTGATATAATAGTCGAGCTGCCCGCAAGAGCGGGGAGTGAGGAAATGGTCATTGAAAATTGAACAACAAAGAGAGAAGTACAAAGCATAAACAAACAAAGCGAGTGCGAAGT
>JAZOQX010000077.1:0-19416 GCA_045656325.1 Eubacteriales bacterium
AAAAAGCTTGTGGCAGTCGCCATGTTCTGCGCCTTGGCGTTCGTTCTGACCTACGTTAAGATTCCCGTTCTGTTCCTTTCCTTGGAGGTAAAGGACTCGGTGATCGTATTGGCGACCCTTTTGTTCGGTCCGATTTCGGGACTGGTGATTGCGGTGGTCGTTCCTTTGTTGGAATTGCTGACCCATAGCTCCACGGGCATTTACGGATTTGTCATGAACGTTCTGTCGTCGGTGACCTTCTCCATGGTTGCCGGACTGATCTATAAATATAAGAAAAGCTTTTACGGGGCCATTGTCGGCTTGGTTACCGGTGTCATGTCGGTGACGGCGGTGATGCTGTTGGCGAATCTTTTGATTACCCCCTATTACATGGGTGTTCCCATGCAGGAGGTAGCGGCCTTGATCCCCAAGGTGCTTTTGCCCTTCAATCTCGTAAAGGCAACGCTGAACGGAGCCATCGTGCTGCTTCTCTATAAGCCCCTTTCCAACGTACTGAAAGGAACGGGCTTTCTTACCGCCACCGCGCGAAGCGAGCGCAGCGCGGAGAGGAGCCGTTTGCGCTCGGTGTTGGTTTCTGCCGTGGCATTGGTGATGATCGCGCTGTCTCTTGTGGTGGTATTCTTTGTGTTGCAGTAAACGTTAAGGAGTGAAAACATGAAAAAGAGGTTCGTTTGGTTGGCGCTTGCTCTTGTTGTGGTGTTGAGTCTGTCCCTCATTCTTTCTTCTTGCGGAGCCAAGAGCGAGAGCGGGGAGGAGGAAGGGCTTCTCGACCGCGTTACGGGCGGGATCAAGAATTTCTTTTTGGAGACGGTGGGGGAGGAATGGTGCGTCTTTTTCTGCTCCATGATTCCGATTATCGAGCTTCGCGGGGCGATTCCCATGGGCTTTGCCTTTAAGATGCCCTTTTGGCTGACTTATCTTTTGAGCGTCATCGGTAATATGCTGCCTGTTCCGTTTATTCTGCTGTTTATTAAGGGCATTCTCGGCTGGATGGGTAAATCGAAAATCCGATTTTTTAAGAGAATCGCGGATTGGCTCCATCGGAAGGTAGAGAAGAATCGGGAAAAAATTGCAAAATATTCCTTTTGGGGCGTATGCTTTTTCGTCGCGATCCCTCTGCCCGTAACGGGGGCATGGACGGGATCCTTGGTTGCCGCCATGATCGACATGAAATTCTGGAAGGCGCTTCTGTCCTGCTTGCTCGGCGTTATGATCGCGGGTGTGATTATGACGGTATTTTCCTACGGGCTTCTCGGATTGATTTTTTAAGAATGGCAAAAAAATGACCGATTTCTCTAAAAATACTTGAAATCGGTCGTAAAATATGATATACTGTTGTATGATAAAAATTCATAAAATCTTATCAAGAGTGGGGGAGAGACTGGCTCGGCGAACCCACGGCAACCTGCCCTTGGGGTAAGGTGCTAATTCCCGAAGATGAGAACAAGAGGATCTCCGGGAACACGGAGATTTTTTTGTGAAGGAAAAGAGGAACAATCATGAAAAAAATGTTATTTACGTCGGAATCGGTTACCGAGGGACATCCCGATAAGATCAGCGATAAGATCTCGGACGCGATTTTGGACGAGCTTGTTCGTCAGGATCCTATGTCTCGCGTTGCCTGCGAGACCTTCTGTACCACGGGTCTTGTTTCGGTCATGGGTGAGATCACCACCAACGCCTACGTGGATATTCAGTCCATCGTCCGCGAGACGGTTCGGGAGATCGGATATACCAGAGCGAAATACGGCTTTGACTGCGATAGCTGCGCCGTGATCAGCTCGATCCACGAGCAGTCCCCCGATATTGCCATGGGCGTGGACAAGTCCTTGGAGGCAAAGGAGGGAGAAATGGACGACGGCTTGGATACGGGCGCGGGCGATCAGGGTCTTATGTTCGGCTATGCTTGCAACGAGACGCGCGAGCTGATGCCTCTGCCTATCTCCTTGGCTCATAAGCTGGCGCTTCGTCTGACCGAGGTCAGAAAGAACGGAACGCTGGAGTATCTCCGTCCCGACGGTAAGACGCAGGTGACGGTGGAATACCATGACGGAACTCCCGTTCGTGTGGATACCGTGGTCATTTCCTCTCAGCACAGCGCGGAGGTGGAGCTTTCGACCATTCGCGAGGACGTGATCCGCGAGGTCATTCGTCCCATTATTCCCGCAGAGCTGATGGATGCTGATACCAAGATCTTCGTCAATCCCACGGGACGCTTCGTTGTGGGCGGACCTGCGGGTGACACGGGTCTGACGGGTCGAAAGATCATCGTCGATACCTACGGCGGATATTCCCGCCACGGCGGCGGCGCCTTCTCGGGTAAGGACCCCACCAAGGTGGACCGCTCCGCGTCCTACGCTGCCCGTTACATTGCCAAGAATATCGTTGCCGCGGGCATTGCCGACCGCTGCGAGGTGCAGGTGGCTTATGCCATTGGCGTGGCAAAGCCCGTGTCGGTCATGATCGACACCTTTGGCACGGGCAAGGCAGACGAGAATGCCGTTTCGGAGGCAGTAAACCGTCTGTTCGATCTCCGTCCCGCCGCGATCATCAAACGATTTGATCTTCGCCGCCCCATCTATTGCCAGACGGCGGCGTACGGACATATGGGACGTGAGGATATCGATCTGCCTTGGGAGAAGACCGACATGGCAGAGAATCTGAAAAAGGAATTGGGACTTTCATGACGTTTCATATCGATACAGCGCAGAACGGAAGAAAAATCGGTCCGTGATGCGCTGTTTCGATATACACTGACCGAGAAAGGAGACGGCTGTGACAGAAGAGAGAATCACCGACGCTTCGGGACTTCAAAGGTTGGAGGGAAGCGTGGAGCGCGTCATTTATTCCAATGACGAAAACGGATATACCATTTGCGATCTGTCGGTCTCCGAGGGCGGCGAGATCGTGACGGCGGTAGGGGTTATGCCCATGATCGGAACGGGTGATCACCTTTGTGTGTACGGAAACTGGGTACACAATCCCAAGTACGGCAGACAATTTTCGGTAACGCAATACGAACGGGTCATGCCCGCCGATACGGCGTCCATGCTCCGATATTTGGCATCTCGCGCCATTAAAGGAATCGGACCGAAAACGGCGCAGAAGATCATTGACGAATTTGGTGAGGATAGCTTTGACGTAATCGAAAACCATCCCGAATGGCTGGCGAGCATCAAGGGGATCTCCATGAAGGTGGCGCTGACCGCCTCCGAAAGCTTTAAGGAGCAAGCGGGGATCCGATCGGCGATGCTCTTCTTTCGGGATTATTTCGGCGTGACCACCACGGTAAAGATCTACAAGAAGTGGGGCGCTCGCGCGGTTGATATCGCGAAGGAAAATCCCTTTCGTCTGTGTAACGAGATTGAGGGCATCGGCTTTGAGCGAGCCGACGCTATGGCAAGCTCCTTAGGCTATGAGGGCGAGAATCCCGAGCGTGTGATGAGCGGGATCCTTTACGTGCTGCAGCAGAACGGGATACAAAACGGACACGTCTGTCTGCCCGAGGAGCTGCTGGTTGAAGCCTCTGCGAGAATGCTTGGCGTGGAGATCGAGTCGGTGCAGGCGGCGCTTTCCTCCTTAATGAAGCAGGGAAGCGTTCATTACGTTTTGCAGGATGAACGTCGGATGATCTATGACGCGATCTCCTACGAGGAGGAAAAATATATTGCCGAAAAGCTGGTACGCCTCGATCAAATGTGCGCCTCGGTGGATCTGGGAGATATAGACCGATTTATCGAGCAGGAGGAGGCGAAAAGCGGCATACGGTACGCCTTTTTGCAAAAGAAGGCCATTTCGGACGCTTTGCGGTACGGCGTGATGATTCTCACGGGCGGTCCCGGTACGGGAAAGACCACCGTGGTACGCGCCTTGATTCACATTTTTGCAAGCATGGGAATGGACATTGCCTTGGCGGCTCCCACGGGACGGGCTGCAAAGCGGCTTTCCGAGGCTACCTCCATGGAGGCAAAGACGGTACACCGACTCCTTGAAATGACCTACGATCCCTCGGGCAAGAACGTGTTCCAAAGGAACGAGCATGATCTTCTGGAGGAGCAGGTCATCATCGTGGACGAGGCTTCTATGATGGATAACGGACTCATGTGCGCGCTGCTTCGCGCCATCAAGCCCGGGGCGCGTTTTGTAATTATCGGAGACTCGGATCAGCTTCCCTCCGTGGGAGCGGGAAACGTGCTTCGGGATATTCTGGACAGCAATCGGTTTGCCTCGGTGCGGCTTTGCGAGATTTTTCGTCAGGCGCAGGAAAGCCTGATCGTCACCAATGCCCACGCCATCAATCAAGGAAGCCTGCCGCAGCTCGGTGTGAAGAATAACGATTTCTTTTTCCTGCCCCGTTCGAGTGACCGTGATATTGCGCTCACCATTGCCGATCTGTGCAAGAATCGTTTGCCCCGAACATATGGGGAGACGGCAAGGCAGGGGATTCAGGTGATCGCGCCCTCCAGAAAGGGAGAATCGGGAACAGAGCAGCTGAATATTTTGTTACAGCAGGCATTGAATCCCCATTCTCCGTCGAAAAAGGAGCATCGCTTCCGCGACCGTGTCTTTCGCGAGGGAGATCGGGTCATGCAGACGAGAAATAACTATGAGCTGGTTTGGAGCCGCGTGCGGGACACCAAAACGGGAACGGGGATCTTTAACGGCGATATCGGTGTGATTTGCGAGATCCATTCCTCGGATAACGAGATGATCCTTCTCTTTGACGACCGCGAGGTGGTGTATGATTTTTCGCTCTTGGAGGATCTGGAACACGCCTACGCCATTACGGTACATAAGAGTCAGGGTAGCGAATATCCCATCGTCATCATTCCCATGTGCTCGGCGGCATCCATGCTTTTGTCAAGGAATCTTCTGTATACCGCCGTGACCCGAGCCCAGAGCATGGTGATTTTGGTGGGACGGGAGGAGATCGTTTCCGTGATGGTAGAGAACAATCGGCAGGTCATGCGATATACGGGACTTTGCGGCTGGCTCCGAGAGGGAGAACGGTAGGATGCGGTTTTCGGAATTTTTAGAGAGATACGTTCGGGTCCGTCCCTGCGCGGGATGCTCGTCTCGCGTTTCCTATGAGCAGCATCGGCAGGCGTTTTGTCCCTCCTGTCGCCAAAAGTGGGATCGGGCAAAGACCGAAAGCTGCGAGGTCTGCTTTCAAGCCTATTCGGAGTGCGAATGTATGCCCAAGATTCTGAAACGGGCAGGCGCGTTGTCCCTTCGCAAATTGGTTCGGTATTCCTCAAGACGTCAAAAGGAGCCGCAAAACAAGATTTTGTACTTGCTCAAGCACGCTCCCAACAGGAGATGCAGTCGGTTTCTTGCCGAGGAGCTTTTGCCCCTTGTAAGAGAGGAGCTGAAGGCGCTGGAGATCGAGGATGAGAGGGAGGAGAGCCGAATCGTCTTTCTGCCCAGGGGACGGCACTCCTATTTGAAATACGGTACCGACCAATCCGAGGCGATCGCCAAGGAATTGTCGGAGCTGAGCGGAATCCCCTTGACCTCTGCCTTTCACAGAAAATGGGGCGGCAAGGAGCAGAAGCGATTGCGTGTTTCGGAGCGTCAGAGAAATCTTCGGGGACTTTTGTCGGTGATCAATGCCGAGGAGATTCGGGGGAAGGCGATATTCCTTTTCGACGACGTGGTGACAACGGGTGCCAGCATGGCGAGCTGCGTTTCGCTTCTCAAAAAAGCGGGGGCGGCTGTCGTGGTTTGTCTGTGCGTTGCCAAAACCGATTGAAAACAAGAGAAAAATCTTTGAAAGACGGAAATTCCCCTTGCATTTTGAGGGAAAGCATTGTATAATAATAGTATGTAACCATTCGAATGAATCGAGGATCAAGGGAAAGCTATGTTTGGATTCAAGGCAAAACAGATGCTTGCCAAGGATATCGGAATCGATTTGGGTACGGCAACCGTTTTGGTCTACGTGGACGGAAAGGGGATCGTGCTCAACGAGCCGTCCGTGGTAGCAGTAGACAAAAATTTGGATTGTATCGCAAGGATCGGCAAGGACGCGCAGGTGATGCTGGGGCGGAATCCCAGCAACATTGAGGTGGTCCGCCCTCTGAGGGACGGTGTGATCAGCCGATACGACGTGACCGAAAAAATGATCCAGTATTTCATCCGCCGCGCCTGCGGAGGCTCTATTTTCCAGCCTCGGGTGTTGATCTGTATCCCCTTGGGGATCTCGGAGGTGGAGGAAAGAGCCGTTATGGATGCGGGCGTGCAGGCAGGGGCAAGAAAGACCTATCTGATCCACGAGCCCATTGCGGCAGCGCTTGGCGCGGGGATCGATATTTTCAGTCCCACGGGCAATATGATCGTGGATATCGGCGGAGGAACCACCGAGGTAGCGGTGATATCCTTGGGCGGAATCGTGGTGTCGAAATCCATCAAGATCGCGGGCGATAAATTCGACGAGGCGATCATGAGATACGTTCGCCGTAAGTACAATATAGCCATCGGCGAGCGGACGGCAGAGCAGATCAAGCTTCGCATCGGTGCCGTGTACGAGCATGGAGAGCCAAGGACCATGCAGGTCAAGGGACGGTGTTTAATTCAGGGGTATCCCAAGGAGATCACTCTGTCCTCCAAGGAGATGCTTGAGGCAATGATGGAGCCGATCTCCGCCATTATGGATGCGGTCTGCTCGGTGATTGAAAAAACGCCCCCCGAGCTTGTGGGAGACGTTCTTCGGAACGGGATCGTTTTGACGGGAGGCGGAAGCCAGCTCTTTGGGCTGGATCGCTTGATGGCGGACGTGATCGAGATCCGTACCCGCGTTGCCGAGGATCCCGCCAGATGCGTGGCAAACGGAACGGGCATGATCCTCAAATATTTGGATCGGGTTCCCGACGGAGTGGTGGATCTGTCCCGCATAAAACAGAAGCAGTAAAAACGGAGTTGTCAGACGGTACGACTCCGTTTTTGAGTCTGATACCAAACGAAAAGGAGCGCGTATGATTTGCAAGAATTTTCCTTATCCGACTTTAATGAAATATTTTGAGGAGATCTCTGCCATTCCCCGAGGATCGGGGCATGAGGAGGGCATGGTGGCGTATCTTTCCCGATTTGCCAAGGAGAGAGATCTGTACGTGTATACCGATGATCTGAAAAACGTGCTGATTCGTATGCCCGCTTCTCAAGGATACGAGTGCGCCCCCCCGATTCTGCTGCAGGGGCATTCCGACATGGTGTGTGAGAAGAATCATGGAGTGGAGCATAATTTTTTGACCGATCCCTTAAAACTTTATGCCGAAAACGGATGGCTGCGCGCACGCGGAACCACCCTTGGCGCGGACGACGGCGTGGCCGTTGCCGCCATGCTTGCGCTGCTGGACGGAGCGTCCGAGGCGCATCCCGAGCTGGAATGTCTTTTTACCTCCTCCGAGGAAGCGGGCATGGAGGGAGCGGTCGGCTTTGATTACCGTTTGATCCGTTCCCGTATGATGATCAACATGGACGGCTGTGACGACCGAGTGATCTTAGCGGGATGCGCGGGAGGGATCCGAAGCCATATCAATCTTCCCGTGGAGGAGGTGTCCGTCGGATACCCTTGTCTGGAGATTCGCATGGGCGGCTTGGCGGGGGGACATTCGGGAGAGGATATCCACAGAGGACGCTCGAATGCCGTGAAGCTGATGGGAGAGGTCCTTTCCGAGCTTTTGGTGACGCATAAGGAGCTTTGCTTGGCGACCTTCTGGGGCGGAGCTAAGGACAATGCGATTCCGAGAGAAGCCGAGGCGAGGATCTGCCTTTCGGATCCTGCGGAAGCCAAAGCAATTCTCGCAAGAGCGGAGGAGAGGATCCGCGGGATGCTTGTGGAGGAGGACAAGGGATTTTTCTTGTCGGTCAAGGAGGCAGAGACGCCCGAGACTGTAATGGACCGCGTCTCCACCGAACGGGTCGTTTTCCTTGCGGCGAGCGTTCCGAACGGTGTGTTCTCCATGAATCCGAACATTGCGGGGATGGTGGCGACCTCCCGAAATCTTGGAGGTATGTTTGCCGACGTGACGGGAGCGAAGGCGATCTTTCTGTCCCGCTCCGATTACGATGCGGATATTGAACGCTCTATGGGGGATTTAGACCTTTACGCCTCGCTGCTTCAAGGAAAAGCCAAGCATTTTCATGGGTTCATGGGATGGGAATTTTCCGAGGATTCGGAGATCCGCCGACGCTATGGGGAGGCGTACCGTCGTTTGAGGGGAGAGGAGATCGCGGTGGCGACCATTCACGCGGGATTGGAGTGCGGGTATATCAAGCACGCCGTTCCCGATATGGATATCATTACCGTAGGTCCTACGGTTCTCAATCTTCATTCCCCCGATGAAGCATTAAATCTCGATTCCTTTGCCCGCTTTTTCGAAACGCTGTTGGAAACCCTGAAATAAATGAAGCGCTTGTGACGAAAACCGTCACAAGCGCTTTCTCTTTTCAAGATAGAATCAAGCGTTCTTCTTTTTGTTGGTGAGAAGCTTAATTACGAAGAGGGTTCCCACCGTCAGAACGATACCCAAGGGCAGGCAGATCCAAATGTTCTGTACGAATCCCGAGATCACGAACATGATGAAGGAGATCGCTGCCACCGTGATGGCGTAGGGCATCTGGGTGGATACGTGGTTGAGGTGGTTGCACTGTCCGCACGCGGAGGACATGATGGTGGTGTCGGAAATGGGAGAGCAGTGGTCACCGCAAACCGCGCCTGCAAGGCACGCCGACATACCGATGATAAGAAGCTCGCTTCCCGGCTCGAAGATTGCCACCACGATGGGAATGAGGATACCGAAGGTTCCCCAAGAGGTTCCCGTCGCGAAGGCAAGCACGCAGGCAACCAGGAAGATGATGGCGGGAAGCAACGCGCCCAGCGCGGCAGCCTGTCCGCTCATGACGTCTCCCACGAAGTACTTTGCGCCCAAGAGAGAGGTCATTTCCTTCAGCGCGGTCGCGAAGGTCAGGATCAGGATGGCGGGAACCATGGCGATGAAGCCCTGAGGAACGCAATCCATAGATTCCTTAAAGGAGGTAACGCGGCGAAGGAGCAGATAGATGATGGTAACGATCAAAGCGATCAGACCGCCCCAAGGCAGAGCGACGGTCGCGTCTGTGTTGGAAAACGCCTCGATAAAGCCGACACCGTCCAGAATACCGCCGTTGTAAACGAGGGCGAATACGCAGGAAACGATCAGGAAGACAACGGGGAGGACCAGATCCCAAACGCGGCCCTTGGAGGAGGGCTCGATCTCGGGAACCTCGTTCTTTTCTCCACAGGTGTAGAGGTCGTTGTTTTCAATGGCGTTCAACTCGTGGATCTTCATGGAGCCGTAGTCGAAGCTCATGATCGAAATGGCTACCACGAATACCAGAGTGAGGATCGAATAGAAGTTGTAGGGAATGGCGCTGATAAAGAGGGAAAGTCCCTCGCCCTCCTCGGCATAGGAAGCAACGGCGGCTGCCCAGCTGGAGATGGGAGCGATCATACAAACGGGGGCGGCGGTAGCGTCAATGAGATACGCCAGCTTTGCGCGGGAAATGCGCTTGCTGTCGGTAACGGGACGCATGACCGAGCCGACCGTCAGACAGTTAAAGTAGTCGTCCACAAAGATCAAAACACCCAAAAGGAAGGTAGCAAGCATTGCGCCGACGCGGCTCTTGATATGGGTCTTTGCCCAATTTCCGAAGGCGGCGGAGCCTCCTGCCTTGTTGATGAGCGCAACGATGATGCCAAGCTCAACGAGGAATACGAAGATTCCCGCCGTTCCCGCGACCGCGCTGATCAGTCCATCGCTGATCAGGGAATCTACGGAGCCCGTGAAGGAGAAATCGGCATTCAGAAGCGCGCCGCAAAGAATACCGATAAACAGGGAGCTGAATACCTCCTTGGTGATCAACGCCAATCCAATGGCGATCACAGGGGGGAGAAGCGCCCAAAGCGTACCGCGAACCGCGCCCTCGCCGCCACAGGTCTCACAAGAGGCAAGACCGTTGCAGTCGGGACATTCAACGGTTCCGTTGGCGGCTCCCGTGATGGCGAGAACGGTCATGACCGCGAGGATCAGAACAGCCGCAATCGCCAAGATGATTTTTCTTGACTTTTTCATAAAGTCCTCCTAATATGTAAAAATACAATATAATCATATCACAAAATAGGAAAACTTGCAAGAAAAAATTGAAAAATGTTCAAAATTTTTGTCTTTTTGTTAAAATTCCTACGATCTTCCGTGGGAACGCGCGCTTCTCCGCTTGCGAGAGGAGGAACGAGTGCCGGAAAGATACGCGCCCATGACAGAAAAGCCTATGCCGATGAAGCGAAGCAGCCAGCTCATGGGTTTCAGGGAGACTCCGCCTCCGACCAGTCCCGCAAGGAGAAGAAGGACGGTCAAAATCCCCCCCGAGAGCATCCCCGAAAGAAGAACGGAGGATTGCTTGTTTCGCAAGGAAAGGATCCCTGCAAGCAGATAGCAAAAAAAGGAGGCTCCCGCGCCTGTGGCGGTTGCGGCGGTTGCGGGGTCGGGAAGCATCGAACAGAGAAGGGCGCAGATCAGCGTGAGCAAAAGAGTGAGAAGGAACGAGATCCCCGCTCCCGTTGCCGATTGTCGAAGGACTGTCCCTGCGGAGGAGGGCTCTGCCGATCTCCCCTCGCGTTTGCTTGTTTTTTTGTGCGCCATATTGTGTCTCCTTTAATCTTTTTTTAAATCGTATGAGAAAAAAGGAAAAAATATGAGCGGGAGTTCACATAAAGTTAACAAACAAATTTGCGGAATTTGTTGAAAAAATGTAAATATTTTGATAGAATAAAAGTAAAATCGGGGGAGAAGATTTGATTGAGAAAAGATCAAGAATCGCTCCCGCAAATGCACAAAACGGAGGCGGATTTATGGTACAAAATGACGAAAAAACGTACGGTCTGTCGAAGGCAAGATTGGAATCGCTCTTTGATTCGGGAACCTTCGTCGAGATCGGAGCCTACACCAAGCGTGCCGACGCGAAAAACGAATTTGAAAGCGTGGTTTGCGGATACGGCGCGGTGGAGGGAAAGCTTGCGTTTGCTTTCATTCAAGATAGTGGAAGAACCCGCGGCGCATTCGGCGAAAGACACGCAAGGAAGATCGCCGCTCTGTATTCGCTGGCTACGAAAAACGGCGCGCCCGTGATCGGCGTGTTTGATAGCGCGGGAGCCGTGGTATATGACGGTGCCGAGGCACTGGCGGCATACGGCAGACTGATGAAAAATATTTCGGACGCATCGGGCGTGATTCCTCAGATCGCCGTGATTGACGGCGTTTGCGGAGGCGCTTCCTCGGTGGCGGCGGCAATGTTCGATCTGACGGTTACCGTAAGGGATCGCGCAAAGCTCTTTGTAAATCCTCCCTTTGTGGTGGGCGCTGCAGAGCCTGCGTCGGCATTGGGTCTTTCGGCGTATGAGGCAGAGGATGAGGCGGGTGCGTTTGCCTTCGTCCGCGAGTTGATCTCGACTCTGCCGCAGAACAATGCCGATTGCGCGATGACGGAAACGGCAGACGACGCAAGCCGCGCGGTTGCGGTGGACGGAGCCGATTATCAGGTCACGGAGCTTGTGACGACGTTGGCAGATGACGGAAGGTCGATCCGTTTGTTTGAAAATTATACCGATAAGGCATTCCTCGGATTTGCTTCCTTTGGCGGCGTGGTCAGCGGTGTGATTGCATCGAATCCCGCGACCAAGGGAATATTGGATATCAAGCTGGCAAGAGCCGCATCGAAGCTCGTCTCCTTCTGCGACAGCTTCGGATTGCCCGTGGTGACGCTGGTAGACAGCGAGGGGCTGGAGGTGTCCGCCGAGGCGGAAAACGCCGCCTATGCGTCGGAGCTTGCAAGACTTGCCTATGCGTATACCTCCTCCGAAAACGCAAAGCTGACCGTGGTGATCGGCAAAGCGTATGGAACGGCGTTTACCCTGCTTGGCTCCAAGTCGGTGGGCGCGGACATGGCTCTGGCGCTTCCCACGGCTTCGGTCAGCGTTCTTTCCCCCGAGGCGTCGGTTGCCTTCGTGTGGAATGATAAGGTAGGAGAAAAGAGCAGAGAAGAGGTAGAGGCGGAATGGAAGGAGACCTGCGCGTCTGCCGCAAGCGCGGTGGATTCGGGGGAGATCGACGATATCGTTATGCCCTCGGAGCTTCGCGCAAGGATCTGCTCCGCTCTCAATATGCTGGTTGCCAAGGCGGAGGGTGCTCCCAGCCGTAGGCATCCCAATCTGCCCCTTTAATCGGGAGGTCGCGCATGAATTTGAACGTATTGGAAACGATGGCGCTTGCCGTCGGAAAGGACGAACCCTTTGCTCCGTTTTCCGCGGAAGCGTGGAAATTTGCGGGGCAGATGACCCTCATGGGCATAGGCATGGTCTTTGCCGTGCTTGCGATCCTTTGGGCAGTGCTGGCGGTCTTTAAGCTCGTTTTCGTGGGCAAGACTAAACAATCGCCAAAGCCCCAACGGACGAAAAAGGCAGAACAGGGTGCGAGCCAATCTGCGCCACCCTCGGATGAGGTGATCTCGGCTGTGCTTGCCGCAGGCGTTCAGGCATATCGGGATGATCAGGAGCGAGAGCTGATTGCGGTGATTACCGCCGCAGTTGCCGCGTACCGCTCCGAGGAGGGAGAAGCGGGAGGCTTCCGCGTAGTATCCTTCAAGAGGGCAAGCGGATCCCGTTCTTGGAACCGCAATAAATAAACCATCAATGAGCTTGAAACGAATGAAAGGAAGGTAACTTTATTATGAAAACCTATAATATTACTGTAAACGGCGTAACATACGTAGTCAACGTAGAGGAGGTTGTCGGCGGCGCACCCGTAGCAATGCCCGCTCCCGTAGCAGCACCCGCTCCCGTAGCAGCGCCCGCTCCCGTAGCGGCACCTGCTCCCGCAGCGGCGCCCGCTCCCGCAGCAGCACCTGCTCCCACAGCAGCACCCGCTCCCGCAGGCACTGCCGGCGCAGTTTCCGTAAAGGCTCCCATGCCCGGCAATATCATGAAGGTCAACGCAAAGGTTGGTCAGGCGGTAAAGAAGGGCGACGTTCTGATCGTTCTCGAGGCAATGAAGATGGAGAACGATATCTGCGCGCCTCAGGACGGAACCGTAGCAAGCGTTGAGGTAGCGCAGGGCGCAACGGTAGAGACCGACGCGCTTCTCGTGACGCTGAACTGATTTTCCCAAACAAAATGAAATTTTGATGAAAGGAAAACAGTAGGAAATGCTTGAAAGCTTAACAAATTTTCTTGAAACCACAGGTATTGCCAGACTGTTGGAATCGGGAGACTGGAAAACACTGATTATGTTTGCCATTTCCTTTGTACTCGTCTATTTGGCGATTGTCAGAGGATTTGAGCCGCTTCTTCTGCTTCCTATTGCAATCGGTATGCTTTTGACCAACCTGCCCGGAGCGAATATGTTCCATCTGGATTTCTTTATCGCGGATGACATCAGCTTCAGTCAGGTGCTTCACGACGGAGGACTTTTGGACCTATTGTATCTCGGTGTGAAGCTGGGTATTTATCCTTGTCTGATCTTTATGGGAATCGGCGCGATGACCGACTTCTCTCCCTTGATCTCCAACCCCAAGAGCCTGCTGATCGGAGCGGGCGCGCAGTTCGGCGTGTTCGTCGCTTTTTCGGGCGCGGTGCTTTCGGGTGCCTTTACGCCTCAGGAATCGGCAGCCATCGGTATCATCGGTGGCGCGGACGGTCCTACGGCAATTCTGGTTACTAAGACCTTGGCTCCCGCGCTGTTGGGCGCGATTGCCATCGCGGCATACAGCTACATGGCGCTGATCCCTATGATTCAGCCGCCCTTTATGAAATTACTTACCACCAAGAAGGAGCGCCAGATCAAAATGAGCACCCTTCGTCAGGTGTCGAAGACCGAGAAGATCCTGTTTCCCATCGTGGTAACCTTCGTGGTGGGACTGATCATTCCCGACGCGGTTCCGTTGGTCGGTTGCCTGATGTTCGGTAATCTGCTCAACGTGTGCGGCGTGACCGACCGTCTCTCCAAGACGGCGCAGAACGAGCTGATGAATATTGTGACCATCTTCCTCGGCATCACCGTAGGCGCTACCGCCAGCGCGGACAATTTTTTGCGGAAGGAGACGCTTCTCATCATTGGCTTAGGATTGGTTGCGTTCTGCATTTCTACCATCGGCGGTCTCATTACCGCAAAGGTGATGAACTGGCTGGCGGGCGGTAAGTTCAATCCTCTCATCGGGTCTGCGGGCGTATCTGCCGTTCCGATGGCGGCGCGCGTATCTCAGAAGGTAGGTCAGGCGGAGGATCCCTCCAACTTCCTTTTGATGCACGCAATGGGTCCCAACGTTGCCGGTGTCATCGGCTCTGCCGTTGCCGCGGGCGTGTTCCTCTCTTGGAACTGGTAATTCATGTTAGGAGAAAACGAATATGGCAGTTAAAATTACAGAAACCGTTCTCCGCGATTCGCATCAGTCGCTGATCGCAACGAGAATGACAACCGAAGAAATGCTTCCCATTCTCGGAAAGCTGGATCAAATCGGCTACCACTCCTTGGAGGCGTGGGGCGGCGCAACCTTTGATTCCTGTCTGCGCTTCCTCAATGAGGATCCGTGGGAGAGACTTCGCAAGATCCGCGCCGAGGTGAGGAATACCAAGCTGCAGATGCTTTTCCGCGGACAGAACATTCTCGGATACCGTCACTATTCCGATGACGTGGTAGAATATTTCGTGCAGAAATCCATTGCAAACGGAATTGATATTCTTCGCATCTTTGACGCGCTGAACGACCCCAGAAATTTGGAAACCGCCATTCGGGCGACGATTAAGGAACAGGGTCACGTTCAGGCGGCGATCTGCTATACCACCGACCCCGAAAACAAGATCTATACCACCGAGTACTTTACGAATTACGCAAAGACGCTGGAGAACATGGGCGCCCATTCTATCTGTATCAAGGATATGTCTGGTCTGCTCAAGCCCTACGACGCGTACGAGCTTGTAAAGGCGCTGAAGGAGACCGTCAAGGTTCCCATTCAGCTTCATACCCACTATACCTCGGGTCTTGCCTCCATGACGCTTCTCAAAGCCATCGAGGCGGGCGTGGACGTGGTGGATACCGCCATTTCTCCCATGGCGATGGGTACCTCTCAGCCTCCTACGGAGTCGCTGGTGGCGACCCTTGCGGGAACCGAGTACGATACGGGCATCGACCTCTCCAAGCTGGACGAGATCACCAAGTATTTTGCGCCCATGCGCGAAAAATATCTGGCAAGCGGACAGCTGGATCCCAAGATCCTGAAGGTGGACGTGAACGCGCTCATTTATCAGGTACCCGGCGGAATGCTCTCCAATCTCGTGTCTCAGCTTAAGCAGGCAGGGAAGTCGGATAAGTTGATCGACGTTTTGGAGGAGGTTCCCCGCGTAAGAGCCGATTCGGGCTACGCGCCTCTGGTTACGCCCTCCTCTCAGATCGTTGGCACGCAGGCGGTGTTCAATATCATCGGCGGCGAACGCTATAAGATGGTAACCAAGGAATTTAAGGGATTGGTTCAGGGTCAGTACGGAAAAACTCCCGTGGAGATCGACGAGGACTTCGCTAAGAAGATCATCGGCGATACCGAGCGGATTACCTGTCGCCCCGCCGACAACCTCTCTCCCGAGCTGGATAGCCTTCGCGAGAAGATTCGACCCTATCTGGAGCAGGAGGAGGACGTTCTGTCTTACGCGCTCTTTGAACAGGTCGCCCTGAAATTCTTTGAGTACAGAAAGGCAAAAAAGTACGGCATCGACGCTGACAATGCCGATGCTTCCCTCGGAATCCATACCGTATAAGGACGCGAGAACGCGGAGGATGCGATTTGTCGCTTTTTGAAAAAAGCTCCGCCAAAACCTTTCTTGCAAAATATGTGTAGGGTTTACACACATTTCTATTTCTTCTATAGTGTGTAACCTATCGTTTTTTCTAAAGTAGAAAGTCATCGGGCTGCGAAGCTTCGCACGCCACCGATGACTTTCTTTTTTAATTGAAAAATTAAAATCCGTCGGTGGCGCAGCAGCCGTCCGACGGATTTTTTCCTTAGAAAGAAAACATAATATTCAATCTAACAAAAGGAATAGAAAGGAGTGTTTCTTAAGCCAAATTTTTTAATAAAGTTTTGCGGAGCTTTTTCAAAAGCGACATAAATCCTCTTCTCAACTAACCATATTTCAAAAAGCGACCCCGTATCCTATACGTCCTATATGTTATGCATCTGTCTGAACTTTTTGGGACTGAAGCCGTGGTATTCCGAAAATTTTCTTGAGAAATAGAACTGATCGCAAAAGCCCAGCTTTTCGCTGATGTCCTTAATGGTGAGAGATCGGTCGAGAAGCTCGAGTTCGGCTCTTGCCATGAGGCATTGGTCGATATATTTTCCCATGGGTTTTCCGAGATCCTCTTTAAAATGCTTTTGAAGGACGAGCTTTGACACAAAAAGCGCCGAGGAGATCTGATTGATGGTCATGGTAGCGCTCAAGTGGGTATCGATATAAAAGAGCGCCTTTTTGGTATATTCCGAATAGCTTTTAATCGGCTCGTTATTGAGGGAAATGGATTGGAGCGCCTCCTCCAGAATCTCATAGATCAAAAGCTTCAGGCGCAGGACGGCGCGAATGTCGTTTCCATCGTAGAGACGCTCGATCTCTCGGGCGCGCTGGGCGCAATTGTTCAGGATCATGCAGGAGGGGATACCCGCAAACACGTCGATACCGTCGGGACGGGTCAGCGTGAGGTGAATATAGATCTTATTGAGCTTTTCGGGGCAGAAGCAGGAAAAGCTCAGCTCCGAGGGAACCACGTAAATATGGTT
Organism: Eubacteriales bacterium; assembly: GCA_045656325.1. Taxonomy (GTDB): domain Bacteria; phylum Bacillota; class Clostridia; order Oscillospirales; family CAG-272; genus HGM12713. The sequence goes on from JAZOQX010000077.1 coordinate 16,855, forward strand.
GGGGCAAAGACGGATCAGCTGGTCTCCCACGCGAATAAAGCCCTCGCCCTCCAAGGGGACGTAGACGCGGGTGAAGGCGGCGCGCAGATCCTCGTGCTCCCACTCGGAGTCTAAAAGTCCATAACTGATCTCAGCGATTTCCAGACGGACTCTTTGTTCCGCATAGGTCAATTTTTGGTTTTGAATCAGTTGCATAGATACATTTCTCCATATTTTCGCATACAAAAATCAATGGATTTTTTTTAATTATATGATAAAATAGAAGTAAAGTCAAGACCTATTTTTAATTTCAAATAAGAAAAGGAGAAAGAGTATGAGCAATCGTTACGTTGGCGAGTATCCCGCCATTGGCATCCGTCCCACCATCGACGGAAGAAGAGGCGCGCTGAAGGTTCGTGAGTCGCTGGAAGAGCAGACCATGAATATGGCGAAGAGCGCGGCAGATCTGTTCCGCAGAAACCTTCGTTACGCAGACGGTACGCCCGTTCGCGTGGTCATTGCGGACACCACCATCGGCAGAGTTGCCGAGACGGCGGCGTGCGCCGAGAAATTCAAAAGAGAGGGTGTCGCCATTACTCTGTCCGTGACCCCCTGCTGGTGCTACGGCTCCGAGACCATGGACATGGACCCCGATACCATTAAGGGAGTTTGGGGCTTTAACGGAACCGAGCGTCCCGGTGCCGTGTATCTTGCGGCCGTTCTCGCCGCTCACGCGCAGAAGGGTCTGCCCGCCTTCGGTATTTACGGACACGACGTACAGAACTGTGACGAAACCGAGATCCCTGCGGACGTAGAGGAGAAGCTGCTTCGCTTCGGACGCGCCGCCATTGCCGCCGCTACCATGAGAGGAAAATCCTATCTGCAGATCGGATCTCTTTGCATGGGAATCGCAGGCTCCCAGATCGATCCCAATTTCTTCGAGGATTATCTCGGAATGCGTGTGGAATCGGTTGATGAGGTGGAGGTCATCCGCCGTATGGAGGAGGGCATCTACGATAAGGATGAATTTGAGAGAGCCATGGCGTGGACAAGGGAATTTTGTCCCGAGGGCTTTGAGAAGAATCCCGAGTGGATCCGCAAGTCCGACGAGCAGAAGAAGAAGGATTGGGAGTTCACCGTTAAGTGCGCCATCATTGTGAAGGATCTGATGTGCGGAAACGACAAGCTTCCCGAGGGTTGCGAGGAGGAGCGGGTTGGACACAACGCTATTGCCGCAGGCTTCCAGGGACAGAGACAGTGGACCGATTTCTATCCCAACGCCGACTTTACCGAGTCGATCCTCAATACCTCCTTTGACTGGAACGGCATTCGCGAGCCTTACGTGCTGGCGACCGAGAACGATACCCTCAACGGCGCGTCCATGCTGCTTATGAAGCTCTTGACCAATCGCGCTCAGCTCTTTGCCGACGTGCGTACCTACTGGTCGCCCGAGGCGCTGAAGAAGGCGGCGAATTACGAGCCTACGGGCAAGGCGAAGGAGGCGGGCGGCTTCATTCACCTGATCAACTCGGGCGCGGCAGCGTTGGATTATAACGGCAGAGCCACCGACGAAAAAGGGGAAGCTACCGTCAAGCCTTGGTACGACGTGACCGATGCCGACGCGAAGGCGATTCTGGGCGCGTCCGACTGGTGCGCCGCAGACAACGGATATTTCCGCGGCGGCGGATATTCCTCCCATTTCGTAACCGAGGCGGAAATGCCCTGTACCATGCTCCGTATCAACCTCGTTAAGGGGCTGGGACCCGTGGCGCAGATCGCCGAGGGCTGGACCGTAAAGCTTCCCGAGGACGTAAACGACATTCTTTGGAAGAGAACCGACTATACGTGGCCCTGCACGTGGTTTGCTCCTCGCTGTGACGGCAAGGAGGGAAGCCCCTTCAAGACCGCCTATGAGGTGATGAACAACTGGGGTGCCAACCACGGAGCCATCAGCTACGGTCATATCGGCGCCGATCTGATCACGCTCTTCTCCATGCTTCGCATTCCCGTATGTATGCACAACGTAGACGAGGACAAGATCTTCCGTCCCGCCGCATGGAACGCGTTTGGTATGGATAAGGAAGGACAGGATTACAGAGCCTGCGCGACCTACGGCGCGTTGTATAAGAAAAACTGATTGGAAGGAGGAGAGAACATGAGTACGTTCCCCCGTAAGAAAACCATTGGCGATACCGATTGGTTCGTACACGATCGCTTCGGTATGTTTATTCACTTCGGTCTTTACGCGCTTCCCGCAAGACACGAGTGGATCAAGGAGAGAGAAAAGATCTCCGAGGAGAAATACCAGAAGTATTTTGAGCATTTCGATCCCGATATGCTGGATGCCCGCGATTGGGCAAAAAAAGCCAAGGCGGCGGGTATGAAATACGCCGTCCTGACCACCAAGCACCACGAGGGCTTCTGTCTGTTTGACTCTCAGTATACCGATTACAAATCCACCAACACCCCTTGCGGCCGTGACCTGGTTCGTGAGTTTGTAGATGCTTTCCGTGCAGAAGGCTTGAAGGTCGGCTTCTACTATTCGTTGCTCGACTGGCACCATCCCGATTTTCCCATTGACCG
>JAZOQX010000078.1:0-38319 GCA_045656325.1 Eubacteriales bacterium
TATGGCGCATATCGCAGGTCTGGTCGCCGCAGGCGTTCATCCCTCTCCCCTGCCCTACGCCGACGTAGTGACCACCACCACGCACAAGACCCTCAGAGGTCCCCGCGGTGGTATGATCTTAACCAACGACGAGGAGCTGGCAAAGAAATTCAATAAGGCAATCTTCCCCGGTATTCAGGGCGGACCTCTTATGCACGTCATCGCCGCCAAGGCAGTCAGTTTCGGCGAGGCGTTGACTCCCGAATTTAAGGCATATCAGGAGCAGATCGTCAAAAATGCCGCCGTCCTTGCGGAAGGACTCTTGGCGGAGGGCTTCGATTTGGTTTCGGGCGGTACCGATAACCACCTGATGCTGGTAGATCTCCGTCCCATGAAGATCACTGGCAAGGAGTTTGAGGCAAGATTGGACGCAGTTCATATCACCGTCAACAAAAATGCCATTCCCAACGACCCCGAAAAGCCCTTCGTGACCTCGGGTGTCCGCGTGGGTACTCCCGCCGTCACCTCCCGCGGTCTTAAGGAGGAGGATATGAAGACCATCGCCCGTCTCTTCGGTATGGTTGCCCGTGACTTTGAGGGCAACGCGGATGCCGTTCGCGCCGAGGTTGCCGCTCTTTGCGAGAAATATCCCTTGTATTAAGAGATCGGTATGGGCGCCACCCCTCGCGCCGTAAGAAATTTTGTATAAAAAAGGAATCCGTCGGATAGCCCCTTCGCTACCGACGGATTTTATTTTTTATCGTCCCCTAAATTCCAAACCGTAAGCCCCTGCCCCTTGGCGTATCTCACGGTATAGGCGGAGCCTCCTTCCCCATTTTGGCAAAAGGCGATGCAGAGATCGCTCCCCTCCACCAGCGCGCGGTTTCGCTTCTGCATACACCCTCGGGAATACCGCTCCGACGTGTAGGTGATCCCGTCTGCCCGTTCAAGAATATCTCGGTAGATCAACCGATCTCTTTCCGACCAGATCTGATCCTGATTCCGACAGGGAAGATACAGACAAAGCCGCAGATCGGGTTTGGTTTCCCGCAGATCCAACACCGTCAGCGCCGCCAGAGTATCAAACCCCAACGCGCCGCCCGCGCGAAATTCCCGAACCCCGCAGTCGTAGGCGTAACAGACCGCCCGCCGCAAAAGATCATAGAGCGAGGACAGGGAGTCTGCGGACAGCTCCCGATGCCCCGTAAAGCAGCATACACGAAAGGTTCCTTCCTTCATCCCATCCTCCCCATCGATTTCTTTGGTTTATTATACCATACTTTTTTCCTTTTGTGTGAAAAAAGTCATAAAAAACTTTTTCTCCCGATACAATGGTAGCAAGTAGCCAAAACCGATGGAGGAGATCCTATGAAAAAAATTATCTCGCTTTTTCTCATGCTATGTCTTCTGACCCTTCCCCTTACCGCCTGCGGCGAAGCGGCGGAAACCGACGCGCCCGTGTCCCTCGGACTTCTCGTGCTTGCCAAGGCATCGCCAATGGCAAAGGCGGGGTTGTGCGATGCCCCCCTATCCTTCTGCGCCGACGATTTCGGACGCGCCATGAATCTGTCTGACGTGGAGTCGATCACCGTCACCCGTCTACCCTCTCCCGAGGAGGGTGAGCTTCGCCTTGGCAACGTGGTGGTAAACCGAGGGCAAACGATTCGCGCCTCTGCCATTGAAAATCTTTCCTACGTATCCGCCAGAGGCGGTGTCCGCTATGCCTCCTTCGACTTCACCGTAAACGACTCCCCCGTAGAGATGACCTGCGAGGTCTATCTTCTGAATGCCGTCAATCACGCCCCCACTCTCTCGGAGGTACCCGAATCCTCCCTGTCGGTAAGCACCTCTCAAAACGTGACCCTTTCGGGCGAGCTTCCCTCCTATGACCCCGACGGAGACGAAACCACCGTAGAGATCGTCTCCTATCCCGAATCGGGGATCCTGATTCTGACCGATGCCCATAAGGGGACATACACCTACACCCCCTATCCCGACCGCACAGGCTCGGATTCCTTTACCTACGTAGTACGCGACCCCTACGGCAATTACAGCGCCTCGGCAACCGTGTCGCTGCAGATCATAAAATAATCCCGCACCTTGAAGGTCAGATATCGCTTGTTTGAGGTAGAGATCCGCGGCGGCGCACAGCCCTCCGCGGATCTTCCTTTGGCAATGCAATCGACAAAAAGAGACAAAAATTGAAACACCCCTCCCGACAAAACCGATCCGCGGGATCCGCATTTGTGCAAAATGCAGAAAATAAAATATTTTCAAAAAGCTCTTGACAAAAATTCTCGGAAGGTTTTCCATAGGCAAAAAAATAAAAAACAAAAAAATTCCTTGATTTTGCTGGGTTTTCCATATTATCAGCAGAGTTTTCCATAGGGGGTATGGAATTTTTCCCCGAGGGTATGGAAAACCTTCGAAAAAAGTCGAATTGGGAAATTTGACGAATTTTGCAAAAAAAGGAATATTTCAACCGGGATTTGCATAGACAAAAGAGTAATATTTCTAAAAAATTCTCTCCCCAGACACACAAAAATCCGCGGTGGCGTAAAAACAGCCATCCGCGGTTTTTTGTGTTTTATTCTCTCCAGATATCCGCGCCAAGACGCTTGAGCTTGCCCACGATATCCTCGTAGCCCCGATCCAGAAATTCCAATCCCGAGACCTCGCTCTCACCCTCGGCAGCAAGCGCGGCAATCACCAAGGCAGCTCCCGCGCGCAGATCGCTTCCCTTCACGGCGGCACCGTGAAGCGAGGGGACTCCCGTAATATGCGCGGCGCCGTTGTCCACAACGATATCCGCCCCCATCTTTTTTAGCTCCTCGGCATACTTAAAGCGAGCGCCCCAAATCCCCTCGGAGATCGAGCTGATACCTCTCGCCAAAGCCAAAACCGCGCTAAACTGCGGATGCATATCGGTGGGAAATCCGGGATAAGGGTTGGTCTTAATGGTGGTGGCTCGGTATACCCGATCCGAGATCACGGTAATCGAATCGTCGGATGCCGTTACCGAAAGTCCGATCTCCCGCAGCTTGTGACTGATCGCCTCCATGTGCTTCGGAATCACTCGCTTGACGGTCACGGAGCCACCCGCGGCAGCCACAGCCGCCATGTATGTACCCGCCTCGATCATATCGGGTGCCAGCTCATACTGACAGCCGTGAAGCTCCTTCACGCCCCGAATACGGATCATACCCGTTCCCGCGCCGCACACGTCGGCGCCGCAAGCGTTCAGGAAGCTCGCCATATCCACGATATGCGGCTCACGGGCAGCGTTTTCAATCACGGTCACGCCCTCGGCAAAAACCGCCGCCAGCATAACGTTGATGGTAGCGCCCACCGATGCCACGTCCAGATAGATCATGTTGCCCTTAAGCCCCTTCTCCGCTGTCGCGTGAAGATTGGCGTTGTCGTCGTATTCCACACGGGCGCCCAGATGCTCGAAGCCCTTAATGTGCTGGTCGATGGGGCGCACGCCGAAATCGCATCCTCCGGGATAACCAACCAACGCCTCCCCGAAGCGGCCCAGCATCGCGCCGATCAGATAGGTAGAGGCGCGCATCTTTCCCACGTATTCCATGGGCGGACTCTTCATCACGACCTCGCGGGTATCGATCACCACGCGGTCCGTCGTCTCAAAGCGCACCTTCGCGCCAATAGAACGAAGGATCTCCAGCGTCAGCGAAATGTCGCTCACGTCAGGCACGTTGCTGATCACGCAGATCCCCCCCGTGGCGACCGTGCCGAACAGAACGGGAAGCGCGGAATTTTTCATGCCGCTGATATTCACTTCTCCAAAGAGCGGCTTGCCGCCCCGTATTCTCAATTTATCCATAAAGCCTCCCATTGGCAGACTGTCCTGTCACTTTTATTGTATGCCCGTATCTCCATCGGCGGGAATAAAATATGCCACCGCCAAATCCACGACCATGCCGTAGCTCCGCACGCCCTCGGTACCGTGAAGGATCAGAAACGCGTCGTTCACCGCTCCCGATACGTCCCCTGCCACCGAATCGCGAAATTCATCAAAGAAATCGGAAAAGGCTGCCATCTCACCCCGTACCGCGGAGGATAGCGCGCTATACACCTCCCAATACAGCTCGGGGGCAACCGAATACAGCTCGCTGACCACGTACTCGTAAAGATTTAAATAGCCGGAATATCGGATATAGGCTTGGCTCGATCCCTCGCAAACGAGGAACGCCACAAAATTCGCCTCATCCTCTCGGGCAATGCCCCGCTGATGCGCCAGCTCGTGCGCGGCGGTATACGGCAGGGTATAATCGGGAAAATAGACGTTCAGATTCGCCTCTCCCGTGAAAAAGGTATAAACTCCCGTAATATGGGTATAAGACATGGCCTTCGAAAGCATAACGGGCTTCAAACGGGAATAAAGCCGATCGGTAACGCCGTAACGGTCGGTCGCCGTATCAAAGGCATCTAACAAATGATCGTTCATTTCTCCAAAGTCGTAGGGCATTCGGCTAAAGCCGTCCTCCCCATAGGTCAGGAACTCCGCCTCTCGGTTGATCCGTTCGGCAAGGATCAATGCCGTCTCGTACAGATCCTCCTTGCTCACTCCCCGACGCTCGATCCCCAACCGCTCGTCAAGCGGCGCGCCGCGATAGGCAGGGGCTAATCCAAAGGTAAAGAGCGAAAGCACCAAGGCCGCCGCCGACCCAAGACAGACGCAAAAGCGTCCTACGTCACGCCAAGACGCGCTATACCGACGAATACCGACCCGAAGGGCGAGAAAGAGTGCCACGGGGGAAAGAAGCAGCATAAGCTCCGCCAACGAGCAGGGCAAAAAATTGGTCAGAAGCGCAAGGATCGCCCGCACCGTGGGGGAAATAAAGCGATTGAAGAAATCCGCAAAATCGGGACTGACCCAAAACAGAATATATAAAAGAACGCTGAGCGCAAAAAGCCCGTAAATGATCTTGACCGCGAGGGGTAATTTCCGTCTCTTGGGAGCGGCTTCATATTCAACGGACTGCTTCAAGTCGTTCTCCTTTCCTTACGCCGAAAAGCCCCAGCGCCTCCATAACGGAAGCCATATCCTCGGGCAGAGGCGATTCTACCGTAATCTGCGCCCCGTCCGAAACACGGGGAAAGATCAATCTGTGAGAGTGTAGCGCGTGACGACCGATCCGATCCGACGGAGCGCCGTACAGATCGTCACCGAGAATGGGACAACCAAGCCCCGCGAAATGAACGCGAAGCTGATGGGTCCGTCCCGTCAGAGGCTCGCATTCCACCAAGGTGTGCCCCTCTGCCTGTGCCAATACGCGATAACGGGTCAAGGCGCGAACGCCGCCCTGCCCCTCGGAGCAGTTCTCCCGCAAAATCACACTGGCAGCAGTCCGTCTCATATACGTATCGATCACACCCTCGTCCTCGGGAAGCGTTCCGCAAAGAATGGCAAGATAGGTCTTTCGGATCTCTCCCCTCTGCATGGCTTTGCCAAGGCTTGCCGCAGCAATGCGGTTGCGGGCGACGAGTAAAAGCCCGCTGGTGTTCCGATCCAACCGATTCACAGGGCGAAACACAAAGGGAACGCCCAAGGAGGCATACCGATGCGCCAAGGCGTTGGCAACCGTATCCCGCGTGTGTCCGTGGGAAGGATGGGTAGGCATATCCGCAGGCTTTGACGGCACCACCGCGTCCCCGTCCTCATAAAGAATGGACAGAGGAAGATCTACGGGGATCAGCTTCTCGCCCGATTCCCGATCCTCCACCGCAAGAGAAAGAAGCTCCCCCTCGGAAAGAACGTGACGGACCGTTACGTGAGCGCCGTTTACAAGAATCCCCCCCTCGGAGAATTTCAAATGACGAAGCATCGCGCCCGAAAGCCGCACCTCGGAGCGAAGAATCTCCTTGACGGTTTTCCCCGCCGTTTTTCTATCAATCCGAATCTCCAAAGCGCCTTCCCCTTTTTACGTACATTATCTATTATATTATATCACGGCAAAGGAAATATTACAAGATTTTTTTCGCTTTTTTATTGCACCGCACCCCCGTAGGAGAAAGATCTCCTCCCATAGAAAAGCAAAAAATCCGTCGGCAGCAAAGCCGCCGACGGAAATTTCTCGAATCGAAAAAATGCGGATCGTTTTTACACCAGGAATACGTCGCCGTCCTGCGTCAGCGTCACGTCGAAGTTGTCCTGCATGATATTGATGAACTCAGCAAGAGACTCGGGAGGGTTAGAGCCCTCGTATACGTGGTTGATGAGCATATGACGGGTTCTGGTCTTCGCAAGGATCTCCTGAATCTCAGGCTTTGCGTAACGAGCGTGGGCAGCCTCAACAACGGCAACGTCCACGTCGGTCTCGGTGAGTACCTTGGGATAATCACCCAGATGTCCGCTCATGTCGCCCGTAAAGACCACGCGCTTTCCCTCTGCCTCAAAGAGGAAGCCGTAGGAGGGATTGCAATGCTCGGTACGGAAGGAGGTCACGCGAACCAGCTCGTCCTCATAGACAAGACCCTCCTCGTAGACCTGTACGTTGATCTGCTTGGTGTGATCGTGTCCCAGCATAAAACGATGATAGAAATCGGCATCCGCAGGCACGAAGACCTCCGCGTGAGCATCGGGAGCCACACGATTGTGGTATCCGCTCAAGGCGATGGAAAATTCACACAAGCCGTAGTAGTGGTCGGCGTGATTGTGGGTCACGAATACAGCCTTCACCGTACCGGGGTGAATCCCCTTCTTCTGCATCAGGAGAGAAACGGGCGCGCCCGCATCCACCAGATAGCTCTTTCCCTTTACCGTAACGACGGCAGAGGAGCAAAAACGATTCTTCTCCGCGGTTCCATGACCGGTTCCCAAAAACGTAATCTTCATTCCGATTTCCTCCGTTTTTCTATGTTTTATTCAATTATTCAGCATCCTCTGTGCTGTAAACGACACCCTCTGCTTCCTCAGGCATAGCCTCCTCCGCAGCCTGCGCCTCATCGAGAAGCGCGCGGATGGAAAGGCTTACCTTCTGATTCTCCTCGTCGATGGCGATGATCTTGGCATCTACCACCTGACCCAGCTCCAGAACGTCGGCGGGCTTGCCGATCTTTTCCTGAGCGATCTGAGAAATGTGGATCAGACCGTCTACGCCGTCCACGATCTCAGCAAACGCGCCAAAGGGCATCATGCTGACGATCTTTACGGAAGCCACGTCGCCTACTGCGTAAGCGGCGGTAAACTGATACCAAGGATTGGTATCGTCGGTCTTGTATCCAAGAGAGATTCTCTTCTTCTCTGCGTCAAAGGACTTCACGAATACGGTGATCTCATCGCCAACCGAAACCACAGCGGCGGGAGATGCGATAGGACGCCAGGACAGCTCGGTCTTATGTACCATACCGTCAACGCCGCCAAGGTCTACGAACGCGCCGTAGGAGGTCATGCTCTTAACGACACCGGTATAAACCTTGCCCTCCTCGATGGAGGTCCAGAAAGCGGCCTCCTTCGCGCGGCGCTCCTCACGGAGTACGGCGCGGATCGAGCCGATGGCGCGGTTGCCCTTGATCTCAATGATCTTGATCTTCTGCTCGGTTCCCTTCAGAACGGCGAGATCGCCCTCCTTCGGAACACCGGTGTGGGACGCGGGAACGAATACCTTATTTGCGCCAACGAGAACGTTGACACCGCCCTTAACCACGTCAACCACCTTGCCCTCGAGAACGTCACCGTTCTCGGATGCATCTACAATCTTCTGCCAGTTCTTGGCGGAATCCACTGCCTTCTTGGACAGCTCTGCGATTCCCTCAACGTCGCTGACACGGAACACGCGTCCCTCGATCTGATCGCCCTTCTTGTAGAGCTCGGTCAGCTTTACAGAAGGATCGTCGGTGATCTGCTCAGCCTTGATGATACCGGTGACGGGTGCGCCGATATCCAGCTGAATCTCAGCATCGGTAACAACCGTTACGGTTCCGGTTACGATTTCTCCTGTATTTAAAGTTTTGAACGACGAATTGAGCAGTTCTTCAAAATTTTCTTTCATTTCGCTCATGGTTTTGTACACCTCCTGAATAATGCCTAACGGAGTAGATGCCCCCGCGGCGATGCCCACTTTCGTGTGAGCGGACGTATTGAGATCTAACTCCGACAGCTCCCTTGGCCGTTCAATCCAAAAGGTGTCGGGGCAGATCCTTTTACAGATATCGTACAGCTTCGCGGTGTTAGAGCTTTCCCTGCCTCCAATGACGATCATCACGTCGCTTTCGGCGGCAAGCTCCTCGGCCTCGGTCTGTCTCGATTCCGTAACATTACATATTGTATCAAAAATTAACGGATTTGTATATAGTTTTTTCAAAAAATTTTGACTTTTTTTCCACTCTGTTAAATTTTGTGTGGTTTGAGCAGCTAAAACGGGAGTTTTTTCTCGGTATTTTTCAAAAAATCCTTCCTTTTCCGCCAAAATCAGAGCCTGCGCGTTTTCAAAGCAACGCTTTTCTCCCTCAAAATAGCTCATAATTCCCACCACCTCGGGATGGGACGCAAAGCCGGAAAGAAGGAAGAGACGGTCCTCTCCCGAGTTTTCTCTTGCGATCCGATGGATCTTCTTGACGAAGGGACAGGTACAGTCCTCATAGCGAAAATGCGGATTGCGCTCCGCTTCCCCTGCCAACAGTGCCTCGTCCTCTCGCGGAATTCCGTGGGCGCGCACAAAAACGCGGACGGGCGATGCCTCGGTAGCAGAGGCGGCAAGGGTCGGGATCTCGGAAACCGAGGTCACTCTCACTCCCTGAGAAAAAAGCCACTTGTTGTAGGTATCGTTATGAATGAGGGTCCCAAGGGTAAAGATCCGTTCGTTCCCCTCTCCTCCGATGGCTTCCTCCAAGCGATCAGTGGCGCGCTTTACTCCAAAGCAGAAGCCTGCGTTCTCGGCAATCTTAATCTGCATTCCTTTTCTGTTCCTTTGCCTGTTTTTTTGCTTGCTTCTTGGCGGTCTTGGGGTCTGTAAAATTCTCCCCAAGGGTGCAGATACGGTCAAAGATCATCTCCGAGATGCGGGCGTACTCTCCGCTCTCCTCGGAATTGTAGCCAAAGCTCTCAAAGGGGATCGGCTCCCCGATGATCACGTAGGTCCTTCGGAAAAGCTTGGACGTATTGTTCTTCCTTGCGATGTACACGGGAACCACGTCCGCGCTCGCGCGGGTACAGATCAGCGCCGCGCCGTTCTTCAAGGAGGTGGTTCTGGGATCCACCGCGGGATAGCGATGACCCTGCGGGAAAATGCCCATACATTCCCCGTCCACCAAGAATTTGACTCCTTTTTTGATCGCACCCACATCGCTGCCTCCGCGATCCACGGGGAACGCGCCGAGAAGGCGGATCAGTCCTGACAGAAGCGGAATCTTAAACAGCTCCTTTTTCGCCATAAACCGAACCTGATGCTTGCGGAAGGCATAGCAAAGAACCACGGGGTCGGAGGCAGAAATGTGGTTGGCACATACCAAAAAGCCGCCCTTTTGTGGCTCGTTCTCCCCTCCGATCACTCGAATACGGAGCAAACAGCCCACGATCCCCGCGAAAATAGCGTAGATCACTCGGTAGAGTCGGGACCCGCTTTTCTTCTGCTTCTGCTTTTTAGCCATAATCCACCTCTTAATTCAAAAAGTCTGTTTTGGCGCGAACCAGCTCGATCACGTGGGCAACGCTTTCCTCCAGCCTCATGCCCGTGTTGTCAAAAAGGATCGCGTCCGCAGCCGCCTGAGCGGGAGCGATCTCGCGTGTGCTGTCCTGTGTGTCTCTTTGATTCATTTCCGCCAGCACGTCCTCAAAGGAAACGGTCTGTCCCTTGGCGATCAGCTCGTCGTAACGGCGGCGGGCGCGGCACTCGGGAGAAGCGGTAAGAAAGATCTTCAGATCGGCATTGGGAAGGATCACCGTACCAATGTCTCTTCCGTCCATGATCACGCTGTTTTTACGGGCAATATCCTTCTGCGTCTCCAAGAGGAAGGCGCGGACCGCGGGAATCGCGGACACGGCAGAAGCGTACATGGACATCTCGGGCGTACGGATACGGTCGCCCAAATCCGCCCCGTTGAGATAGACTCTCTGCACACCGTCCTCATACTTTACCTCGATGGTAATTTCGGGAAGCAGCGCGCCCACCGCGGCGGCATCCTTTGGATCGGTGTTTTTCTGTCGGACGTAATATCCGACCGTGCGGTAAAGCGCGCCCGTATCCACGTAAACGATACCGAGTTTGGCGGCAACCGCCTTGGCAATCGTGCTTTTTCCCGCTCCGCCGGGACCGTCAATGGCAATCTGAATCATAGGATATTCTCCTTTTGTCTCTTCTTTTTTATTCTTTATTATTCATTATTCATTCTTTGTTTATTCACATTTCTCCGCCGCGGAGGCACCCGCCAAGGCACCCGTGGAAAAGGCGATCTGCAAATTGTATCCGCCCGTGTAGGCATCCACGTCCAAAAGCTCGCCCGCCAGATAAAGTCCCGCCACTCGCTTCGATTCCATGGTCTTGGGATTGACCTCGCTCACCGCAACTCCCCCGCGGGTCACGATCGCCTCCGAAATGGGACGGAAGCCGTCAATCTCCACCGAGAAGCAGCGAATGACATCAACCAGCGACCTTCGCTCCTCCTTGGTCACCGAATTGACCTTCTTGCGGGGAGAGATGCCCGAACGGGCAATCACCACGGGGATCATCTTTTGGGGCAACAGATCTCCGAGCGCGTTTAAAAAGTCCTTATTTTGATATTTTGAAAAATCCGAAAGAATCCTTGCGTCCAGCGTCTTTTCGTCCAGTGCGGGCTTGAGATTGATCTCTGCCCGATATTTTCCCGCCCTCACGTCGGAAAGGTGGGCGGATGCCGACAGGACCATAGGACCCGTCAGCCCGAAATGGGTGAACATCATCTCTCCGAAATCCTCGTAGACCGTCTTGCCCGTGGCAGTCTCCGCCACCGACAGCGACACGTTCTTCAAGGACAGCCCCTGCAGAGCGGCGCAATCCTTATCCTTTGAGGTCAAGGGAATGAGCGAGGGAATGAGCGGTGTGACGGTATGTCCCGCCTCTCTTGCCAGTCTGTGACCGTCTCCGTCCGAGCCCGTAACGGGATAGGAAACACCTCCCGTACAAAGGATCACACGGTCGGCAGATACAGTCTCCCCGTCCTCGGTAACGCAACCGCGCGCGGCTCCGTTCTCTATGAGCAACGACCGCGCCCGTCCGCGAATCACGCAAACACCCCTTGCCTTCACTCCGTCGCAAAGGCAACAGACGATATCCTCCGCCCGATCAGACACGGGGAAGACCCGTCTGCCTCGTTCCACCTTCAGGGGAACGCCGTTGTCCTCAAAAAAGCGGCATACGTCCTCTCCCGACAGATAATTCAGGGCGGCATATAAGAAGCGAGGATTTCTCGGAACGCTTTGCAAAAATTCCTGCAGAGTACAGTCGTTGGTCACGTTGCAGCGACCCTTTCCCGTGATCCGCAGCTTCCTGCCGCAACGCTCGTTTCTCTCAAGGAGCGTGACCTCCGCGCCGCCGTCCGCGGCGTGGATCGCCGCCATCATACCTGCGGCTCCTCCTCCTATGATCAGTACCTTCATTCGCATTTATCCTTGATTTTTGTCGTAAACGTCGTATTCGTCCCAGATCTCCTCCAACTGGCGAAGCCGTACCCTGAGATCGTCCCGCTTCTCACGGGACACCGCCACGATAATGGCGTTGATGATGCTCAAAGGAGCTACCAGCGAGTCGGCAAAGGATGCCATGTCACTCTTGGCGGTAAGGATCTGATTGGCTCCCACCGCAATGGGAGAAGCCATACTGTCGGTCAGCGCGATCACGTCCGCGCCCGCGTGATGGGCAAAGTCCACCGCGTGAATAATCCTCTTGGAGTAGCGGGGAAAGCTGATGGCAATCATCACGTCCTCCTCGCCGATACTCATGATCTGCTCGAACATCTCGCTGCCCGAGGTAGTCTGCACCAGCTTGACGCTATCAAAGATCATCTGCAATCCGTGCGCCAAAAATCCCGCCAAGGAGGAGGAGGCGCGCACACCGAGAATATAAATATTTTTCGCCTTGACGATATGCGCTACCGCGTCGCGGAAGGCATCGCGGTCAATATCCCCAAGCGTCCCGCGAATCTTCTCCATATCACCGAGAAGAACCTTGGAAAGCACGTCGCCGTCTCCGATCAGACTGTTCGTCACCTCCATACGCTCAAAGGAGGTCAGCTTCGTGCGGACCATCTCCTGAAGCGCCAGCTGAAATTGGGGATAGCCCTCAAACCCCAGCTCTATGGCAAAGCGCACCACGGTGGACTCGGAAACCTCTACGAGCTTTCCGAGCTTGGAGGCGGTCATATACGCCGCCTTATCGTAATTTTCCAAAACGTAACGGGAGATCAGCTTTTGCCCCTTGGAAAAGGTAGGCATCCGCTCCTCGATCTCACTCAACAGATTTCTCATTTCTTATATCCTCAATTTTCTATGAGTTATAGTTCGTCCGCGCCCGCCGTCAAGCGGATCAGCAGACGGTGACTGTCGGGGGTATCCCCCTTCATTGCCGCGCGGTTGCGGCGGATCTCTCCGCACCGCTCGCAGCGGTGTACGATCACGAAGCCCTTTTTGGGATCGGGCTCGGTTCGTATGGGACGAAGCCCTCCGCCGCAGGGATTGGCACGATCTCCAGGAAGAATGTCCACGTGTACCGACCAAAGGCAGAAGGGGCAATGATTGCGGGAGGTATATCCGAGGGGGGGAACCTCCTTGCCGCAATGGACGCAGACAAATCCCTCGTCCTTCTTTTGAAATCTCTTTTGCTGAAGATCTTCCATTCCGCTCCCCTTACCTTTCCTCAAGATAATCCCGAAGCGCGTTGCGGTCCGCCTTGGACAGACGGACGGGCTCGATTTCGGTTACGTAATCGTAAAGGCAAAGCGTACCGTAGGCAGGCTCTTCGTAGTTTACATCGCCCTTATAGTAGATATCCGCGTAGACCGCCAAAAGAAGCTCCTCCTCCAAAAGGTCGGAAAGCGATACCCCCGCCGTACCGAGGTCAAACACGAAGCGACGGTAGTTGTAAAGATTCTTTTGATCGGACGTCACGCTCGTTGCGTGGATACGGGTAAATGCCACGCTATCCTCGTCGTTTCCGAAATTATCCTCGTCGTTCTCGGGTGTCAGATCGGTCGCCACCGACAGAGTCACGTCAAAAAGATCTGCCTCCCGATCGGGAACCTCCGACAGTCCCTTATCCTCGGCAAGGGAACGCAGGGTACTGTTGTTGTACCGTACCACGATCTGCACCTGATTGGCAGAGGGAATAAAAACGGCATCGGTCACGGAGAAGTATCCGTAATTCTTCTCTCCGCTGGTAATGCTTCTCTGCTCCTGACGGAAGAGATAAAGCTCGTCCCCCTCCTTCTCGTAGGCGGCGGCAAGCGCGTCGTTGGGGGTCAGACGCTCCATGGATTCGGGGTCGTCCGATGAAAAAATTCTCCAAAGCAAAACGGCGATCACGCCGAAGATCACACAGAAGAAAAGAAACTTAACGATCCTTCCGCTCCAGCGGAATGCGCGTGAAACTCTTGACATTTCTGCTCCTTTTCGATATAATGATGAATATATTCATTTTATTATATCACAGACTGCGGATAAATTCAAGAAAAAAACGAAAAATAACGAAAAGAGAGATAGAAAAAATGCGTCAATGGATTCCAAAAAAGACCAATCAAACCGCCCGTAACATGATCCTTCTTCTGTTCTCGGGAGCCTTCGCTTTGCTGGCGCTGACCACCATTCTCGGAGAGATCCCCTTTCGCTGGGTGTTTCAGACCGTTGCCCTCCTGCTTCTGACGGCGGCGATCTTTCTGGTGACCCGCTATATGACCAAACTGTTTTTCTACCGTATCGAGGAGGACGAGGAGGGGGAAGCCGATCTGACCGTGACCGAGGCGGCGGCAAACGGCAAGCGCGCCGTTACCGTCTGCCGTGTGGGAGTAAGGTCTGTTTCTTTTGCCCGACTTTTTGATTTTTCGGACGGCGGCGAATCTCTCGCGGCGTGGAAGGAATTTAAAAAGGGCAGAAAAAAGATCCACGACTACCGCGCGGATCTGCGCCCCGTGACCTTTCTTCTCCTGTCGGTCCGCGAGGGGGGACAGACCCTTTATATCCTGCTCTCCCACGAAAGAGAGCTGACCGAGCTCCTCATCAGCGCCGCCAAGGCGTACCGAGAGGAGGAAGAGGAATGACCCCAAAAGAGCTTTCCCGTCTGGAATCCCTCGCAAAGCTTTCTCTTACCGAAGAGGAAAAAAGAACGCTCTCCCCAGAGCTTGACGGACTCCTTTCTTTCCTCGGTACCCTGTCGTGCCTGCCCGAGGATACCGCCGAGGCAGACGGAGATCATCCCGCCTCGGTAACAAGAGAGGATATTCCCGCCCCCTGCCTCTCAAGAGAAGAGATTCTTTCGTCCGCGCCCGACCAAGCGAACGGCTTCTTCGTAATATAACGACGAGCTTTTCCGCAAGCGAGCATTCCAAGAATTTCATTACTTTTCAAAAAGGATTTTATCATGTCCGACCTTATTTTCCGCACGCTTTCGGAGCATTCCGAGGCGCTCAGAAAAAAAGAATATTCTGCCCGTGAGCTGACCCATGCCTATCTTTCAAGGATTGAAGAGAGCGATGCCGAGCTGGGGGCTTTTTTGACCGTTCTTGCCGATTCTGCGCTTCAAGAGGCGGATGCCGTAGACAAACGTCGGCAGAGCGGAGAGGCTCTTTTTCCTTTAGCGGGGATTCCCATGGCGCTCAAGGACAATATCTGCACCAAAAATATTCCCACCACCTGCGGCTCCCGTATGTTAGAGGGATATCGCCCGCCCTATGATGCCACCGTTACCGAACGGCTCCGACAGGCGGGGACCGTTCTTCTCGGGAAGACCAATATGGACGAATTTGGCATGGGATCTACCACCGAGCATTCCGCCTTTAAGATCACCAAAAATCCCCTTGATCCCTCTCTGGTCCCCGGCGGCTCCTCGGGAGGCTCTGCCGCCGCCGTTGCCGCCTATCAAGTTCCCCTTGCCCTCGGCTCGGACACAGGCGGCTCGATTCTTCAGCCCGCCGCCTTCTGCGGTCTGTGCGGACTGCGTCCCACCTACGGCGCCGTCTCTCGCTACGGGCTTGTCGCCTACGCTTCCTCCTTCGATCAGATCGGTCCGCTGACCCATACCGTAAGGGATTGCGCCATGGCGACCGAGGCAATCCTCGGCAGAGATCCTCGGGATGCCACCTCCAAGGACCATCCCACCCCCTATTTCACCAAAGACCTTGACGGTGGGGTACGGGGCATGAGAATCGGTCTGCTCTCCGCGCCCTACGTGGATTCCGCCTTTGCGGACGTACGGCGCGCGCTTGGGGAAGCCGCACGCACCCTGTCCTCCTTAGGCGCTGCCGTAGAGGAAATGAGTCTTCCCTCCTTCCGATTCGCCACGGCGGCATACGGAGTTATGGCAAGCGCCGAGGCAT
The DNA here is from genome assembly GCA_045656325.1 of Eubacteriales bacterium. Classification (GTDB taxonomy): domain Bacteria; phylum Bacillota; class Clostridia; order Oscillospirales; family CAG-272; genus HGM12713. The sequence continues at coordinate 15,502 of JAZOQX010000078.1, forward strand.
CCTCTAACCTTGCCCGCTTTGACGGCGTGCGCTACGGAAAACGGGGGACGGACTGCGAGGACACCGAAGCCCTCTTCTGCCGCTCCCGCTCCGAGGGCTTGGGCGCGGAGGTCAAGCGCCGCATCCTTCTGGGAACCTACGTGCTATCCGAGGGTTACTACGATGCCTACTACAAAAAAGCCAGAGCCGCCCGTTCCCTCCTTTGCAAGGAGGCCTTAGACGCGCTCTGCCGCTACGACCTATTGCTTCTGCCCACCGCCCCCACTCCTCCCTATTCCTTGGGAACGAAAAAGGACGACCCCGTTTTGCGCCTCTCGGAGGATCTCTTCTGCCTCCTCGCCCCTCTTTGCGGTCTGCCCGCGCTGGCGCTTCCCTTTGAAAAAACCGAAAAGGGACTTCCCCTCTCGGTGCAGCTGGTGGGACGACCCTTTGATGAGGCAACCCTTCTTCGCGCGGGATACGCGCTGGAATCAGCAGCCTCCTCTTCCGAAAGGAGACCGTCATGACACAAGCATCCTATGAGACCATCATCGGTCTGGAGGTTCACGTAGAGCTGAACACGAAAACCAAGATCTTCTGCTCCTGCCCCACCGATTTCGGAGGCGAGCCGAATACCCGCGTCTGCCCCGTCTGCTTGGGGCTTCCCGGCGCGCTCCCCGTTCTGAACCGAGAGGTGGTCAGACTTGCCGCCAAGGCGGGTCTGGCTTTGGGCTGTACCATTTCTCCCCTGTCTGGTCAGGATCGGAAAAACTATTTTTATCCCGACCTGCCGAAGGCGTATCAGATCTCTCAATACGACCGTCCCCTCTGCGCGGGCGGCTCGCTGACCATCGATACCTCCGAGGAAAAAAAGACCGTCGGGATCACCCGCATTCATATCGAGGAGGACGCGGGAAAGCTGATTCACGACGATGCGCGCGGCACGCTCATCGACTATAACCGATGCGGCATTCCTCTCATTGAAATCGTCTCCGAGCCCGACCTTCGCTCCGCGGAGGAAGCCAAAAGCTATCTGCAGACCCTCCGTTCCCTTCTCCGCTGCGTGGGGGTATCGGATTGCCGTATGAACGAAGGCTCCTTCCGCGCCGACGTGAATCTTTCGGTAAGGAAAAAAGGAGATCCCGCCCTCGGCGTACGCACCGAGATCAAGAATCTCAATTCCTTCTCCTTCGCCGCCAAAGCCATTGAATCCGAAGCGGCAAGGCAGATCGCTCTTTTGGAATCGGGCGGTACCGTTCTGCGGGAAACCCGTCGCTTCGATCCCGCCACGGGACAAACCCACGCCATGCGCCAAAAGGAGAGCGCGGCAGACTATCGCTTCTTTCCCGATCCCGACCTGCCTCCCGTCCGTTTGTCCGAGAAAGAGATCGAGGAGCTTCGCCGCGGGCTGCCCGAGCTTCCTCACAAGACGCGCGCCCGTTTCGCCAACACGCTTGGACTGTCGGACTACGATGCCGCCATTCTCTCCTCGGACCGCGCCTTGGCGGACTATTTCGACAGAGCGGCAAACGCCACGCCCTATCCGAGGATCGCCGCAAATCTCATTCTCTCAGAGCTGCTCCGACTGACCGATGCCGAGGATTTTTCCTGTCCCATTGCCCCTGACCGTCTTGGTGCTGTGACCTCCCTATTGGGGGACGATACCATCTCGGGAGCTACCGCGAAAAATCTTTTGCGCCGACTGTGGGAAAATGATTTTGACCCGAAGGAAACGGTCAAGGCGGAAAACCTCGCGCAGATCAACGACAAGGAGTCCCTCCTTCCCGTGGTTCGCGAAATACTTACCCAAAATTCCCGTTCCGTCGCCGATTACCGCGCGGGAAAGACCCGCGCGCTTCAAGCCCTCATCGGCTGCACCATGGCAAAGACCGCGGGCAGAGCCAACCCCGCCGTTTTGTCCGAGCTGATCGCGAAGGAATTGGAATTTTAATTCAAAAAAACAACCCATTTTACACAAGAAATCCGTCGGAGCTTGTTGCGCTCCGACGGATTTCTGTTTTTTGACTCATATTTGATTGATTATTCAGAGAGAAGAAGCACGTCCACTGTCTCGATCCCATACCGCAAAAAAAGCTCTACGTCTTCCTTTTTGATCACGTCGCCGCTGACGGCAATGGGGATCGCGGGAGGACAGGACACGGTAGGCGCAGCGCAGACGCACCCCTCGGCTTCTGTGACCGCCACTGTCCTGCGGGGAGCCAACAAGCCCTCGCGAATGCGCTCGGAGGTCTTAGCCCTGCCGATCCGCAAGGGAAAGGTCTCCCTCGGAATAGGAAAACGGAAAGGAAGCTCGGAAAGAGCGCGTATCAGCCCCTCCATCTCTTCCTTGGTGTTCTCGGGGGTGATCATAAGCACCAACCAATCGCGGTCGGAAAATTCGCACTCTATCCTCCGCTGACGCAGATACTCCGCCAATTCGTCTCCCGTGTAACCAACGGAACGGGCGCAAATGGTCAGCTTCAGAGGCTCGGATTCGAATACCGAGAAGCCAAGAGCCGAAATCCTTTCCTTCAAGGATGCCGTCTCGCCGCATCGAAGGGCAAGCCGCTCCCCATAGCCCTCTGACAAATAGCGGTTGCAAAGATCGAGGGATTGCAAAATCAGATAGGAGGGACTGGTGGAAGCAAAGAGGGACAAAAAGCCTCTGGCTCCCCCAAGATATTCCTCATAGCCCTTTGCCACGTGCAAATATGCTCCTCCCGTCAGAACGGGCAGGGTTTTGTGCGCCGAATCGCAGCACATGGCAGCCCCCAGATCAAGAGGATGCAGGGAGGGCTTTAAAAATTTCAGATAGGCACCGTGCGCATTATCCACGAGAAGCGGAATCCCATAGGCGCGGCAAGTCTCGGAGATCCCGCGAAGATCCGAAAGACTGCCAAGATAATCGGGAGAGGTCAGATAGACCGCGCAGGGCTTTTCCTCCATGTCCGCCAAGGCGCGCTCCACGTCCGCAGCGGTTACGAGGCAACGGCAAATATGATCGTCCTCCTCGGAATCCAGCCAACGGATCCGAAGATCAAGCATAGCCGCCGCATAAATCAGCGACTTGTGGGCATTCCGCGCGGCAAGGATCCAAGGGCGATCCCCTCTTCCCGCCGCTACTAAGGCAAGCATTGCCTTGACGCAAAGGGTCGATCCCTCTGCGGAATAAAAGGTATGCGCCGAGCCGAAGAGCGTCGTGGCGTTTTCCTCGCTCTCGGCAATGATTCCATCGGGGGCATAAAGCACATCGGCTCCCGCCACCTCGGTAATATCTAAGGACTCGCATCCGAGGAAGGAGCGTCCCTTGTGTCCCGGCATATGAAAGCGGGTCATCCCACCCTCGGCATACCTGCGGACAAAATCCGCGATGGGGGTGGTCATCTTACGCCTCCTCCGACTCTGCGACCTGTATCATCACCGCGCATTCCATGCGCTTCTTGAAAAGCTCGCAGCCGTAGGAATAAATGCCTCCGATGCTTCCCGTTGCGTGATAGGCGTTGGCGGCGCATCCGCCCGAGCAGTAGAGACGCGCCCAGCAATCCTTACACTCCTCGCGGGCATAGGCGTTGCAGGAGCGGAACTCGTCCTGAACGGCGGTGTTGGTAATACCGTCCCAAATGTTTCCGAGGCTGTATTTCTCGTCTCCCACGAACTGGTGGCAGGGGAAAAGCTCGCCCCAAGGCGTGACCGCCATGTATTCGGTTCCCGAGCCGCATCCCGTAATTCTCTTATAAATGCAGGGACCGTGCTTAAGATCCAGCATATAGTGGTAGAAGGTAAAGCCTCTGCCCTCCCGCTTGCGCTTGATCATCTCCTTGGCAAGAATCTCGTATTGCTCAAAGAGCTTGGGCAGATCCTCCTTTGTCAGGGCGTAGGGATCGTCGGGAGGACAGACCACGGGCTCCATGCTCAGCTCGGTAAAGCCAAGATCCGCCATATGAAAAAGATCCTCGGTAAAATCCACGTTGTTATGGGTAAAGGTTCCTCTTACGTAGTAATTCTTTCCCTCTCTCGCCTTGACGAATTTTTGAAAATTCGGAACGATGGTGTCGTAGCTTCCGCGTCCCGCGTAGTCCTTTCGGAAGTGATCGTTGATCTCCCTTCTTCCGTCCAGACTCAGCACCACGTTGCTCATCTCCCGATTGCAGAAATCGATGACCTCGTCATCCACCAAAATTCCGTTGGTGGTGAGGGTAAAGCGGAAATTCTTTCCCTTTTCCTTCTCGATGCTTCTGGCATAGGCAACCAGCTGCTTGACCACCTCCCAGTTCATCAGCGGCTCGCCGCCAAAGAAATCCACCTCTAAATTGCGGCGGCTTCCCGAATGCTCAACGAGGAAATCAAAGGCTCTCTTTCCCACCTCAAAGCTCATGAGGGCGCGCTCTCCCTGATATTTTCCCTGACTGGCAAAGCAATAATTGCAATTCAGATTACAGGTATGCGCCACGTGCAGGCATAGCGCCTTGATGACCTTGGAATTGTTCTTATAGGTCCTTGCCATATCTTCGTAGGCATCCGCGGAAAAGAGCTTTCCCGCCTCCTCCAGAGAACGAATATCGTCAAGGCACTCCAGAATCTCCCCTTCGGTCACGTCGGGCAGATGGGCATATTTCTCCAGCATGGTCCGAACGATCGTCTCGGGTGTCTCGGTCTTATACATGGCGATCACGTCGTAGGCGACCTCGTCCACCGTATGCACCGAGCCTGAGCAGGTGTCAAGGACAATGTTGTATCCGTTCAATTTATACTGATGTACCATTTTTGATCTCTCCTTATTCAATGAGAAGTGGGTGTTTGAAAACAAACACCCACTCCGATCAGAATGACAATTTCTTACTTCTGATTCTCGCACTGCTGGTTGGCAACGCCGCAGGAAGTCTTGCAAGCGGACTGGCAAGAGGTCTGGCATTCGCCGCAGCCGCCGTTTTCAACGGTCTTTGCGATATCCTTGGTCTCAATGGTCTTGATTCTGCTCATGATTGTATCCTCCGTATTTGATAGTTGCTTTCGCAAATCTTTCGATAAGTCATTATAGCATACACCGAGAAAATTGTCAAGAGTCTTGAAAAAATTCAAAAAAAAGAAATCCTTCGGCGGCACAGGGGCCGGCCGAAGGATTTCGGTCTTAGGAAAGGAGAAGTATCCTCTCTTTAGATTTCGGGGATCACGATCTCGATCTCCTTGCCTGCCTCGGCAGACTTGGCGATACCGTCAATGATTGCCTGATTGTAAAGGATCTGAGAAGAAGGCACGGGAGCCTCGGTTCCTTCCTTGCAAGCATCCAAGAAGGTGCGGATCTTCAGATCAAAGAGTCCCTTAGTAGGTGCCTTCAAGGGAATGACCGTCTCAACCTGCGCGCCCGCTACCTCGTGGTGAATGGTCATAGGAGCTTCAAAGGTTCCGTTCCAGCAACCGGTAGAGGGAACGCGCAGAGATCCCTTGGTACCCATGATGATGGTGTCACCGGGGGTATCCAGGTTCATTGCCCAAGCGATACGGAAGTCGAGAATCACTCCTCCCTCGAGACGAACGAACGCTGCGGCAAAATCGTCAACGCCAAAGAGCTTGGCATACTCCTCACCCTTGTCTGCGGGATATCCACTGTAAGCGGGATCCTTACCGAAGAAGTCGGACTTGTAGCCCGAACGGGTCAAGGGCTTGGGATAGCCGATGGCGTTGAGGACCAAATCAAGGGAGTAGCATCCGATGTCACCCAGCGCGCCGATGCCTGCGGTTTCCTTCTCAATGAAGGTGGTACCGAAGGGCGTGGGAATGCCGCGGCGGCGTCCGCCACCCGTCTGAATGTAGTAGATCTTACCCAGAACACCCGAGTCTACGATCTTCTTGATCATCTTCATGTTCTCGTCCATTCTGGGCTGGAAGCCGATGGACAGAACCTTTCCGCTTGCCTTCTCTGCCTTCATGACCGCAACTGCCTCGTCAAGGGTTACGGTAAAGGGCTTCTCCAGCAATACGTTAATGCCTGCGTTCAGCGCGTCGATCGCGGGCTGAGCGTGCTGACAGTTGTAGGTACAAATGGAAACGGCATCCAGATTCAGGCTCTTGTCAGCCAGCATCTCCTTGTGAGACGCGTAATCGGTCTTTGCGCCCTCTACGCCGTGCTTTGCCATAAATGCGGCTGCCTTGCCGGGGATCAGGTCAGCGCCTGCCACGATCTCCACGTCGGGCTGCTTCAAATAAGATTTCATGTGGGAATCGGCAATCCATCCGCATCCGATGATAGCGACTCTCATTTTCTTGGTAGTGTCAACCGTCTTTACCTCTTCTGCGGTAAAGGTGTTCAGACCTTCCATAGACTTATCTGCCATGGTAATATTCCTCCGTATTTTTTTATTTTTTCGGCTCTCAATAACCGATAGATTTCAGATATTCGCGACTCTTGGCGATGGATTCCATAGGAGTCAGACCCATGGAGGGGTTGTCCTGCTCAACGACCACCCACTGCGCGCCCGCCTTCTCGGCAGCCTCCAGAATAGGGGGGAAGTCCTGCAATCCGCTTCCCACGGGACGGAACTCAAAGTTCGAGGGTCTCTTGGGTGCCGCGCTCTTAATGCCGATCAGCTCGTACATATTATCGGACTTTTCACCGTAGAAATCCTTCAGGTGTACCACGGGCGCTCTGCCTGCGTACTTCATGATATATCCGACGGGATCCTCTCCGCCAACCTTCACCCAGCAGGTATCAAGCTCGGTCTGCAAATACTCCGCGGGAACATCCTCGTAAAGCATATCCAGCGCATACTTGCCGTCGATCTTCAAGAACTCGAAATCATGGTTGTGGTAAAGCAACTGCATACCCAGCTCCTTGGCAACCTTTCCCAGCATCTTAATATTCTCGATAACCTCTTCGAAGTTTCCGCCCTCGGGACGGTAATCCGCAGAGAGATAAGGAACTGCCACGTACTTGCAACCAATCTCCGCGTACTTCTTGAGAATACCCTTGGGCGCTCCCATCATATCCAGATAGGGAACGTGCGCCGAAATCGGAACCAAACCGATCTCCTCACACATTTTCTTGATGTCTGCGGGCGAATTTTTGTAAAGTCCTGCGAACTCTACTCCGTCATAGCCCATTTCCTTGATTTTTTCCAGCGTTCCGCGCAAATCCGCGCTTGCGTCCTCACGTACAGAGTAAACCTGTACTGCTACCGGTAATGCCATGGTTGCATCCTCCTGCATATTAAAAATTTCGGCAACTTCATTATATGGTATTTTTTTGCTTCTTTCAAGTCATTTCTATTCTTTTAATAGACAAATCTTGCTCACTTGTGTCGAAGCCCACGGTCATCGTCCAAAATTTCTCTCAAAGTGGGAAAATCAAACAAAAATCAAAGCAAATCCACAAGGGCGCAGATCTCCGAGGAAATCTCCTCGGGGGAACGGTACGCGTCCACCCGCGCGATGCGGTCGGTTGCGGACAGATCCTCCAGCACGGATAGAAACGCGTTTCTGACGCGGGTCAGCGTTTCAAGATTTTCGTAGATCTCCACGCTCTCTCTGCCCCGTCGGATCCTCTCAAGGCTCTGCTCGGGAGTCAGATCCAGATAGATACAAAGATCGGGACGGCGGATCTCGGGGCAGGAAAGGTTCATTGCCTTACACCACTCGTAATCGGTAGACTGCCCTTGATACGCCAAGGTGGAATAATAATAGCGGTCGCAAATCACGTCTGCTCCCGAGGAGAGGATCGCCTCCAAGCCCTCGGTAGGATGAATGTTGTGGACAATACGGTCGGCAACGAACATGACCGCCATCTCGCACTCGCTCTTTTTGACCCTTCCGCCAAGAGCCGCCCGAAGCGCCCGTCCGCTCTCAAAATCGGTGGGCTCGGCAGTACGAACCACCCGTCTTCCCTTTGCCTCCAAATGATCGCACAGAAGCTCGGCTTGGGTGGTCTTCCCCGCTCCGTCGATCCCCTCCAATACGATCAAACGACCTCGTTCCATCTTTCTATCTCTCACTTTCCTGTTTATTCAGCCGCAGAGATATTTCTCCGCTGGCGAGTATCTTTTCGCTTCCATCGGAATGTCGCACCGTCAGCCGCCCCATTTCATCGATCGAGGCTGCCACTCCCTCCCGACTTCTCCCGTTCTCACAATATACAACGGATTGTCCCAAAATCATGGAGTGGGTTCGATAGGTCTTAATATAGGCAGATCGATCAATCTCTCCCATCAAAGACCCCAGCTCCGAAAGAAGCGCCGATGCCAATCGGTTGCGAAGTCCCGCTCCCGCTTCGGACAGTCCCCCCGCGATTTCCCGAAGCTCGTCGGGGAACTCGTCGGTATAGAGATTGACCCCCACGCCGAGGATTACGTACCGCTCGTCTCCGAGGGTCAGCGACTCCGCCAGAATCCCCGACACCTTCCGTCCCCCGTAATAAAGATCATTGACCCATTTAATCGAGACGACCAGTCCCGTGACCGATTCAATGGCGCGATGGACCGCCACAGCGGCGGCGGTGGTCAGAAACAAAGGATCTCCTTCCCTTGCCGAAAAGCAAAGGGTCAGATAAATGCCCGTCCCCTTGGGGGAATAAAAACTCCGTCCCATCCGTCCTCTCCCCGCGGTCTGCTCCTCCGCAAAAATCGCAAAAGGCGCGGATTCTCCCGCAAGAAGCCGTCTCCTCGCCTCGGTGTTGGTGGAATCCACCGACCGAAGCACCGATACGGGAATGGGAAATACGCCGCCAGACAGCTCGGGGTCCAAGGGCTCGTAGCCGTTTTCCTTTTCCATCGTCCTCACCTCGTTTCCTTTCTCATTATACCATGAGCCCATCCATTTTTCAAGGGGGAACTTTTCCTTTTCAACGGGAGATCAAGCCCGTTTTATACCGTCTTCTGCCTTCTTTCCAAAACCGCTACGTCCAGAGGAGCAAGAATAAGCTCCCCGTTCACGTCCGCCTCGGCGATCAGGTTGCGAAGGGCCTCGCCGCAAGGGATCCTCTGCGTCTCCTCCGTATAGTTAAGAAGAAACGCGTATTCTCCGCGAACGGTCAGTCCCACGCCCTCGGGAAGATCAAGGATCCGATCCCAACCGTCGGGCGCGCCGATGCCCTCTCGTTTGAGGATCGCCCTTGCGGTGTCCTCTCCGAAGGCGCCACCGAAATACATGGCCTTGCCCGCCCCCACCGTTCGTTGGGAAAAGGCGCAGACTCCTTTATAATAGCGATTGCCGTAAAGTGCCACCGCCTCGGCATCCACGGGAGTCAGAAGATCATTAAAGAAGGGTGCGCTGACGCGCTTGCCGTCCATTTCGACCCAAGCCCCCTCGCCCTCGGGGGAAACGCCCGTAAAATCATCCACGGTGATACCGCAAAGATCCGCCGCATAGCCGGGCATGGGCATCATGGGGCATCTTCCGTACATATCCTTATATCCCGTACGGCACCCGAAGAGAATTGTTCCGCCCGCCTCGGCATAGGCGCGGAGCAGTGCCGCCCGCTTTTCGGTGAGGATCGCGGCGTGAGGATAGACCGCCATCTTATAGCGTCTCAACTCATCGAGCGCCGTTTCGTCGTTGATATACACCAGATCATAGGGCACGTGCGCCGTTTCGGCGGCAATGGTCCATGCCTCATAGCTTTGCCTGTCGGCTTCTCCGTGCCAAAGATCGTTCTCTCCGTCCAGCTGATTATCATAATCCCGGAGAATTGCGACCTCGGCTCGAAAATCCTTTCCCGTGACACCTTGAATCTTCTGTAAATCCCGCCACGTTTGCTTGACCTCCTCTACCCGACGGTTGTCGCGGTTGTCATAGTTCAGGATGCCGTGCCAATAGATCTCGGTGCCAAAGGTGCAGGTTCGGTAACGGAAAAAGCTGACGTAGTCGGCACCACTCGCCACCGATTGCAACGCCCAAAGTCGGAGATATCCGGGCTTTGGCGCCTCCGTTGGCCGCCAAAAGGTCCAGCCGCCGACCCCCGATTGCTGCTCCATCACTCCGAAAATGGGAGAAATGCTTCGGGTTCTCGCCAGATTATACGCGGCCCTCCGCCTTCTTGCCACGTTGTAATCCTCGTCCCGCTTTTCGTTGAAATGAGGATAGTTGTCAAGGGTGATAAAATCCAACACCTCGTCGGTCAGTCGATGGTAATCGATATACCGAAACAGTCCGTTGGTGGTAATCTTGGCATCGGTATACTTTCGCAGAATATCGGTCTGAAGCTTGAAGAAATCTATGACCGTGTCCGAAACAAAGCGACGCTCGAGAAGCTCCATATGGGGATTGGTGTGTCCCTCGTGATTGGTACGGCGGGTGAGATAGACCTCCTCCCAATCGGTATAGGTCTGATTCCAAAACACCGCTCCGATGGCATCGTTGAGAGCATCCAGCGTACCGAATTTTTTCTTCAGATATTGACGGAACGCCTTGTGATCGCTCTCCGCATAGTAGAGGTGACACTCACAGTTGATCTCGTTATCCAACTGCCACGCCACGATATTCGGATGCCTGCCGTAATGCTCCCCGAGCTTCTCGGTGATTCGCGACACGAAAAAGCGGTATTTCTCGCTGGTCATGTTGTGCTGGCGACGATGTCCGTGACGAATCAGATTTCCGTCCAGATCCGCGTTGAGGATCTCGGGATATTTGTGGCTCATCCAAGCGGGAGGCGTGGCCGTAGGGGTACAGAAGATCACCTTGATTCCCTCCTCCTCCACGATCTTCATAAAGGAGTCGAAAAAGTCAAAGGTAAATTCCCCCTCCGAGGGTTCAAACTTATTCCACGCAAATTCGGCAATACGAATGACCTCCAGCCCCATATCCTTCATGCGGCGAAGGTCCTCGCGCCAAAGAGAGGAATCCCAATGCTCGGGGTAATAGCAAACCCCCAACGTCAGATGGTCAAGATTCAGTTTTTTTCTCATAGCCCTATCTCCGTTTCTATTTCTACTTGGTATTTATAGAATAGCACAGGAGGGATCCCCTGTCAATCCGATTATTTTCATGAGAATAGGACAATTTTAAGATTGACAGCGGAAAACGGCTGTGTTATAATCAGGAAAAGAGGTGATTTCTATGAAAAAATTCATTCTTCCCATCGCCACGGAATTTGACCTGACTCTGCCCTATTATTTTGCGGGAGTGGGGATCCGATATGAGCAGGAGCCTATCTGCCGTCCCTCGGGACACCCTCACTTTCAATGGATCCAATGCAGAGAAGGAACGGGCGAGCTTCATCTGCGCGGAAAAACCTACGTGTTAGACGCGGGCAAGGGAATGCTTCTCTTTCCGAACGAGCCCCACGAATATTTTGCGCTGACACCAAGCTGGACCGTGGATTGGATCATTCTCCGAGGAAGCGATATAGAAAGGTTCATCGGAGAAATGTTGGGGCTTTCCGAGTCCACTGTTCTCTCCGTTACCACCCCTCACGTGCTTGCGGGCAAGCTGGAGGAGCTTTACGGGACCGAGCGCTCCTCTCTTCCCGCCAAAAACATTCGTTGCTCGGCGTTGGTATATGAGATCCTGACCGATCTGCTCCGCTTTCTCTCCTCCGATCAAAGCCCCTCCATGGCAAACCGCTTTTTGCAGCTATGCCCCGTGCTTGACCATATCGAGAAGCATTATCATCGTCCGATTACGCTTGCGGAGCTTGCGAAGCTGGCAGGGCTGACCCCTCCATATTTTTGCTCCTGCTTCAAAAGAGCCGTTTCTCAGACCCCCTTCGAATATATCAACATGGTACGGATACAGAAAAGCAAGGAGATGCTTTTGGCAAATCCTCAACTGCCCATAAGGGAGGTCGCCCATGCGGTGGGATTTTGGGACGCAAGCTACTTTTCCGCGGTCTTTCATCGCATGGAGGGCATGAGTCCCTCTCAATTCTGCAAGTTACACCGCTAACGGTTTGAAACGAAAAAATCCGTCGGTCGCGTGCCAAGCAACACGCTCCGACGGATTTTTTGTTCCGTCATGTTTTTAAATTCGGGGTAGCGATTCCACTGTAATGCACGAAACCGTCCAAGGGCTTCGAAAGTCTCGGCTCCTCCAGCTCCTCAAGGAAATCCAGCTCGCCCGCCAAATAGCGCTCGATCAGCATTTTCGCCGTATCACACCGAGCCGCCACTCCTGCGTAGCGCACGTCGAGATTTGCCCAGCCCATGATCTTATTGCGGTCAAACCACAACGCTTTATGGGCTTCATGTACTCGGATCACCGCCTCCTTAAGCGCGGGCAGAAGAATCTCCGCGATCTCCGAAAGCGTTGCGCGGTCCCGCCGCTGATATGCCGACACCAGATTTTCCGCGATCAGCGTTTTGACTCCCAAATAGTCAAAGACCTTTGCCCCAAAGGCATAAAGCTCCTGCCATTCCCCTTCCGTCTCGGCATAGACCGCCATACGGCGGGTCGCCTCGGCATAGTGAGGACTCATGGGTCTGCCCTCCAAGTGCGAATCGTAAAGTCCCTCCATAACGTCCTGCCAAAAGAGGGGCTTGCCGAGGAATCGGTGTGAATAGTCCTCGTAGCCTGCGGCAAGATCCTTATTGTGGTAATCGCTCATCAGAAGGAAGGCGTCCCAGCTTCCTCCGCAGACACCCTCAAAACGACGGCGTAGCTTCGCCTCGGCGGGTGACTGATCGTAGCAAAGCTCGGCAAAGTAGGAAAGACCGAAGAGATTGGCGAAAAGATCGCACTCGGCATTGTCATTGGACCAGACCGTAATCATCGCCTCGCGCACGTCGTTTGCCCGACAGGCGAGAAGCGATTTCTCCACGCAGTCCATGGTATAGTGATGCTCGGGGAAATGCCCGATCCAGCTCCAAAGTCCGCCCGCAAAGATCACGGGACGATGAAGCGCCTTGTGCTTTTTCAGCATATAATCGTCGCAGCCGTACTTCTCTCCGTAGTGCCAGTAAACCAGCTCTACCTGCTCGGGAATCCGCTGCGCCACCTCGGGAGGAATCACCGTCTCCTCGCAGGAATACTTATGCTGAGGGTGGCTTACGCGGAAATACATATCGCTCCACATCATGGGGCGAAGACCGTATTTGTCGGTGATCGTCACCAAGCGCTCCATGTATTCGCAGAAAATCTCAAAGGCGGGCACGTACCCGTGCTTATCCATGAATTTTCCGCGACCCATATCCCACGCCTCGTCCATGCCGATATGGATACGGCGAGAACGGAAGCAGGAGGATACCGAGCCGATCAGCTCGTCGAGAAATTCAAAGGTCTTTTCCTCTCTCGCCAAAAGAACCCTCGCCGTATCTCGGATGGGACTTGCTTCCTTCCATATAAGATATTTTTCCATATGTCCGTAGCATTCAAGACAAGGAATCACCTCGATGCCGTAGTCATTGGCGTAATCGTCAATGGCGCGAAGCTCCTTCGGCGTATAGCGTCCCCGCATATATCCGAAATAAGGACGGTTCGGAAGGGTAAGCACGTCCTCGGTATAAAGCATCATCATGCCGTAGCCCATCAGAGCCAACCGATCCAAAAGCTTCTCGACGCTTTTCACGGTGGGAACACCGCATCGGGATGCATCGATCATGGCAGAGACGGTTTCAAAATGTCCGTCCTCCCACCATTCAAAGGAATCCTTGTCCTTTGCTTCGGTTAAAAGCACCGACAACTCACGGAAGAAATGATGCTTTTTTTGATAATAAATCACCGCCTCGCTCTTCGCAAGGGTTACACCCACGCGATCGGATCGCTCCGCGCGGACGCAAATTCCCTCTCCCTCTTGGGCGCCTAACAGGGGAAGCAGACGGGAAATACCCGCAAAAAACTCCTCGGGAACACGAAACTCAAGCTTCATTTCCGTTCTCCTCCTTACCGAAAGGTTACCGTACACAGTCCCGTGCAGCCGACCATATATTGGGTCAGACGATCGTTGATCGCATATTCCCCATTGGTGTGCAGGTGTCCCGCGAGAATGGCGCGGATCGTCGGCTCGGAGCAGATATAATCGTACGCTTTTTTGGTCGTTTCATCCGCCTTTTGCTGACGGTAGCGATACTCGTTGTAGCCGCTCATCTTCTCCTCGGGAACTGCCATCAAGCCTGCGCTTCCCGCTTTTCTTTCGATCATTTCATAGTTATAAAGCGCTTCGCAATACAGGGGGGTATGCAGAAGCAGAACCACGGGCTTGCCCTCGGCAACCACCGCCTTCAGCGCATCCAGCTGCCATTCGTCCACCAGATAATAGGAATTATCCATTGCCACGAAATTGACTCCGCCCATCTCTCTTTTGGAAAACCGAATATCGTTTTTAAAGCAAGCCTTTACCTTTTCAAGGCTCTGCTCACGGTAGGCGGCATCCTCAAAGGCCTCGCCCACGTACAGGCTGAACTCGTGGTTGCCCGCCGCCATAAAGACGTCGTTGTCCTCGTAAAACGCGCGGGCGCGGTCAAGGTTCTTCCAAGAAACGAAGTCAATCAGATCTCCCGTATGGAAAATCGGAATCCCTTCCTTTTTGGAATAAGCGCTCGCCTCCTCAATCAACAGATCAGCGCGGGGAAAATATTTCTTTCTCTCCTCTGCCAAATCCAGTTTTCTTTGGTCGTCTCTCTCGTCCGCCTCGGTCAAATGGGTGTCGCTCATATGCAGCACGCGAAAGGGCGCGCTTGCCCCTACGTCAATGGTTACTTCCTTCCATCTCGGATACTTTTTTACCACAGCTTCCATATAAAAATCCTCCCTCGCAAAGCAAGATATATAACACCTTCATTATAACAATTCCCCTCCCCCTTGTCAAGGAAAATCAGGAAGAATAAACGGCATGAAAACAGATTGAACGATATAAAAAGAATTTCAATAAAAGGATGCGGTCGCTTTTTTACAAGCGACCGCTTCCTTTTATTGTTTTCAAATAACCACTCAGCGAGCCACAGCCCTCAGCTCACGGTCCAGCACCGTGAAATCGGCATCATAACCCTTGGCGATACGCCCCTTGGAGGCAAGCCCCATAAGACGAGCGGGAGTCTCGGTCATCATGCGAACCGTATCGGGAAGCGAGAAGCCCGCCTTCACCGTTCTCGCGATCAGCACGTCCGCCGTAGCGATACTGCCCGCAAAGGCAGAACGGTCGATAAGCTTTGCGACCCCGTCCTCAATCACGTAGGGTACGTTTCCGCCCACCTCCCCGTCGGTAAGACCGCCGAAGCGAATAGCATCGGTCACAAGACAGACTCGATCCACTCCCTTGATCTTCACGATCATACGCAGAAGCTCGGGAGGAAGATGGCATCCGTCCGCAATCGTCTCCACGTAAATATCGTCCAAAAGGAACGCCGATTCAATCACACCAAGATGACGGAAGCCGCCGTGTCTGGTAATGGTAGAGGTACAGGAGTACAGATGCGTGACCAAGCGGTTTCCGCCCGCCAGCGCCTCGGTCATATGAGAATACTCCGCCGAGGAATGTGCCGTAGCGGGTGTAATCCCCTTTTCCCGAAGAAAGGCAAGAAATCTGCCGTCCACGTCCCGCTCGGGGGCATAGCTCCAACGGGCAATCAGCGAACCAAACCGCTCATAGAGCGCCTCGTACTCCTTGGGATCGGGCAAACGGATCACGTTCGTGTCCTGCGCCCCGCACATTTCGGGAGCCAGATAGGGGCCCTCCAAATGTACTCCTGGGATCTCCAAGGGCATCCTCTCCCGACACGCCTCCAACGCCTCTAAGGCGCGGACCATCGTATCGTAATCGGTGGCTGAGATCGTGGGATACAGTACCCTCGTGCCGTGCTCGGCATGAAGTCGGCACGCGCCGAAAATCGCCTCCTCGGTTCCGTCGATAAATTCAAAGCCGTCACCGCCGTGGCAGTGCAGATCAATGAGTCCCGAAAGAATATAGTCTCCTTTCAGATCGATGACCTCCGCCCCCTCGGGCGCCGTGGGAAGCAGATCGACGATTTTTCCGTTCTCCACAAGGATTCCAAGATTCGTGATCTCCTTGCCGTCGGTCACGATCACGCCGTTGTGATAAAACTTCATCACAGCTTCACTTCCTTCCCCGTACGGAAGGACTCCTCAATGGCATGGATCAGACGAACGGGACGGAGCATCGTCTCCTTATCCGTGGGCTGAACCCCCGTCCGAAGCATGGTCACCAGCTCGTCCACCTCATATTTGAAAATATAGCTGATCGAGCCAACCGTATGTACGTCCAGACATTCCTTCTCACCCATGACGCGTGCGGCATAGGTATAAGAGGAGGTATAGCTTCCCATTACATCAAAGCCGTCGTAGGAGAAGATCGTGCTGACCCGATTTTCCTCGGGCGCGGCAGCGCGGGCAAGAACCGAGCGGACCTCGGTTCCGAATACCGTCAACACAGCCTCCGCCAGATGCTGGGAGTAGAAATAGAAGCCGCCGTATTCGTTCACCATATCCACGGGCGCGGCTACGTGGCCGCATACCACCTTGTTCTTCTCCACAAAGCGCTTCAAGGAACGAAATTCCTCCAGAAAACGAACGCTGGAGCCGCCGCACAGCTTCGCCCCCGTCTTCTCCGCCACGCGGAACATCTCCTCCGCCTTGGCAAGATCCACGGTAAAGGGCTTATCAATAAAGGCGTGAACACCCTCCTTCAGGTAGGGCATGGCGTAATCGTAATGCAGATCTCCGTGGCGGGCAGTAACCACCACCGCATCCACCTTGCCGAGAAATTCATCGGGGGTCTTGGCGAAATAGGAAATATAGCCTGCGTCCAGCAGCTGCTTATTTGCCTCCTCGTCGGGACCGTACGCGCCCACGATCTCGATATCGTCGTAGGCGGGATTTCCGCACATGATTCTGCAAAAGCAATAGACGTGGGAGTTTTCGGTTCCGAGAAAGGCAATTCTGATCTTCTTCATAAGGCACCTCATTCCTTCAAGGGCAGAGGATTCTGCGCGCGGATCTCATCAATCAAGCGGAGCTGACGAAGAACCTGATAGGGCGTGATCTTCATGGGCTTGCCGTCTACCAGATAATCGTAGATCATATCGTAGTAGGAACGAACCGCATAGGTAAACGCCGTTCCCTCCAGCTCAATCGTCTCCTTCTTCCAATCAAGAGTCTCCACACAGTAGGCGGGGGTTCCGTCCTCCTTGCAAAGAGGAGCCAGATCCTGCGCGGGAATGGGCTGCGCCTCGGGATCAAAATACTGCATCTCGATCACCTTGTGGGTAGAGCGCAGACAACCCTTGGTACAGGAGATACGGTACGTATAGGGCAGGAAGGCATCGCAGGAGGAAATCTCCACGTCGATCAGAGGCTTATTGGGGCAATCCAGAAGGAGCTTTACGTAGTCCTCGGCATCTCCCGCGGTATTGACCGTAGCCATACGGGAAAGCACGCGAATGTTCTCGTCAAAATCCAGCCAATCCAACGCCTGATCCATGGGATGAGGTCCCGTGTTTCTCAGATTTCCTCCGCCGTACGCCAGCGAGGTCTGCCAGTCCCAACGGCGGGCAAATCCCGAAAAGCTGATGGCAACCTGTACGGGATCTCCGAGAATACCGCTATCGATAATCTCGCGGATTTTTACATAATAGGGAGCAAAGCGGGACTGCTGGAAAATATTGAGCATCTTTCCGCTTCTCTCGGCGACCTTCACCACGTGAGCGCCCTCCTCGTAGGTACGGGCGAAGGGCTTTTCGCATATCACGTTAAAGCCGTGAAGGAGAAGGTCCTCGGTAACGGCGGCGTGCTGGTGAGAGAAGGTACAGTTGGCAACCACGTCAATATCGGTACGTCCGAAAAGCTCCCGATAGTCGGCGTATACGTCCACGCCCCATTCCTTGCGGGCGCGCTCGCGGCGCTCGGGAAGCTCGTCCACCACGGCTACCACACGGTACTTCGTATTCAGCTCGCTCTTGAAGAAGGCTCCGTGAATGTCACGTCCGCTTCTTCCCTGTCCAATAATCGCTACGTTCAATGTTTTCATGATTCAAATCCTTTCTGAACTTGTTTTATAATCGAAAGCAAGGCTTCCATGCTTTCAAGGGATGCCCCGTACGCTCCCTCTGAAAATCCGTATCCACCGGGTCTTTGCAGCTGTTCCTCGGTCAGCTCGATATTCTTACGGTAATGAGTTTCCAGCATGACGCACCCCGTGTATCCGTCTGCCAAAAGACGGGTAAAGAGTCCGTGCCAATCCACCTGACCCTGACCCACGCAAACGCCCTCCGCTCCCATGGCGGAATCGTTCACCACAGCATCCTTTACGTGAACGTGGCAGAGCTTGTCTGCCAACGCCTCATAGCCCTGAGGATAGGGCGTAATGGCGGGATTGGAAAAAAGTCCGTTTCCGGGATCGTACAGCGCGCCGATCCGCGGATGATCAATGGCACTCACCATATCGGAAAGCTTGATAGGATCAGAGGAATGAACCTTGGGATCGTATTCCAGCGCGCACCGCACGTCGTATTTCTCACAAAGCTCGATAATGGGCAGATATTCCTTTGCCCTCGCCTCCAAGGACGCTCCGCAGTCCCAAAAGTCAAAGCCTCGGATCAGCTCCGCGCCGAGAATCTTGGCAAATCCGCAAAGACGCTCAAAGGACGCTACGTGAGCGGCAACGGCTTCACGGTCGTCGATCTCGCATTTGAAAAGGGGAGCGGAGATCGCAGTCACCCTCATGCCCTGCTCGTCGCAGAGTGCTTTCATTTCCTTTACCTGCTCCTCGGTCCATTCAAAGGGAGAAACACCGTCCACCGAGCGAAGCTCTAAGGCGGTCAATCCGAAGCCCTTGCAAAAGTCGATCGCCTCGGCAAGAGACTGAGACACCTCGTCGGTAATCACACCCACGGAAAAAGGGATTCCCTTTTTCATTTTAAAGTCCCTCCGAAAGCAAAGCGGCGCTGTCCGCATCGCAATACATAACGGAATTGTCGCGCAAGCGGAGAATGGTTGCGGGACAAGCCTCGCCGATCTCACCCTCCACCGTGTTGCGGACCGCCTGCGCCTTGGTAGCGGCAGGCACCACGCAGAAGCGGTAGGGCGCGTTTGCCAGAGTGGGGACAGTCAGAGTCAGCGCATACTTCGGTACATCCTCAAGGGTCTTGAAGCAGCCGTCGTGAACCTGCTGCATCCGACAGGTCTCGTCCAGATCCACCACCTTAACCAGCGCGGTGTCGTTGAAGTCCGCCACGTGGGGATCGTTAAAGGCAATATGTCCGTTCTCCCCGATTCCCATGCAGACGATGTCGGCGGGATGCTCGGCAAGCAGAGCGGCGTATCTCTTTGCCTCCGTCTCTGCCTCTGCGGTGCAATCGATGAGATTGACGGACGCAAAGGGAACGTGATCAAAGAGAGCGTTTCTCAAAAATCTGGCAAAGCCCTGAGGCGCTTCGGGAGAGATCCCCACGTATTCGTCCATGTGATACGCGTGAATACGGCTCCACGGAATGCTCGTATCCTCAAGAAGTCCGCGCAAGGACTCGTTCTGAGAGGGAGCGGCGGCAAAGATCATATAGATCTCCTCCTTCGTCTCCAGCAGTTTGTGGATGCAAGCGGCAATGTCACGGGCGGCAGCTGCTCCCATGGCATTTCTGGTTTCATAAATTTTTACGGTCAGCTTATCTTTTTGAATGGTTTTCATAGCATTCACCTCCTATTGTCTCCATTATAAACCATCTTTTTTTGCAAGTCCATTGCAAATATTCGCTTTTTTATTGCAAATCGTGACGTTTTGTGGTATACTGAATTGAATCCCCAAAAAAGGAGCCTCCTATGAATGACATTCTGCTTTTTTCCTATCGGGACGACCAATTAAATTTTCATCACACCGTAACTCCCACCCCCGACCCCAATAACTTTCCCTTTCGCCTTCATTCCCACCATATGCACGAGCTTTATTACTTTGCGGGGGGAGACGCCGATTTTACGGTGGAGGGCGTGACCTATCCCTTAACCAAGGGAACGCTGATCCTATCCGCGGGCGGGCAGGTCCACCATTCCACCGTCCGCAATACGGGAATGCCCTACGAGCGGATCGTTCTTATGTTTGGAATGAGTCTCTTATCCGAATCCTCGGAGGGCTTGCTTCTTGCCGCCGAACGGGGACACCACGTGTTTCATCTGACCGAGCGGGAGCAGATCTGGTTTGAGGAATGCTGTATGGCAGTGGAAAACGGCGCCAAGGAGGAGTCGGAGCGCAAGGAAGCCCTCCTTTCCCTCCTCGGTATGATCCTTACGAAAATGAAAAGTCTGGTCGCCAATCCCCCGTCGGGCGAGGATACGGAAAACGAGACCGTCCGAGAGATCGTCCGCTACGTAAACCGCAACCTCTCCTCTCCCCTGAGCCTTTCCCTCCTTGAAAAAGAATTTTACCGAGACAAGGCAACCCTGAACCGCTTATTCAAATCGGTCATGGGCTGCGGAATTTGGGAGTACGTGATCCGCAAGCGGATCTTCAACGCCCGTCAGGAGCTGTACATGACCAAGAACGTGAACGCCGCCTTTCTGGCAAGCGGCTTTGGAGATTATTCGGTCTTCTACCGCAACTACGTGCGCGTCACGGGCCTGTCCCCCTCCGCCGATCTGAAACGAATGTAAAAAATCCGTCGGAACACGCTGCTTCGCGCGCTGCCGACGGATTTTATTTTAGTTCATCTTAAACTGCGTACCCTGAGGGGTATCGATCAAGGTCACACCCTCGGAGAGAAGCATCTGACGGATCTCGTCGGCGCGGGCGTAATTCTTCGCCTTCTTCGCATCGGCGCGCTCGCGGATCAGCTCCTCGATGCGGCGGATCACGGGATCCTCGGACAAGGGCGCGTTTGCCGCTGCCTCCTCCTCTTTTTTCATCTTCTCTGCCTCGGCGATCAGATCCAGACCCAGCACACGGTCAAAGTCCGCAATCAAGGCAAGCTTGGTTGCGGGAGTCGTGTTCGCCTTCAGAACGTCATACAGAGCCGTCACCGCCAAGGAAGTATTCATATCGTTATCCAACGCGGCGCAGAAGGCTGCCTTTCTTTCCTCGAACACCGCGGGATCCACCTCGCCGCCGTCAGCCTTCAAAAGAGCGAGAATACGGGCAACCAGCTTTTTGTACGCGATCACCGCGTTGTCCAGATTTTCATAGGAAAACACAAGAGACTTACGGTAGTGGGACTGGAGACAGAACAGACGGTACACCAAGGGATGATAGCCCTTGGATTCCAACAGAGAAACCGTCAAAAATTCGCCCGAGCTTTTGCTCATCTTTCCGCTGTTCGTATTCAGATGATGCACGTGGAACCAATAGTTGCACCACTTGTGTCCGAGATACGCCTCGCTCTGCGCGATCTCGTTGGTGTGGTGAGGAAAGGCGTTATCAATACCGCCGCAGTGAATATCCAAGGACTCTCCGAGATGCTTCATGCTGATGCAGGAGCATTCAATGTGCCAGCCAGGGTAGCCGATTCCCCAAGGGCTGTCCCACTTCAATTCCTGATCGTCAAACTTCGACTTGGTAAACCACAAAACGAAGTCCGCCTTATTTCTCTTGTTTCCGTCCTCCTCGACACCCTCACGGACACCGACCTCCAGATCCTCCTCGCGGAAATCGTTGAAGACGTAATACTGCTTGAGCTTGGAGGTATCAAAGTAAATATTTCCTCCCGCCTCGTAGGCAAAGCCCTTTTCAAGGAGTCCCTCGATCACACGGATAAACTCGTCAATGCAGCCCGTAGCGGGAGTCACCACGTCGGGCGTTTTGATATTCAGCTTCTTGCAGTCGGCGAAGAACGCGTCGGTGTAATACTTGGCGATCTCCATCACCGTCTTTTTCTCGCGCTTCGCTCCCTTGAGCATCTTATCCTCGCCCGTGTCGGCATCGCTGGTCAGATGCCCCACGTCGGTAATATTCATGACACGGGTCACGTCGTAACCCGCGTAACGCAAATACTTCTCCAAAACGTCTTCCATGATATAGCTGCGAAGGTTTCCGATATGCGCGTAGTGATAAACGGTAGGTCCGCAGGTATACATACTCACCTTCCCCTCTACGTTGGGGACGAACTCTTCTCTTTTTCTGGTCAGGGAATTATATAAAAGCATTTCTTATTTTCCTTTCTTGTTCTTCTTCACTTCAGCAAGCTCGCTCTCCAGCGCCGCCAGCTTTTCTTCCAATCGCTTGATCTCCTGCGCCACGGGGTCGGGAATATGGATCTGGTCCAGCTCATCCTCTACCTTCACGCCCGCCTTTTTGACGACGCGAGCGGGAATACCCACCGCCGTACACTGGTCGGGGATCTCCTCCAGAACCACCGCGTTCGCGGCGATCTTGGTGTTATCTCCGATACGGAAGGGACCGAGGACCTTCGCGCCTGCTCCCACCATCACGTTGTTGCCCAGCGTGGGATGGCGCTTCCCCAAATCCTTACCCGTACCTCCAAGGGTAACCCCCTGATACAGGGTGCAATGATCTCCGATCTCGGCGGTTTCTCCGATGACCACGCCCATACCGTGGTCGATCATCAGACCCTTTCCGATCTTCGCGCCGGGATGGATCTCAATACCCGTAATGGCTCTGGCGGTCTGGCTAATGGCTCGGGCGCCGAAATAATACCCCTTTTCGTGAAGCCTGTGCGCCACGCGGTAGGCGGCAAGCGCATGGATACCGGGATAGAGCAAAAGAACCTCCTTGTTGCTCCTTGCCGCGGGATCTCGCTCACGGGTTGCCCGCACGTCGTCCTTCATGGACTTCACCATCTCTCGGCTTGCCGAGGCAAGGGTCGTCACCAGCCCTGCGGTACGCTTGACCTTTTTCTTTATTTTCTTTACAATGGGTGAGGTCCGAGGCTTGGGATCCTCCTCAAATCTCACGGAAACTTTTTTCCTTACAACGGTAGGCTCCATACGCTCCTCCTTGAAAAAAATAAGCCTCTGTACCCTTTT
>JAZOQX010000079.1:0-6322 GCA_045656325.1 Eubacteriales bacterium
TCATCTCAAAGAGGAGACGGTTGTTCTCGGTATCCGACCAGTCAAAGTCGGAGGGGATGGAGTAGGTGGGAATGGGATACTGGAATCCGCGTCCGTTGGCGTCGCCCTCGATCATGGTCTCGATGAACGCCTTGTTGACCATATCCATTTCCTTCTTACAATCCTTGTACTTGAAGTCCATCTCCTTACCGCCAACGATACAGTTCAGCTCCGCAAGGTCTGCGGGAACCGTCCAGTCGAGGGTGATATTGGAGAAGGGTGCCTGCGTACCCCAACGAGAGGGCGTATTTACACCGAAGATAAAGGACTCAATGCACTTCTTGACCTGATCGTAGGAAAGGTTGTCCACCTTAACGAAGGGAGCAAGGTAGGTATCGAAGGAGGAGAATGCCTGCGCGCCTGCCCACTCGTTCTGCATGATACCCAGGAAGTTGACCATCTGGTTGCAAAGGGTTGCCAGGTGGCTTGCGGGAGCGGAGGTAATCTTACCTGTGACACCGCCAAGACCCTCCTGAATCAGCTGCTTCAAGGACCAGCCCGCGCAATATCCCGTGAGCATGGAAAGGTCGTGAATGTGAATGTCGGCGTATCTGTGCGCGTTGGCGATCTCGTCGTCATAGATCTCGGAGAGCCAGTAGTTTGCCGTGATCGCGCCCGAGTTGGAGAGGATCAGACCGCCTACGGAGTAGGTAACGGTGGAGTTTTCCTTTACGCGCCAGTCAATGTTCTTTACGTAGCTGTCCACGATATCCTTATAGTCGAGAATGGTGGACTTCATGTTGCGGAGCTTTTCTCTCTGCTTACGGTACAGGATATACGCCTTTGCCACGTCGGCGTAGCCTGCCTGAACGAGGACCGACTCTACGCTGTCCTGAATATCCTCGACCGCGATCAGTCCTTCCTTAATCTTGGATTCAAAATCTGCCGTAACCTTCAGAGCAAGAAGATCGATGACAGAGGGATGAGATTGCTTTTCCTGTGCTTCGAATGCCAGACTGATGGCATAGCTGATCTTTTGCAGGTCAAATTCAACGACCTTGCCGTCACGCTTTAATACCTGATACATAACGTTCTCCTTTTTTTGTTTCATAAAATTTTAGCATATATAGTATAAAACAAAATTCGAGCTTTGTCAATTGTGAGTTTCTACAATATATTGGGTCAAATATTGGGATATATCACTATATCTTGTATATAAAAGACAAAAATGCCCCAATATATAGGGGCGTTTCGGGGAAAGGACACCCTATATATTGGGGTTGCTCTTGAAAAAGAATCTATATATAGTGGAAGAAACGCGCTCAGATTCCCCGCAATTTTGCGTTTGGGACGTATTTTTGCGCGATGCTCAGCCATTCCTTGGCAACCGACTCCGAGGGAGCGGACAGTCCGTCGGCAAGCAGATCTCCCGAATCGGTAAAGAGCTGGAGGAAATAGCGGTCGCATCCGCGGATCCGCTTTGCCAGCGCCTCGATCCGTTCGGCGGTATGCAGCTCCCGAACGATGGTGGTGCGAAATTCATAGGGAAGGGTTCCTCTCATCAAAAGATCCATGCTTTCCTCTACTCCCGCGGGAAGCTCGGGAAGTCCGCAGGTCTGGGCATAAGCGTCAAGAGAATTTTTGATATCCATGGCGACGTAATCCAAAAGCCCCCGTTCGATCATTCGCCGAAGCCGTTCGGGATAAGAGCCGTTGGTGTCCAGCTTTACCGCGAACCCCATATCTTTGATCCTTTCGCAGAAGCTTTCAAGATCGGGCATCAGCATGGGCTCGCCTCCCGTAACGCAAACGCCGTCTAAAATCTCTTTTCTCTTGGATAAAAAGGAAAAGAAGGTATCCTCCGAGATGGTGTCCACGGAATTGGGATCGCACACCAGAGAGGCGTTGTGACAGAAGGGGCAGCGGAAGTTACAGCCGCCTGTAAATACGGTGCAGGCGACCTTTCCCGGGAAATCCAAGAGGGTGGTTTTTTGAAGTCCTTTAATCAACATAGCAAATCCTTTTTTTATGAAATGTGAGATAAATTTTGAAAACAAGTCGAATAAATTATGTAGACAGTGTGCATTTACATAAAATTTCATGTATGGTATAATAGAGACAGGCGAAAAAATGCAGAATCGGAGGAAAAAATGACGATTTTTGACGTGCTAACCATGGTGTTTGGGTTGTCTCTGTTTTTGTTCGGAATGAATCTGATGGGAGATACCCTGAAGAAGAGCGCGGGACGGGGACTGAAAAATATTTTGGGCAGATTGACTGCCAATCCCTTTATGGGATTCCTTTTGGGGCTATTGGTGACGGCGATCATTCAGAGCTCGTCGGCAACGACCGTTATGGTCGTCGGCTTTGTAAACTCGGGAACGATGCTCCTGTCCCAAGCGGTCAGCGTGATCATCGGCGCCAACGTAGGTACGGTCGTTACCTCTTGGATCACGGCGCTTTCGGGCTTAGAGGGAGGGGCGGCAGTCGGCTCCTTTATGCAATGGCTGAAGCCCTCCACCTTTACGCCGATCATTGCGCTGATCGGTGTGCTATTATATATGGTAGGAAAAAATGACCGCAAGAAGAACGTAGGTCTGATTCTTTTGGGCTTTTCGGTTTTAATGATCGGCATGGATACCATGTCCGAGGCGGTGGCGGGACTGAGTGAAAACGAGGCGTTTCGTTCGATCCTGTTGATGTTCGAGCATCCGATTCTGGGACTTTTGGCGGGCTTGATCCTTACGGCGATCATTCAAAGCTCCTCCGCGTCTATCGGTATTTTGCAGTCCTTTACCTCAACGGGGGCAATTACCTTTGGCAACGCCGTTCCCATTATCATGGGACAGAATATCGGTACCTGTGTGACGGCGCTTCTTTCCGCCGCGGGAACGAATAAAAACGCAAAGCGAACGGCGGTGGTGCATTTGCTTTTCAACGTGTTTGGATCGATCCTTTGCATGGGAGCATTTTACCTTTGCAAATCGGTGTTTGCGTGGAACTTTTTGAATGGGTCCATCGATATGTGGGGGATCGCCATCGTGCATACCCTCTTCAATCTGCTTTCGGCGGCGGTCATGCTGCCTCTGTCCAAGGGACTGGAGCGACTTGCCATGAAGCTCGTAAGGGACCGTAAGCAGGAAACCGAGGAAAATCTTTTGGACGAAAGACTTTTGGCAACGCCATCGGTAGCCATTGAGCGAAGCAGAGAGCTGACCGTGCGAATGGCAAGGGCATCCATGGATGCCTTGCGCGGCGCAAGAGGTCTTCTTTCGGAATATTCCTCGAAAGGGGTACAGACGGTGAACGAAAGGGAAGCCGCCGTAGATGAATATGAGGATAAGCTGGGAAGCTATCTCGTTCGCGTGTCGGAGCAGGGATTGATGGAGGGGGAGAGCCGTATGGTAAATCGGCTGCTGCATACGCTGAGTGATTTGGAGCGTATCTCGGATCACGCCGTCAATCTCTCCGAGGCGGCAGAGGAGATTCACGAAAAGAAGATTGTCTTTTCGAGGGATGCGATGGAGGAGCTGACCCTGCTATCGGATGCGGTTGGTGAGATCGCGGATCTGGCGCTGTCCGCTTTGGAGAAGGACGATCTCGCAAGCGCGGAGCAGGTCGAGCCTTTGGAGCAGGTCATCAACGCCCTCCGAAGCGAAATCAAGGCAAGGCATATTCTTCGTCTGCAAAGGGGATCCTGCTCCATTGAGCAGGGATTTGTGCTGAACGATATTCTGACCGATATGGAGCGGGTGGCGGATCATTGCTCAAACCTTGCCGCCTATCTTTTGGATTCCGCCCGTACGGGTCAGGTCGATCTGCACCGATATCTGAAGGAATATCGGCATAGCGGAAGCGTTTTTGAGGAGCGGAAGCAGGCTTACGCCCAAAAATACCGTCTTAGGGAGATCGCAAGCGAAGATAGGGCTTGATTTTTGGTTTGATATGTGATACAATGATGCTACCAATCATAGGAGACAGAACATGGATATCGGTGGAAAGATCAAGAAATTGAGAACGGCAAAGCTGATGACGCAGTCCGAGCTTGCGGGAAACGAGATCACAAGAAATATGCTCAGCCGAATTGAAAACGGAGCGGCAAATCCCTCCTTGGAAACCATCTGCTATTTGGCGCAGCGTCTGCACGTTTCCCCCGGCTTTTTGCTTGCCGACGAGGCAGATGAGGGGATTTATTTCAAGCAGAACGAGACCGACGCCATTAAGAAGGCAATGGAGGCGGGAGACTATCGGATCGCCGAGGATATGTGTCTTCGCGCGGAATGTGGGACGGACGATGAAATTCTGATGCTTCTTGCCGAGTGCAGACTCTATTTGGCGATGGATGCCTTCTCTCAGGGAAAGCTAAGGGAAAGCGCCGCGCTCTTTGACGAAGCCGTAGAGGCGAGCGAGGAGAGCTTTTACAGAATGGATCACGTGACCTCAACGGCGGGCGTATACTTTCGTTATATGCGCCGTTTGTCCGCCACTCTTGGCTCCAACGTCATCGACGAGGAATCGGTGAGCGTTTTTCCTGCCTTGAACGACGAATTTTGCCGCTACGCCGTGATTTTAGACGAGCGGGAGTCGGACGTTGCCAATCAGGAATGGATCCGCGTATTGGAGGCGCTCAATCGACAGGACTCGTCCTTTTCCTTGCATCTGCAAGCGGAAAAGCAAATGGAGGAGGGAAATTTTTCCGAGGCGTACGAATTGCTTCACCGCATTCTTACCGAGGAGATCTCGGTTCCCAAGCCCGTGCTGTATTTCGTATTCTGCGACCTTGAGATCTGCTGCCGCGAGCGGGAGGATTTTAAGGGAGCCTACGAATACGCCAACAACAAGCTGGTGATTCTCCAGCAGATGCTATCCTGAGCGCTTGAAAACAGGTGCGTCAATTGAATAAAAAGGAACCGCTTTTGCTATGATTTAGATAGTGAAAGCGGTTTTTTCAATGGAAAACAGAAAGGATCAAACGACGGTCGTTTCCTCTGAGGACAATTCTTCCTCCTCGTTGTCCTCGTCTTCGTCCTCCGCGATTGCTTTTCTGAACAAAAAACGGTAGAGAAGGAGAGAAAACAGGTAGAAGAAGACTCCCACCAAGAGAGCATCCAGATACCGACCGACCATAACGAAGATCTCCATGCCCGTGAGGGGATTGGTAGAATCGTAAAGATAGGCGACAGTATAAAGGATCTCCTGAATCAAGGTGAGTGCCGCGAGGATCCCTGCGAATCGGAGGGTCAGGGACTGAACGGGATTCCCCTTTTTGTAAAACTTGCCAAAGGGATAGAGGGACTCGGCGCGAATTTCCACCAAATGCTTGGGGGAAGCCGCCAAAGCCGCCTGAACCTTTGCTACCTCACGGGCGCGATGCTTCATAACGAAGCTCCGCATAAGGAAGAAAAGAACGAGATTATAGATCAAATCTAAGATCAAGTACCAAGTGGGATAGATGATATCCTCCTCCAGATAGAGGGCGCCGTTGAGCATAAGGGCCGCCGCCATATCGCAGAAGCGGCAAAAGAAGAGCGAGCCAAAATAGAAGATCGTCAAGCGGCGAACCACCGAGGATGCCTCTCTTCGGAAGTAGGCGAATCCGATCAAACACCACGCGGCAGCGGGAATGACCGAAAGGTGGATCACGTACATAAGCGCAGATACCAGATTGGGGAGCAGCTCGGGAATCAGAACGTCGCTGGCAAGAGAGCTCCAGAGGGGAGAAAGCACCAAGGTGTTCAGAGCAAACAACCCGTATGTAAGCAAAAGCATCAGAATATATAACCGTTTTGCGGATGAGGCGTGGCAAGCAAGCGCGGCATGGATCTCCTGCTCACGGGTGGAAATTTTTTTGTTCTTTTGTTTCATAAGTCTCCTTATTGAGGAAAATTCCTCGAAGATATATCGTTTCACTTATTGTATCATAAGTTTCGAAAAAATTCTTTATTGATTTGTAAACTTTTATTCGCAGATCGTCCAATTGTAAACATTTTCTTAAATTCTCTTGACATTTTCAACGACATATGATAGAATGTCAAAGGAAATTTTGTACGGTTGAAACAAAGGAAAAGGTATGAAAAAAGTGATCAGGTACATTTTACTTTTACTGACAGTTTTACTGATTCTCAGCAGTGTGATTTCGTGTAACAAAGGGGAGGAACCCTTGAGTGGGGAGCCGTCCGACACCTCGAACGGAGGAGATACCTCCGACACCTCGAACGGAGGAGATACCTCCGACACCGACGAAGGAGAGGGAAGCGAGCAGGTCTATCGCTACGCCCTTGCCGAATTTTCGGTGGTTCGTCCGAGATCGACCAATACGGCGGTCAATGACGCGGTATCGCGG
>JAZOQX010000080.1:0-41596 GCA_045656325.1 Eubacteriales bacterium
CCGAAGGAGATATTCTCACCGTTCACTACACCACGTATAATCCTTCGGCAACTGCCGACGAATTTGAGGTTCTCGTCGGTGACCAAAGTGAAGAAATCGATCAAATTATGCGCCCATGACAACGTTTTACAGCTTATCATCTAGCAAGCTCCGCCCTCCAATATTGAGTCATAACCACTCATTGAGTAAAATTCTCAATAGAATGTAGGCAACAATACGCCCCCCTTATCCGATTTGGGATAGGGGGGACGTTCAGTTTAAGGAAGCATATCCCCGCTAAAAATATAATGCGCTTGTAAGTTCTAAACAACTTCCGCTTACTTTCACGGTATGTATACTTGCGAGTACGTCTAATTTCTGTACTTCTAAAAAAGTCAAAAAAGTTTGCAAAATTCCAAAAAAAGTGTTGACTAATATAAAGGCCGTAATACACGCAAATAAAGGCCACAAGTTCAATATTTGACACGCGTTGAGGTAGTAGAGACCCCAAGGTAAGTCTTATCATTCAGACCAAGATCGGAGGTTCAACCGAACCTCCGATTTTCTTTTATTTTCTCGCAAATCCTCGCGAAATCTCGTGTTTTTGCAAAATAATCAATGGGCTTGTTCTTCCCTTCTTTGAGAGTTGAACAAGCCCATTTTTCGCCTTTGACCACACGTTTGACCACTTGCGGAGATTTTTGCCTAATTTTCGATTGATTTCGGCAATTATTCCGATTTATAAATTCGATGCACTCGGCTTATTTTTCGAAGCATCTACTATCATCGCTTCTATATCGTACGGTTTCTTCGGTTTTTGTAAATTCATCCATATTTTTTGAGTGCCTTCCAAAAACCGGCATAGGAACGGTATCCCACATATTCGGAAATGCTTTGGAGAGAAAGGCTGGTGGACTCCATCAATCGTCTTGCAATTTCGATCCTTGTGCGTGCCAGCTCCTCGCGGAACGTGTGGCCCGTACACGCGAGCACAAGGCGTTCTGTCTGTCGCTCGGAACGATGAAGCAGTGAGGCAAGATCGGAAAGCTGAACATCCTCGGCGTAGCGGTGAAAGAAAAATTCCTGCACCAAAAATCCGTCATCCGTAATGGGAGTGGCGACCGCCTCCGTATCCTTTTTCAGAAAGCTGTAAAAAAGAGAGATGAAGGTGCTAATGACGCCGTAGTTGTCGTGCTTCTCAATTTCGGGAATCTGACGGAAAAATTCAAGAACCAATCCACAGGGCAGAGAGTGGATCTCGATTTCGCAATCCTTGGTATCCATTTGAAATGCGGTGTGCCTGACACACGCATCTTGTTCGGTACAGCAATGTAAGGTTTTCTTTGGGATAAGAAGAAGGTCACCGTCGCAAAGATCGATCACTCTTTCTTCCACGCAAAAGCGGCATCTTCCGCCCGATACAAGATGAATTTCGGTGTAATTGTGCTTATGCAGACGGTCGTTGGGACGAACGGTTTCCCAAAAGCCGGGTTGAATAAAGATTTTTCTCCCGTTGGGGGCAGATTGAATAAAAAGATTTTGCGCCATGACATTTCCTTTTCTGACATTGATTTTTTATGGTTGTCAAATGCGTTTATTGAAAACAAGCAGAAGATCTGCTATAATATGATTATAATCCAAAATTTATAAATGTCAAGGAGGAAAATGTGAAAATTAACAGAATTGGAGAACCACAAGTGGTTATGAGTAATCCAAATAGCAAGCATTGCTATTTTGGATGGCCTACGGTTACAAGGCTTCAAAACGGTAAAATTGCAGTAGTGGCATCGGGATTTCGTCTGCGGCACGTATGTCCGTTTGGGAAAACCTTAATCGCATACAGTGAAGACGACGGAGAGACGTACACCGCTCCCGCTCCCGTAATTGATACGGTATTGGATGATCGCGATGGCGGAATCCTTCCGTTTGGAGACTCGGACGTAATTGTAACCTCCTTCAACAACACCACGGAGTTTCAAAGATCCTATCGGCGTGGTGTCGATGCGTACGCTTTGGCATATTTGGATACCGTTACGGAGGAAGAAGAAGCAAGAGACCTGGGGGCAACCTTCCGCATCAGCCACGATTGCGGCGTAACCTTTGGAAGGTTGATGAAGAGCCCCGTAACCTCCCCCCACGGACCGATTGCGCTTTCGGATGGGGATCTTTTGTGGGTCGGAAGAAAATTTTCTTTCAACGATGCCGTGCAGGAGGACGACCGTATTGAGGCATACCGCATCCATGCCGATGGAGAGATGGAATACGTGGGATGCATTGATGATGCCGTCCTTGATGGACAAAGGCTTTTGTCCTGTGAGCCTCATGCGATCCTTTTGAGGGATGGAAGCATTTTGGTGCACATTCGCGCCCAGCAACGGGGGGATGGACAGGAGAGAGCCTTTACGATCTTTCAGACACGTTCCCGTGACGGCGGAAAAAGCTGGGAGACTCCCTATCCGATCCTCAGTCGCATGGGAGGCGCTCCCTCACATCTCTTCCGCCATTCCTCCGGAATCCTGATCGCTACCTACGGATACCGTGGAAAACCATCGGGAATCAAGGCAATGTTCAGCCGTGACGAAGGAAAAACCTGGGATGTGGGACATGATCTCTACGTCAACGGAATCAGTCCCGATCTCGGCTATCCATCGACCGTAGAATGTGCGGACGGAAGCCTTATAACGGTATTTTATGCCCATCTCTTGGCAGAAGAGCCTGCGGTGATTCTTCAGCAAAGATGGAAGATAGAGGAGGAATAACGATATGTATCACATGAGAAAAAGCCGTGTGCTTGAAAAAATCCGAAAGGGTGGTATTGCATATTCCATAAAACTGAATTTGGCAGAGCCGAGAATTGCGGAGATGGCGGCAATGGCAGGCTTTGACAGCATTTGGATCGATATGGAGCACGTACCCTCGGATTACATTGATCTTGAAAATATGATCCGTGCCGCAAAGCTTTACGACGTGGATACCGTAGTTCGCGTAGCCAAGGGAAGCTACAACGATTTTATTAAGCCCTATGAGGCAGATGCAACGGGCATTATGATCCCACATCTGATGAGTCTCGAGGAAGCAAAGCAGATCGTCTACTACACCAAGTTCCATCCCCTCGGTCGCCGCCCCATTGACGGAGGCAATGCGGACGGTGCCTTTGGAATGATCTCCACGATGGATTACATTACGGAAGCCAACCGCGAGCGTTTCAATATCGTTCAGATCGAGGATCCCGAGCCAATGGATGAGCTTGAGGAGATTTGTGCGCTTCCCGGCATCGACATGATCTTTTTCGGACCTGCCGACTTCAGCCATGCCATCGGAATGCCACATGATATCATGAATGAGAAAACAAGAGCGGCACGGGCTCTCGTGGCAAAAACGGCTCGTGCGCACGGCAAAATGGCGGGCACGGTCGGCGGACTCCAAAATCGTGAGGAGCTGATTGCTGAGGGCTTTAACTTCATCAATCTCGGTGCTGATGTAGTCGGACTTGCGCAATACTTTAATGCAATTACCAAAGCGCTTTGAAAATAAATATGGGGCTGAGTCAAAAGCTTTTAATTAAGCAAAGGGTTCAGCCTTTTGCTATGTAATTTTGCGAGTTTAGAGGGAGTGCGAGTAACATAACCAATGGGCTTGTTCGGGTGTCTCCCAAAAAAACCAATCGCCCCCTGGCACAAACAACTCCCCGCCCTTGTATGGACGGGGAGTTGTTCTTTTTATACCGCATCGGGTCATTCACGAATCAACCGTCGGATCAGCTTGCCGTCCTTCGTCTGACAGATCAATCGCCAGTTGCCCGGCATACAAATCTCCGCCTCAAACGGAACGAGGGTGGGAACGTCATCCAATACGGGAACACCGCTCTCATAGCGCACACCGCCCAAAAGTTCCCCGCCGATCAACAGCCCCACCGCACCCCAGGCGTGGCAGGCACTGTGTTGCCAGGTAACGTTGCCGTCGTCATCGTAGAGAAACAACCGCCTCGTCTCCCAGGTGCTGGTGGCGTCGGCTTCCTCTGACAGGGTTTCGGCATATAGATCCAGCATCAAACGGATCGCACAGGCACCCGCCCCGTGCTTGACCAAGGCGCGAACAACGGTAGAGGAGGAATAGAAATCCGCTCTTACCACTGTGTCCCTTGCTCCTTCCCCAAAGACGTTCCGCAAAATCGCCTCCGCTTCGGGGGAGTGAGGCGCAAACAGATGCAGAAGAGCCAGGGCATTGACCAGCTCGGATACGCTTTCCGAGGGGCGAGTGGGACGAATGCAGTCGATCATGCACCCCTTTTCCTCACTCCAGAACGCCTGCTTGCAGGCATCGACAAGCCTCACGTAGAAGTCGCCGTAAAACGCCACCGCCTCCCCATCGTCCAGCAAGCGGGCAAAGCGAAGCATGATCCCCACCGCCTCCAGAAGCATCAGGTTATCCACGGCGCAGGCGCACCCTTCCTCTCCTACCTCGTAGTCGCTTCTCTGCCCGAGGGCGTTAAAGCCCGTATCGTAATATTGCCAATACGGCATATTCCAAAGCAAACCGTCCTCACCCAAAAAGGCGGTAAACCACCGAACAGCACGGATCATGTGGTCGTACAGATCACTCGCAGGCTTCAGGTCTCCCGTAAAATCGTAGTAATCCTCAAAGGCACCCAGCCATTGCAGACAGAAATCGGGGATCGGCGCAAGGTTGATGTTCTGATCGGGATAGCGGGAGCAGGTCATGCCCTCGTAATCCTGGGATTGAGCAAACTGATAGAGGATCTTCCGAAGCATTCGCATATCCCCCGAAAGGTAGGCGTTAAAGCGCGCCTGACAGCGGGCGTCCCCCATCCATTGCTGCTGCTCTCGACTGGGCGAATCCAAAAAGCCGTCCTGCATACATAGCCGCAGAGTGTGGGCGCTGATGTCCCATAGCTTCTGTAGCCTCGGCTCCTCGGTAGTAAAGGAGGACATTCGGTCCATGGGATAGGTCACCCAAGACATGGAGGCGGCGCACAACTCGGCATTCTCCCCACGGAACACCAAATAGGCGTACCGCATCGCGTCATAATTGAAAAATACCTGCAGATCGTTGCTTCCCTCACGCAGAATAAAGCGAGAGAGGGGGCGGTAGGTCTTGACGTTCACAAAGGGGCGCAGATCGGGGGTCTTGACCTCCGCAAAGATCACATCCACCACGTCCCCCTCATGCCCCTTCACACCAAGGCGTAAATATCCCGTCAGCACCCGACCGAAGTCCACACATACGACCGAAAAGCGCTCCGCCGACGAAGGGGGCGGCACCTGTAAGGGGAGGGACCGACATACAGGCTCCAGCCTCATGGAACCACATTCCGCCTTGATGGCGTGATGCAACCGCTCCGTCAATTCCTCGGACGCCGTCACTCCCTCTCCTACGGCAATGACCGAGACCGCATCGATCCGCTCCTCCCGCAACAGGGGAATCGGACGCGCCAAGAGATTGCGAAAGGGGGAAAGGCGATGCACGTCACGGGCGCGTACCCGCTCCCAATCACCGTCGTCATAATCCGCCATCATCCAATTCTCCTCGTATCGGCGGCAGTCAAAGATCTCACAGGGTCCCTTGCAGCCGTTCACACGGGGAGCCCCGGGACGAAAGGCATCGCACTTTTTGCAGACCCAGGACACGTCGGTCAGGATCGAGGCGTCTCCGATCCGAGCATCGAACAGGAAGCATGGGATCGAATCCATGGAATGCCCCGTGCCATAGCCGTAATATAACACCATGGCGGCAATTAGATTCTCCCCCTCCCGCAAGTATTTTCCGACGTCGATCTCGTCCACAAACTGCCAACGAGGATCGCTCCTCGCAGGTCCCTTGGTCACGTATTGCCCGTTGATATACAAAACGTAGCGGGAATCCGCAAAGACACGCGCCGTGGCGCCCGCCTCCATTCCCGAAAGGTGGAATTTCTTCCGAAAGCAAACGTAGGAATTTTGCGGTCTGTCGTAATAGGTCTCGGTCTCCGAGCGAGGCCAGATCAGCTTGGCATTGGTATGCAAGTACCCCAACTCCTCGATCTTATCCCGAACAAATCTTCTCTGATTCATGGTATCCTCTCCTTATTGAATCTCAAAATCAAACAAGCGAAATTGCTCACAGCCATGGGTAGACAGGGGAATAAAGCGAAGCCGCCTTACCTGCCAATCCACTGCGTGACGAACGAAGCGCTGATGGTTGTCCCCCACATACAGAGAAAACCGCTCTCCATCAGAGCGCTCCCCCTCGATTCGGTATTCCCGGATGAGCGTCTGGGGAAGCTTGAATTTCGTCTGCGTCAGGGGATAATTGCAGGGCATATTGTGATATTTGCGGTTCATATCGTTGTCGAAAACCAGGCGGATCTCTCGGATCTGACGGTCCTCGTCCCACCGATATTCAACAAACTCCCCTGCCCCACCGATCCACAGATTCTCCTCTCCACGGTCGATGCCGTTTCGCACCACCTCGGCGTTGCACGAGGCTTGCGCGGTCAGCGCGGGGACCTCTCTTTGGTGTCGGGGAATGTAGCAATCGTCCGCCATCAGAGTTTGCTGAAGTCTGCGAATATCCACCTGCTCCACAGAACAGCCCTCCTGTATCGCCCGGGCAACCGCGGTGCCAAGCGCCTGTCCCAGAATGGCGCAGGTTGCCATCACACGGGAGGAGGAAAGAGCGGCGTGGGTCACGCTGATGTTTCTCCCCGCAAAAACGAGATTTTCAATATTGGCGGAGATCATGCATCGAAGGGGCAAGCCCCACGGACGGGGGGCAGGATGAAAGACCGTGGTAAGCCCCTTTCTGTAGTAAAAGCCCTCGGGAAAATGATCGTCCATGGACCAGCCCGCATAGGCTACGATGTCGTCAAAGCACCCCTTTGCCTCTACGTCGTTTTGCGTAACGACGTGCTTGCCCACGTACCGTCGGCTCTCCCGCTTTCCCGGCAGAAAGCCGATCCATTCCATCTCCCAATTATCCACGCCGTGGTCGCCGTAATTTTTCATGTGGTCCCATACGCCGTAGCAAATTTTCACAAGCTCGTCGCGGCATCGGTCGGTGTCGTGAATGCAATCCCACTCACCGCCCACCTCGATCCACCAGAAATTGTCGTTCTGATCGGGAGATACGGGTGGGAGATCGGCGTCGCTCTCGAATTTATACGCCCACGGAGGCGGCGTAAAGGAAACCTTGTGGTCGGTCTCGCGGATCTGAAATAAACAGCTCATGCCCATAGTCTTTTGATCCGCCACGTCAGGGGGGATCGTCTCATGGAAGGTCGCCTTCGCCTCTCTGCCGTACATAAATTCGGCACCCGTCAGGGGAGCCAGGATCGAATCCCCCGAGCAATCAGCAAAGTAGGTGGCAGAGATGTGATGGAAGGTCTCGGCATTGGATTGCCACGCCCGAATGCTTGCGATCCGATTCCCGTCCATGGTAGCGTCAAAGCAGCTTGTGTTCAACAAGAGCGTCAGATTTTTCTCCACCTTTGCCTTCCCGTAAAGCACGCTGTCCCAAATTGGGAATTTCAGCGCGGGATTGAGGTAGAAGTTTTCCAGAAAAAGCTCCTCCACAATTCCTCCCTCGCGTATGTCCAGCACACTGCCGCCGCTGCGGTAGGCGCCGCCGATCCACATACGGGTTTCGCTGGAGGCGTTTCCCCCAAGCACGGGGCGGTCCTGCACCAAAATCACCTTGCTTCCGTGGCGTGCCGCCGCAATGGCGCAGCAAAGCCCCGCCATGCCGCCGCCCACCACACAAAGATCGGCTTGATACGATATGTTTTTCATCTTTTCCCTCCGTCGGTCTTGACTTTCTAAAAGATCCTATGATATAATGGTATCATAAAAAGCAAAGAAATCATAGAATTTTAATGCATAAAAACTATAAAAACGGGCAAATATATGAAAGAATTGCAAGCAATTGAAAACTACGTCGTCTACCTGATTCGGGAGTGTGGGCTTTTGGTCACGATCCACCCCATCGAAACGGAGACCCTCATTACCTTCAGCAGTCTCATGCATTTTAACACCCACGCCAACCCCTACTGTACCCACGTCAAATCCACCAAAGAGGGATACGAGCGGTGCCTCTTACAGCAAAGAAAGGTGTTGGGAAGGCTCAAGCAGCAGGACCTACCCCTTTGCGGTCTTTGCCACGCGGGGGTCCTTGAATACGTCTATCCCCTCAAGAATGACCGAGGCGTCATCGGCTTTATCTCGGTCAGCGGCTACGCCACAAAGGAGGGGGCAAGTCGAATCCCACAGACCGCCAAGGAATTCGGATACGCCGAGCCCGTATTGCAAAAGGCATACGGCACGCTCTGCGGAACCGTACCCGACCGAGAGCGGGTCGACACCCTCATCGCGCCCCTGTGCCTGATGCTGGAGCTGGCATACCGTAAGGAGCGCGGGGAGGAGAAAAAGGAGAATGTGCTCACCCGAATCCTGCGGTATATTCAAATGAATTACAGCTTGGATCTTACGGAAGAGGAGCTATGCCGCCTGTTTGGGTGCAGTCGATCCTATTTCAGCCATACCTTTCGACGGGAAACGGGCAAGAGTTTTCGGGAATACCTGACCGACGTCCGCCTTGAAAACGCCAAACGCCTCCTTGCCTTCTCCCACCTGAACGTCACGGAGATCTCCTTCGCCATCGGATATACCGACTCCAATTACTTCTCCAACGTGTTCAAAAAAAAGGAGGGCGTCTCCCCCCGGACCTACCGAAAAAGCCTCCGCCACGAACCGTAAAAACATATAGAAAACAGAGGACAGACCAAGGGGATCCTTCCATAAAGCAGGTTTTACCTGTAGGAACCACAAAAGGAGTACGAACGATTTTGTTCGTACTCCTTTTCACGCTCCTTGCCTGCAAGGTATAGTGTGTTACACCTTTTAGGCGTACCGTCGGGCGGTAAGAGAGCCTCCCTTGTGTAAAGGAAGGGTCGTGTAGCGAAACGGATGGATTGTAAAAATAAAAGTTTACCGCAAAACAATCCCTCAGCCGCCTTTTCAACTTGGCGAAGCCAACCATAACAATGCGCAGCATTTCTAAACTGATAACTTTCCCACAAGGGCAATCATAGTTTAGCGTGATACTCCGTTAAGAGTATCACGCTAATTTCTCGGCATTTTTGTTTGGATTTTAATTGAGTGTCTTATCCTTGGAAACAGAGTCGATCTCTTCGATCTTTTCGGACACGTCCTTCACGGTTATCTATTCGGAAAGCGATTGGATTACAAGCTTTTCCTTATTCGGATCGGACACCGCAACCTTGGGCGCTTCGACCTTAGACACATTCGCCTTAGGCACTTCCGCTACCGGGCTGCTGCTCCTCTTCGCTCTGGGCGTGATACGCAATCAGATTGGTGCGGTCATCCGAAACCTCATGGAGCACGAGCATATCGCCAACAACAAGGTCTGTGCTCTCAATTTCGATAAGAGCTTTATTATCTACGGTGTATATCACGTCGGAGGAGCCAATCGTATATTCTTCGGTTTCCTCGGTTGCTGCGTAGTTCGTAAAATCCACGGCTTTTACGTCGGTAAACGTATACTCTTCTCCATCCTCGGTCAAGTCGTAGATCGTAAGAGTAAGCACACCCTCTTCACTGATAGCCGAAACCTCGGCGATCTTCGCGGCAATGGCGGAAATGATGATTCTTTTCTTTTTCTTTGCCGCGGCGCGTCGGTTCGGCTGCGTTGCCTTCGCTGTGGGCTTTGCATTGCTTTTTGCGGTAGGTTTCATGTTTTTAAATCCTTTCTTCTCATGCTTTCTCGGGGTTCTCCCATTTTTCCATGCTATGGCATCATTATACCCGCCCCTGCTAAAGATTGCCTAAAGATAACGGTGAACACTTCGTGAACATTTCAAAATAAATATCCCCCCGCTTTTACGGGGGGATGGCTTTTTTACATGGGTAAGCGGAGAGGACCGCGAAAATGAAATATGGCAAGACCCACGGGAGGATCAGGAATAAAAGAACCTTCCGTTTTCCTGTCGAACCAACACACCGAGAAGACGCAAAAGCAGATCTCCCTCGCAAAGCCTGCTTGGCGTATCCACCGCAGCCACCCGTCCCTCTGTCATGACGACGACGCGATGGGCATAGGAAAACGCCATAGGCAGATCGTGAGATACCGCCACGATTCCCTTTCCCTCCTTGGCAAGCTCACCGAGCGTACGCATCAGCGAAAGCTGATGGGCAACGTCCAGATAGGTGGTCGGCTCGTCCAAAAGAATGTAATCCGCATTCCCCGCAAGCGCCATGGCAAGATACGCCGTTTGCCGCATTCCGCCCGAAAGCTCGGAAAGCGATGCTTGGGCAAAGGACATCAATCCCATCCGTTCCATCGCCTCACGAGCAACCGAGCGATCCTCTTTTGTGTAGCGTCCAAGGAATCCGAGATGAGGAAATCTTCCGTGCAAAACAAGCTGCTCTACCGTCATAGAGGGGACCTCTCTCCCCTGAGAAAGATAGGATACTCTTTGCGCGTATTCCCTGCGGGACATTTTTTTTGCGTGCTTTCCATCAACTGTGATTTCCCCACTCATCGGCGAGAGAATCCTTACAGCCGTCTTCAACAGTGTGCTTTTCCCGCATCCGTTGACACCGATCACACAGGTCAAAGCACCGCGCTCAAAGCCCACGCTCACGTCTTGAAGCACGGAGCGGGAGCCGTATCCCGCCGACAAGCCCTTGATCTCAAGCATTTTTCCGCCCTCCTTTGCCTTTGATAAGAATGAAAAGGAAGAAGGGTGCGCCGAGGAACGCCATGAAGATGCCTACGGGAACCTCATAGGGAGCAAACACCGTTCTCGCCAGCGTATCACAGATCGCCACAAATCCCGCTCCGAGGATTGCCGAAAGGGGCAACAGATGCTTCCCTCCCCGAGACAGCCCTCTGACGGCGTGGGGGACGAGCAAGCCCACGAAGGAAAGAAGTCCCGCAAGGCTTACCGCCGCTCCCGCGAGAAGCGCCGCCAAGCCCAAAAACAGCACGCGCATCAGCACCGTATTCATTCCGAGACTTCTTGCCGTATCATCCCCCAGCGCCAGCACCTCCAAGCGCTTGGAAAAAAGCAACAGTAGAAACAGTCCAAGAGTAATGACCGCCGAGGCGGGGATCAAGATTTTATAGGTCACCGAGGAAAAATCCCCGATTTTAAAATCGTTCCCGTAAATGGCGACCTCGGGCATGAAGGTGGTAACCGTATCTCCCACCGCGCCAAATAACGCGTTCAGCGCCACTCCCATGAGAATGACCGTTCCTTGGGACATTCCCCACCTTTTAGAACCGAGGGCAACCAGAAGCACCGCCAAAAGCGCGCCGAGAAAGGCAAAGAGAGAGACCTGCCATCCGCCGAGCAGACCAAGCGCCGAGCAAATTACCACCGCAAGCCCCGCTCCCGAATTGACGCCAATGACACTCGGAGACGCCAATCGATTTCCCAGCACCTCCTGCAGGACCGCGCCCGAGGCTGACAGTGCCGCGCCGCAAAGGAGCGCCGCCATCGTTCTGGGCATACGGACGTACCAAAGGATCCTTGCCTCGGGAGAGGACGGGCTATCACCGAACAACGCGCCGATTACCTCCGACGGGGATAGAGAGACCCCGCCGAAGCAAAGCCCCGCCATAAGAGCAAGCAAAATCCCCGCCGCGCCCAATATATAAAGGAACACCGTTCCCGTTGTTCCACTTTTACGGCTTGGTAAGCGCTTCATACAACACCTCATACGCCTCCGCCCAACGCGCGTTAGGCTTCAAATTAAACAATTCCTTATCCATAACGTGCACTCGGTTTTCCCGAACGGCACGCAAGCTTCCCCAGGCGGGATTGTCCGCCATCATCTGTCGGAGAGAGGCGTACGCCCCCTCGGTATCGTTCCCCATCGTCACGATAAAAATATGGGTCGGTTCCGCCTTGATCGCCGTCTCCACGCTCAGTCGATCCAAAAGACTCCCGTCGCGGTCGGCAAGGTTGATACAGCCCATATCCGCCAGCATCTCACCAAGAATCGTCCCCTGACTTCCCTTCGCCTTCACCGTGGCAGAGGAGGTCCGAAGAAGCAGAACGGTTCGTTCCCCGTCGGAAGGACCCAACTCGGCGTATTGCTTCTTGATCGATTGGATCCTTTCCTGAATCTCCAAGCCGTTTTTTTCGTAAAGATCCTCCCGTCCCGTCAGATCGGTACAGATCCTCAGCATTCGCAGATAATCCGAGACGTGGTCCACGTCAAAATAGGCTACGGCAATCCCCATCTCCTCCAAGATCTCCCCCATCGCCACGTGAGAGGCGGTAGAGGCGCTGGCAAGCACAAGCTCGGGATCGGCCGCCAAAAGCCGCTCCGTACTCGGAGAATGAGCACCGCCGATATTGACCGCATCCCCAAGCGCTAATCCAAAATCACTCCATCCGTCCTCGGCAGAGGCGCAAAGCGCTCCTCCCGCCAAAGTCCAAACCTCGGCAAAGCTCCCAAGCAGAGCAGCCACCCGCGTCGGCTCATTTTCAAGGACAACCTCCCGCCCAAGATCATCGGTAAATCGGGCAAAGACGTTCTCCGAGAGCTTTCGACTTTCTCCGCAGGAAAGGAACGCCATGCAAAAAAGACAGGCAAGAAAAAACGAAAAAATTTTCTTGCTCCTCCTGACGATTTTCATATGATTTTCTCTCTCCTTTTCCTCTCGGGTAATTGACACCGTTTTGGTATCGTGTTATAATGATTGTATCATATTCCCACAAAAATGTCAACGAAGCGGAGGCAAACAATGAGTCTGACGAAAGAACAAATCATGAGTGTTAAGGGAAGAGGCTTCCTCAGAAACCGAGGGACCGACTGCTTTTCGGGAAGGATTGTAACCGTTGCGGGTGTCTTTTCCCCCGCGGAACTTCGCGCGCTTGCCGAATGCGCCGAGCTCTTTGGAAACGGAAAGGTCATCTTTACCGCACGGCTTGCCGCCGAGGTGGTGGGGATCCCCTTTGATCGCATCCCCGACGCGGAAGCGTTTATGGCGGAAAAAGGTCTTTCCTTCGGAGGAACGGGCGCAAAGGTCCGTCCCATTGCCGCCTGCAAGGGAACCACCTGTATCTATGGAAATATAGACACCCAAGCCCTTGCCAAGACCGTGTTCGATCGCTTCTATATCGGAATGCGGGACGTAAAGCTCCCTCATAAATTCAAGATCGGCATCGGCGGCTGTCCCAACAGCTGCATGAAGCCCAGCCTCAACGACGTAGGAATCGAGGGCTGCCGCGCCTTCTCTCCCAATCCCGATCTCTGCCGTGGCTGTAAGCGTTGTCTTGTGGCGGAGAATTGTCCCTCCCGCGCGGTATCAATGG
The DNA here is from genome assembly GCA_045656325.1 of Eubacteriales bacterium. Taxonomy (GTDB): domain Bacteria; phylum Bacillota; class Clostridia; order Oscillospirales; family CAG-272; genus HGM12713. The sequence continues at coordinate 13,322 of JAZOQX010000080.1, forward strand.
AAAACGGACGGGCTGTGGCAGACGAGAGAAAATGCACGAAATGCGGCGTGTGCGTCGGTAAATGCCCCTTCGGCGCGTTCCCCAAGGAGGCGGAAGCGGCGTGCCGCATCTTCGTGGGCGGTACGTGGGGCAAAACCCAAAGAATGGGTACGCTGCTTCGCGGAACCTACACCCCCGATGACGTTCCGAACGTCATCGAAAAGGTTCTGCTTTGGTACAAGGAAAACGGATACGTAAAAGAGCGTCTTGGCGCAACCGTAGACCGTCTCGGTGCCGACGTACTGGAAAAAGCCCTCTCGACCGACGAGCTTCTTGCGCGAAAAGAGGAAATTTTGGCACTTCCCCTGAGGGAACGCCCCTGAAATCGGTCAAAAAATTTTTAAAACCCTCTTGACTTTACCGTGATAAAATGTTATAATACCCATGTCAAATGCGTTTGAGCAGGAACAAGTAGGCTCGGAGGCTTCCTCAGAGAGTTGTCGGTTGGTGCGAGACAATGGAAAAATCCCCCCCCGAATACATCCTGTGAGCAGTGCTCCGAACGAGGGTCTTCCTTTAGTAGGCGGCAACGGGAGTTCCCGTCACAGAACGAGAGTGTTGCTTGACACTCGGAAAGGTCGCAGCCGTGAGGTTGCGGTGAACTGAGGTGGTACCGCGGGTTTTTCTCGTCCTCTGTATGATTGGATACAGAGGACGTTTTTATTTTCACAACGCATTCAACAAGGAGGAACAACATGACACAAGTACAGCTTTTCACCATCATCGCGCTCTGCATTTATGCCATCTCCATGGCATTGATCGGCTGCTTCAGCTACAAAAAGACAAAAACGCTGGACGGCTTTCTCATCGGCGGACGAAACGTAGGCGCCTGGATGACCGCCTTTGGCTACGGAACCGCCTATTTCTCGGCGGTGGTATTCGTGGGCTACGCGGGTCAGCACGGCTGGAATATCGGCATCGGAGCCATCTGGATCGGCATTGGCAACGCCGTTCTCGGTTGTCTGCTTTCTTGGCTTCTGTTCGCCAACAGAACCAGAAAGATGACCAAAAAGCTGGAAGCCAAGACCATGCCCGAATACTTTGAAAAGCGATATAATTCCAAGGGCATGAAGCTCCTTGCCTCCTTGGTCATCTTTATCTTCCTTCTTCCCTACTCCGCTGCGGTATACAAGGGTCTTGGCGCTCTCTTCAGCACCATTTTCCCCGGAGTAGAGACGTGGGTATGGATGCTCATCATCGCCTCTCTCACCGCCATTTATTTAGTAGCGGGAGGCTACGTAGCGACCACCTACACCGATCTGATCCAAGGTACAGTCATGCTCATGGGTGTCGTTTCGCTGGTCATTGCGGTATTCAGCCATGAGAGCGTGGGCGGAATTTCGGGCTTCCTTGAGAATCTCGGTGCCTTTGAATCTCTGCCGAGCGATCCGAATCCCACAAGCGGAGATCAGCTTACCTCGATCTTTGGCGGCTCGTCGTTTAAATTCCTCTGCTTCAATATCATGCTCACCAGCTTCGGTACGTGGGGACTTCCTCAGATGATCGGAAAGTTCTACGCCGTCAAGGACACCGCCTCCATTAAGCGCGGTACGGTGATCTCTACCATCTTCTGCCTCGTCATCGGCTGTGGCGCTTATCTCGTAGGAAGCACCTCCCGTCTCATTCTCGGCGGTCAGCTTCCCGAGGGCGGCGTGGACTCGGTTATTCCCACGCTTTTGGTCGAGGTACTCGGAAACGGAACCTTCGGCATGATTCTCTTGGCAGTCATTATGATCCTGCTTCTGTCGGCCTCCATGTCCACACTGGAAGCAGTGGTCCTCACCTCCGCGTCCGCGGTATCGGTTGACCTCATTCCCTCTCTCAAGAAAAAGCCCTTCAAGGCAGATACGCAGATGGTCGTGACCCGACTCTTCTGTCTTGCCTTCGTAGGTTGCTCCTTCTTCTTCGCCACTCAGAACATTCCGATTATCGTCAGCCTCATGTCCTTCTCTTGGGGCGTGGTATCGGGATGCTTCATCGGTCCTTACATTTGGGGACTCTTTTCCAAGCGGATCACCAAGGCGGGGGCGTACGCGGGCATGATCACGGGACTTCTGACCGTAGGCATTGCCACCCTCTTCATCTCCCTGACCTCTGGCTTTTCCGCCGCTGCGGCAAAATCTCCCGAAATGGGCGTATGCGCCATGGCGCTTTCCCTGATCGTGGTTCCCGTAGTCAGCGCGTTGACCAAGAACCGCGACAAGGCGCGTGTAGAGGAAATCTTCGCCTGCTACAACGAAAAGGATTAAATTTTACATAAGAAAAGGGACTGAACGATCAGTCCCTTTTCTTTATCCGCTTGTCAGGTCGCCATCCCCCGAAAGATCAACGGGCGTGCCGAGATAGGTAGGACTCGGCTTGCAGATTCCAAGCCAAAAATCCTTATTTCTCGCCAACACCTCCCGTGCGTCCCGTTGCCATTGGTTCCGATAGGAGCGGGCATCTGCCGCCACTCCGTAGGCTTCTACACCGAGTGCCCTTGCAATATACAACGCCCGATACAGGTGATATTCCTGTGTGACGATCACGATCCGACGGGCACCAAAGACCTCCTTTGCCCGATAAATGCTCTCGTAGGTGGAAAATCCCGCGTGATCCATAAACACCGAGGAGGACGGTACGCCCCGCTCCACCGCGTATTGCTTCATGGCGTTCACCTCATCGTAATCCTCGGTTCCGTGATCTCCGCTCATCAGCAAGCGATCGCACACCCCGCTCTCATAAAGCGCCACGCCGTACGCCAGCCGATCCGCCAGCATATCGCTGGGAGTTCCGTCCGAGCGCACAAGGCATCCCAGCACCAAAATACAGTCCGCGTCCTCCAAGCCTGCCGCCTCCTCAAGGGAGAGGATCCGATCATCTGTGCTTCCCTTTACGTAGGCATTGATACAGAACAGAAAGCAAAGAAGCAAAAGAAGAATACACGCAACGATCCATAGAATCCGCTTGACGGTGGGGCTTGGCTTTTTTACCAAGGGCTTCATATCTTGATATGTACGCCGTTGACCTCGACCTCGCCGTCCGCGCGGATGAGGATATAACGGATTCCGTCAATCACACGGGTCTCCACCAGATCACCGTACCCCTGCGCCACCTTAATGCTGACCTCGGGGGTCTTGACCCGCAATTGCTTGCTGTCCGCCAGATTCTTGGGCAAAAGCTCCGCGTCGTCGCCAAATTCCTCTCTGTATTTTTCCTCAAAGGTATTGACTCTTTCCTCGGGAATCCCCATCTGCCGAAGCATATCCGCCGCCACGTCGGAGGTAATGGTCAATGGCTCCTCTACCCCCTCCTCCTTTGCCGCCTCGGTCATTTGGCAGACCTGCGCGTGGAGGGAGCGTACTACCCGAAGACTGCAATCCTCCTCCATGGACTCTGCCAACACGCTTCCAAAGGTCGCCTTCTGCTCTGCCGCCGCCATGGGAAGACGCGGCTCGGAGGAAAAGAGCGCCTCTGCCAGCTCCTCATGCCGATTGGTCAGATCCTTGGTATAGTACATTGCCTTGTAGATATTGGCAGTCCGATCGTCAAAGGCGGGAAACAGGAAGCCGACCTCGGGCTGACAGAGCATGGTATCCGCGCCGATGGAGCGGAAGCAGTTTCCCGGTACGTAATAGCTCAGCACGGGCTTTGCGTTTTTAATGGGACAAACGGCGCAAAGGATATAGGAAAACACCTCCGCGGACTCGTTCCTTTCCCCGTCTGCCGAATAGGAAACCACGTCATAGGTGTCGTGCGCCAAAAGAATGAGAAAATTTCCCTCGGTCGCGTAGGAAGAAATGATTTTTTCATATAAACGGTGAACCGTCTCCCGATTTTTCAGTCGCTCCGCGCGAAGCTGAGCCAAAAGCATATGCTCCGTGCCCTCCATGACCTGCGCGGTGCTGAAGGGAACCTCTGCAAGATTCCGCCCCACGTTTCCGCTCAGTACCTTTTTGAGCATACGGAGCATCTGCTCCGCCTCCTCCTCGGGCATCAGTCCCAGTCCCTGATCAAATTCCGAAATGACCTCCTTTTTCTCATTGACAAAGCACCCGCACACACGGGTAATATTGCTTTTATCCTTACGGTAACGCCGACGAAGCTCGGCAAGCTCTTTTTCATTCATGAAAGCATCCCTCTCCTTTTTGAGTTGCTTTTATTGTACCACAGTTTCTCTCTTTTTTCAAGACGCTTCTGAAAATCGGACATTTTCGTAAAAAAATGTCCGATTTTCTGTTGCAAAACTCCATCGTCTCTGTTATAATACACCCAAGAACACGGAGGAGGCAGACATGAAGGAACAAATTACGGGAATCGAATCGAATTACGGAGACGCGTCCATCCGAATCTTTCATTTCTCCATACACCCCCTGCCCGGGGTGTTGAGAAAGCCCCATACCCACCAATATTACGAGATCCTGTTCTGTACCGAAAAATCTCTTTTCTATCGGGTGGAGGACAAGGATATTCTTCTTCAAAAAAATCAATTTATCATCATTCCTCCCAATATTCCTCATATACGCGTGTCCGAGTCGGGTGAAAAATTCCCGATTGAGGGGATCTCCTTTTCGCTTACCGAGCAAAAGGGAAAAACGGGATTTTACCGCGCCTTTGAGGAGGCGTTGCGGCAGCGCGCCCTTTCTCCCATTCCCCTTCCCTCCGAGCTGCTTACCCGTTTTCGAGCCGTCAACCGCGCCGATTGGAGCGGATCCTTGCAGAGCTACTGTCAGCTCAAGTCCCTGACCTCCGCATTTATTTTAGAGCTATTCGGCGTGCTGGATGCCTTTTCCTGTGAGGAACACGCCACGGGATTGGACCGAGATCGGGAGGATATCCTTGTGCTCCTCGATAATCTTTTGAATAACCGAGCTCTTTCTCTTCAAGAGCTTGCGAAGCGGATCAACTATTCCGAGCGGCACACCGCGCGTCTGATCCGCAAGCATTATCATATGTCCCTCTCCGAGCTGAGAAAAAGGCAACGAGAATAATCCAAAAGAAAAAAAACAGCCGAGAAATCTCGGCTGTTTTTCGTTTATGCCCTCTTATTTCTGAGGGTCTAAGAATTTCCAATAGGCTTTGATGTAGTTGATTCCCGACCAAAGGGTCATCACTACGCTGAACGCAAGAGTGATCCACGTGAGGGGAACGATATCGATCCGCGTCCAGCCAAGGTCCGCGCCGCAAAGGGACAGGATCTCCAAAAAGATCTTCTGTACCACGGGCTCCAAAAATACGGTGCTGATGGCAACGATCTGGGAAACGGTCTTGATCTTTCCGAGCTTGTTTGCGGCAACCACGATTCCCTGCCCCGTGGATACCACCAACCGCATCGAGGTCACAGCCAGCTCGCGGAACACCACCACGATCAGCACGAAAATCATGATCGTACGCAGATGCGCGAACTTATAAAGGATCACGAAAAGCGCGCCGATTACCATGAACTTATCGGCAACGGGATCCATAAACTTACCGAAATCGGTAATCAGATTATCCCGTCTGGCGATCTTTCCGTCCAGCATATCGGTGATCGCCGTCACGATAAACAGAACGGCGCACACCACGCAGGAAATGTAAAAGGGAATCACACGCTCGGGAAGCATTCCCACCAAAAGCAAAACGGGAACCAGACAAAGTCTAAGTACGGTCAATCGATTGGGTACATTCATTTTCATTGTACGAACCCTCCTCAAATTTCTTCGTTGATGATGGCTCTTCCCATCAGGTCGTAATCGAGAACCTCTCGGATCTTGACCTTCACGAAGGAGCCAGGGGCAATCCGAGCCCCGCTCTTGAAATATACTTTTCCGTCAATCTCGGGGGCATCGGCGGCGCTTCTGCCGAAATGCACCTCGCTGACGGGATCAAAGTCCTCGCAAAGCACGGTCATCACCGTTCCCACTTTAGAGGCGTTATACGCGGCATTGATCTCCAGCTGATCCCGCATCAAAAGATCCATGCGGTCCAGTTTTACCTGCTCGTCGATCTGATCGGGAAGATCATACGCTGCCGTATCCTCCTCGCGGGAATAGGGGAACACGCCCACGTGTTCGAATTTACTCGTATGCACGAAATCGCAAAGCTCCTCGAAATCCTTCTCGGTCTCCCCCGGGAAGCCCACGATGAAGGTGGTTCGGATCACGATATCGGGGATCTCTCGGCGTAGGGTATCCACCACGCCTCGGATCATGGCGCCGTCTCCGTGTCGGTTCATCGCCCGAAGCACGGGGTCGCTGATATGCTGCATAGGCAAATCGACGTACTTAAGAACTCTCGGATTATCCCGAATCTCTGCCACCAGCTCGTCGGTGATCTTATCGGGATAACAGTAGAGCAGACGGATCCACGGGATCTCGGTCGCCTCGGTGATCCTTTTTAGAAGCTCCGCCAGCTTGTATTCGCCATACAGATCCAATCCGTATCGGGTGGTGTCCTGCGCCACGATATTCAGCTCCCGAACGCCAAGCGCCTCCAACTCCTTTGCCTCCGCCACCAGATCCTCCATCGGACGCGAGCGGAATCTTCCCCGAATCGAGGGGATGGCGCAATAGGCGCAACGATTATCGCACCCCTCGGCAATCTTCAGGTACGCCGTATACTCGGGAGTAGTGAGGATTCGGTCTCCGCCAAGGCGAACCGTTTCCTTATCCTCAAAGGAGGTGTATTTTCTTTTTGAACCCTTCTTTTTCTTGACGGTGACCGCCTCGATCGCCTCCACGATATTGTGAATGCTTCCCACACCCAACACCGCGTCGACCTCGGGCATCTCCTCCAGAATACTCTCGCGGTATCGCTCCGCCAGACACCCCGTGACGATGATCGCTCTCAAGGAGTGATTTTTCTTTAACCAAGCCACGTCCAGTATATTATCGATCGACTCCTGCTTGGCGCTTTCAATAAAGCCGCAGGTATTGACGATCACTACGTCTGCCTCGGTCTCCTCGGGGGTGATCTCATAACCCGCCGAAGCCACCTCGTGCAGCATCACCTCGGTATCCAGCTGATTTTTCGGACAGCCGAGGGAAATAAATCCAACCTTCACAAAATTACCTATCCTTTCTCCTCCCTCCTGATTCGGAAGAAAGAGGTCTCTTTTATTATATCACAGAATGATCGATCTGTCAACCGATCGACAAAAAGAGTTCGGCAATCTCCGAGGGACGCTCCAAAAGAACCTGCGCGCCCGTTTCCACCAAAAGAGCCGCGTCGCGATAGCCCCAAGCGCAGCCCACCGCCAGCATACCCGCATTCAAAGCGGTCTTTACGTCCACCTCGCTGTCACCGAGGAACGCCGTCTGCGAGGGAGCAAAGCCAAGCCTCGCGGCAATTTCCAAGGGTACGGTGGGATCAGGCTTCTTCGGCTTTTCGGTCTGTCCCTCCGCGTAGGAGATCAATCCCTCGGGGAAAAGCGCTCGCACAAGTCCCTTAACATATACGTCCTGCTTGTTGGAGAGGACCGCCAAGGTATATCCCTTCGCCTTCAGCGCCGTCAGGGATTCCATAATCCCCTCATAGCAGGTATCGCAATGGAGATAGGTCTCTCCGTAACATTCATGATAATCGGCAAACACACGGTCCACCAGCGCCCCGTCCGCTGCCGCCTCGGCAGGCATAGAACGTCGGATCAGCTCGCGTGCGCCGTTTCCGATGGCGCACCGAATGTCCTCATAGCTCCGTTCGGGATAGCCGTATCGATTCATCGCAAGATTGACTCCGTCGCGGATCGAGCCGATGGTATCGGCAAGGGTTCCGTCCAGATCCAAAATCAAGAGTCGGATCTCTCGGATCCCAAGAGTTTTATTGATCTTCCTCATACTCATACTCCTTTTTTACATACGTAGTTATTTTACCACAAAATCACCGTTCTGTCAACGAAACGCGCAAGGTTCTCCCCTCTTTTTTACGAATTGCACAACAACTTTTTTCAAAAAAATTAAAAAATCGTCGTTTCTCCTCTTTATTCTTTCCGAAAAATGTGATATAATAGTAAATTGCTAAACTTTCAAATTTTCAGAACGTAAGGAGAACATCGCTGTGACCAGAACCGATTTGAGAAATATTGCCATTATCGCCCACGTTGACCATGGAAAAACCACCCTTGTGGATGAGATGCTCAAGCAGGGCGGTATCTACCGTGATAATCAGGAAACCGTAACCCGTGTGATGGACTCGGGAGATTTGGAGCGTGAGCGCGGCATCACCATTCTGGCAAAAAACACCGCCGTTCATTATAAGGACGTAAAGATCAATATCGTGGACACCCCCGGTCACGCCGACTTCGGCGGCGAGGTGGAGCGTATCCTCAAGATGGTCAACGGCGTTTTGCTTCTGGTGGACGCGGCAGAGGGTCCCATGCCCCAGACCCGCTTCGTTTTGCAGCGCGCGCTGGAGCTGAACCACCGCGTGATCGTGGTCATCAATAAGATCGACAAGCCCGACGCTCGCATCGGCGAGGTAGAGGATGAGATTCTTGAGCTTCTCATCGACCTGAACGCGTCGGACGAGCAGCTGGACAGCCCCATGATCTATTGCTCGGGCAGAGCTGGAACCGCTACCGAGGATCCCGAGGTGGCAGGCACCGATCTGACTCCCCTTTTTGATAAAATTCTGGATTATATGCCCGCTCCCAAGGGCGCGGAGGACGATGAGCTTCAGCTTCTCGTTTCCTCCATCGATTACAGCGAATACGTAGGACGTATCGGAATCGGAAGAATTGAGCGCGGTTCCATTGCCGTGGGACAGGAAGCAAGCATCTGCAACTTCCACTCGGGTGCCGCTCCCAAGCGTACCAAGATCATCTCGCTCTTCCAGATCGACGGCCTTGCCCGCGTTCCCGTTGAAACCGCCCGCGTGGGCGATATCGTCTGCTTTGCGGGAGCGGAAAGCATTACCATCGGCGACACCATCACCTCGGTGGCTTGTCCCGAGCCTCTGCAATTCGTCAAGGTCAGCGAGCCTACCCTTGAAATGACCTTCTCGGTCAACGACAGCCCCTTTGCGGGCAAGGAGGGAAAATTCGTTACCTCCCGCCAGCTTCGCGACCGTCTTTACCGTGAGCTTTTGAAGGACGTTTCCCTCCGCGTGGAGGACGGCGAGACTACCGAAGAATTTAAGGTGGCGGGCCGTGGAGAAATGCACCTGTCTATTCTCATTGAAACCATGCGCCGCGAGGGCTATGAAATGACCTGCTCCAATCCCCGCGTGCTGTTTAAGGAGATTGACGGCGTAAAATGCGAGCCTATGGAGCGTGTCACGTTGGACGTTCCCTCGGAATACGTGGGAGCCGTGGTGGAAAAGCTGGGGCAGCGCAAGGGCGATCTTCTGGAAATGAATCCCGTAGGCAACCGCATGAGAATTGAATATTCGATTCCCTCCCGCTGTCTTTTTGGTTACCGCTCCGAGTTTCTGACCGCTACCCGAGGCGAGGGTATCATGAACACCCTCTTTGACGGCTATCAGCCCTACCGCGGAGAGGTCATCATGCGCTTCACGGGCTCTCTCGTAGCCTCCGAAACAGGTGAAACCACCCGTTACGGTCTATACAACACCCAAGAGCGCGGCAATCTCTTCGTCGGTCCCCAAACCCCCGTTTACGAGGGAATGATTGTGGGTGAAAACCCCAAGAATGACGATATTGCCGTCAACCCCTGCAAAAAGAAGCAGCTGACCGCCATTCGCTCCGCAGGCGCGGATGAGAAGCTGCTCCTGACTCCTCCCGTAATCTTTAGTCTGGAGGAAGCCATCGAGTTCATTACCGACGACGAGCTGATTGAGGTCACTCCCAAGTCCATTCGTCTGCGAAAAAAGATCCTCAATACCGAGCTTCGTATGAAGGCCATGATGAAGGCTCGCCGTGAAGCCGCGGCAAAGTAGTAGTTCGTTGGGAAGAGGATTTATGCCTGCTTTTCTCCTTCGCTACGGGGCACGAGCCTCCGGTTCGTGCGAAAAAGCTCCGCAAAACTTTTATACAAAATTGGTTTAAGAAACACACCTGTCTATTCTTTATTTAACGAATAAGATATTGTTTTTTCTCTAAGGTAGAGATTCTCGGCGCCTTTAGCGCCGCCGAGAATCTCTTTTTATTTAATTTTTAAAAATTTAAAATCCGCGGTGGCGCAGCAGCCGTCCGCGGATTTTTTCCTTAGAGAGAAAGCATAAAATTTGAACCAACACAGAGAATAGGAAAGTGTGTAATGCTACACATAATTTGTAATAAAGTTTTTGCGGAGCAGCATGAACTGCAAGTTCATGCCCCGGAGCGAAGCGGAGGTGGTTTTCTAAAAAGCGACATAAAATCCCTTCCCAACTAATCACCTTTTTCAAAAGCGACAAATCGCATCCCCTAATCCTATTCCCAACTAACCCAAAACCCACACCAACTATTTCTTCTCAAATCCATGAATAAAGCCCTTCACGTCAGCGGAGCAGATATCCCCGCCGATGACGCGGTTGCGGTAGACCAAGAGATTGGCGTAGACCACGCCCTCAGCACCCTCGTAGTTGGTAATCTCGTATGTATAACGCATCACCTTTTTCTTTTTATAATCGGACAGATCCAACCCCTGCCGCTTTTGGATCTCGTTATAGCCCGTAAAGATCTTGTCAAACTCCGAGGGGATGGTTACCTCTCGGCTATCCACCGCCTCGGGCTTCACCTCCCAGCCAAACTGACCGAGAAATTCGATGCGATCCTCGTCGGTCTTAACCCCCGAATATTCGATTTTCGGCTCGCCCGAAACCGATTGACTGTCCGCCCCCAGCGTGGGGACAAATGCGATCAGCGTAATCAACGCAACCAAAGCGACGCAGGAGACCCCCAAAAACTTCAAGGTACTCGCCCGCAAGGAATAGATAAACATAGAGAAACCTCCCGATCCGAAATAGAATTCTGATTCATTCTATTCGTTCGGGAGGAATTTTATACCTATATCGTCCTGCGCCCCACGGATCGGAAATGCTTTTTTCTCTCCTTGGCACAGACACTGTGCGCCAATCCCATCAAGGCATAGAGTGCCAGCACGGATGAGCCGCCCGCGCTCATAAAGGGCAAGGTAATACCCACCACGGGGACAAGTCCCAAACACATCCAAAGATTTTCCGCCGTTTGAATAATGATCACGGCGGCGATACCGCTGCAAATCAAGCGACCGACCGTATCCTGACAATGAAATCCGATCCAAAGAAGTCGAACTGCCATGACCACCAACGCCGCCACCACCAAGAATCCGCCTACGAATCCAAACTTTTCGCAGACCGTTGAGAAAATAAAGTCGGTGTGAGAGGCGGGCAGCTCCTCGTACCTTCCCTTTCCAAACAATCCGATACCGAAAAGCCCTCCGCCCGCAATGGTCTCCCGACTCAAAAGAGGCTGAAGTCCCACGTCCTTGGGGTCAAGCTCGGGACGGAAGCCGTAGAGGATCCGCGCCTGCTGATAGGGCTGAAGCAGATCCCACAACAGAGGAAAGGACAGAACCAATAGCGCGGCGATGCCAAGGAAATACCAGACCGAAAGCCCGCTGCAAAAGAGCATCACGCTGATGATTCCCAAGTAGACAAGGGCAACACCCAAGTCGCCCGATAAAAGAATCAATCCGACGATCAGTCCCGCGTGAGCGAGAAGCCCCAACACCACCGTGGGACGGTTGATGCGATCCTTGACCAGATCAATATGCTTGGAGAAGGTACAGAGAAAGGTGATCTTTACAAATTCCGAGGGCTGAATCGAAATTCCCACCACGGGAATACGGAGCCAACTTTTATTGGCGGTCTCCATATTCGCTCCGCTATTACCGAGCAACAACGTAACGGCAAGGAGAAGCACCGACGCGATCAGGAAGAAGATCCACATACGATCCACGAAGAAGCGGTAATCCATATTGGCGATAACGAAAAGAATAACAACGCCCGCCAGCGTCATGGCGCTTTGCATAATGAGCTTGCTTTTTCCAAAGTTTTCCATTCCGCCAAAAATCGTCAGAATACTCATAAGCGACAGCACCGCCATGGCGCAAAACAGAATGGGATCCACACAACGGATCCAACCGAGGATTCCCTTTTTCACGACCTCTCCTCCCTTCTCTGAAAATTTTATCCAAAAAACGGCGAAGCGCGCTTCGCCGTTTTTCATCCTGTCTTAATACTGTCTGCCGAAGACCACCATCTTCTTGGCGGGCTTTCCGCAGCAAACACAAACGTCCGCGATCTGCTCCTCCTCAAAGGGAATGCAGCGGGATTTCACACCGCCCGTCTCGTCCTTGAGCTGATCCTCGCAGGCAGAATCACCGCACCACATTGCCTTAATGAAGCCGGGACGGTTCTCCGCAATGTCGAGAAATTCCTCGTGGGTTCTTGCCACGTGGGTCTTCTCCTCCAGATTCTTAAGGGCGCGCTCATACAATTCCTCGTGAACGGCTGCCAATGCCTTCTCCACCTCTTGCGCGAGGTTGTCCAAAGACACGAAGGTCTTCTGACGGCTTACGCGGCTGACCAGCACGCAGGAATTGTTTTCGATGTCGCGGGGACCGATCTCCAAACGGAGCGGAACACCCTTCATCTCATACTGGCTGAACTTCCAGCCCGTGGAGTTGTCGCTGTCGTCCAGCTTTACGCGGAATTTCTCCGAAAGAAGCGCCTTCAGCTCATTCGCCTTTTCAAGAACTCCCTCCTTGTGCTGCGCCACGGGAATGATCGCCACCTGAATGGGGGCTACCTTGGGAGGCAGGATCAGACCGTTGTCGTCGCCGTGCGTCATAATGATGGCGCCGATCATACGGGTAGATACACCCCAAGAGGTCTGGTGAGGATAGCACACCTTATTGTCTCTGTCGGTGTAGGTGATATCAAAGGCGCGGCAGAAGCCGTCACCGAAATAGTGAGAGGTACCGCCCTGAAGCGCCACACCGTTGTGCATCATCGGCTCAATGGTGTAGGTCTCCATCGCGCCCGCGAATTTCTCCTTCTCGGTCTTCTGACCCGTCACCGCGGGGATTGCCAGCGTCTCGCGGTAGAAGTCCTCGTAGCACTTAAGCATCCGCAGAGTCTCTTCTCTTGCCCCTGCCTCGTCCTCGTGCATGGTATGTCCCTCCTGCCAGAGGAACTCGGAGGTGCGGAGGAAGGGACGGGTGGTCTTCTCCCAACGAACCACGTTACACCACTGGTTGTAAAGCTTGGGCAGGTCGCGGTAGGAGTGAATGATATTCTTATAGTGATCGCAGAACAGAGTCTCGGAGGTAGGACGAACCACCAGTCTCTCGGAGAGCTTGTTCTGTCCGCCGATGGTCACGATGGCACATTCGGGAGCGAAGCCCGCCACGTGATCCTTTTCCTTCTGCAAAAGGCTCTCGGGAATGAACATAGGCATATAGACGTTCTCGTGACCGAGTCTCTTAAAGCGAGCGTCCAGATCGTGCTGGATATTTTCCCAGATCGCGTAGCCGTAGGGGCGAATGATCATACATCCCTTCACACCCGAATAATCCACCAGCTCCGCTTTCTTGACCACGTCGGTGTACCATTGCGCGAAATCCACGTCCATGGACGTGATCTGCTCTACCATCTTCTTATCGTTTGCCATAACAGTTTCCTTTCAAGCAGTAAAATCAATCGAATCTATATTATTATAAAGCATCTTGCGAAAAATGTCAAGACGGAGGACTCATAATTTTCCCGAAAGGGGGAAAAATTATAGAAAAAAAACGAGGAAATCGTATGAAAGAAACCGTCTCTCTCCTCGGGATCCCCTTTCTTCCCATGACTGCCGAGGAATCCAGAAAAAAATTGACCGCATTGCTCGCCTCCCCCCCACCCGCAAGGAGGATCTATACCCCCAACGCCTCGATTCTTTGGAGCGCCTCCCGCTCCCCTTCTCTGTCACGACTGCTCCGACGGGGCGATCTGCTTCTCCCCGACGGCGCGGGCGTGATCCTTGCCGCCAAATGGAAAGGCACCCCGCTTCCCGATCGGATTACGGGCATCGACACGGCAGAGTGGCTTTTGCGATACGGAGAAAAAAAGGGCTTTTCCTTCTATTTTCTCGGGGGGAAGCCCCACACGGCGAATGCCGCCGCCAAGCGCTGGCAAAAGGAGCTCCCCAACCTCCGCGTGGCGGGATGCCATCACGGCTATTTTCAAAAATCGGGCAAGGAAAATCACCGTGTCCTTGCTCATATCCGACAAGCGAAGCCCGACGTTTTGTTCGTCTGCTTCGGCTTTCCCGAGCAGGAGAGATGGATTGACCGCTACGCCTCCTCCATCCCCTCCCTTCGTCTGGCTATGGGGCTGGGCGGCGCACTCGACGTTTGGTCGGGACGGCTGAAACGAGCGCCGAAGCCCATTCAGACCATGGGGCTCGAATGGCTCTGGCGAGCAATCCGAGAACCGAAACGGATCAAAAAACTAACCGCCTTACCCCGATTTTTCCTCGCCGTTGCACATGAGAGGTAGTAGCCCCTTTCAGCGATTTTGAAAGGAAACGGAAAAAGGGCTCTGCGGATGCAGAGCCCTTGGGTATCGATTCGGTTTTTCTCAATCGTGGTAGTATTCCAGTACCACTCCCATGCCCTTATAGTAGAGGGTAATGTAATCGCCATCATAGACGGTGTGTCCCTTGGGAGGCTTGGTATTCTTTGAAAGATAGAGCTTGTATCCATCAGAATAAGCCGTTCCTCCCTCGCTGGACTGGAAGACGGGAGCGCCGTTGGTATTCGTCACGTACGTGTCAACCACGGTGTTATTCGTCATATTCAAGCACGTATCGTCACCCTTAACGAAGGTTCCGTTAATATCCGAAGCCGTCATCATCTCGTCCATATTCACCATCACCAAATTGATGGTAGATACGTCCTGAATGAACTCCTGGCTCACAAAGGATGCCTTTTCATCGATTCCTGTCTCGGAGGCGGTTCCGCTGACTGCCGTGTTCATCGACAAAATCTGAGTAGCCAACGCGCTCTGTCCCATTGCGACGAACCATGCCTCCTGACCCGTTACGTAGGAGTAAAGAGTCGATGCCGTGTCAACCTTCACGTCACAGCCGATCTTCGCGTTCGCATTATAGGATCGGTTGGCGTGTCTTGCCAAAATAACGGGACCTCCGCACTTGGCAAGGAAGGAATTTTCAATGTTGACCGCAAGAGACTTCGCCTCTTTCCAGGTGGTTTCATCTCTGCCAAGCATTTCTTGGTAGTAGTTCTTGGTATAGAGATGGAGATGGTTCTGCCATGCGTTGTAGAACTTGACCTGATTCAGATTCAAGGAAGTATTTCCGCCCTCTACGTTCACGGAGATCATGAAGGCGTCAATGTTCACGTTGGTCAGATTGGAGGTATTGCAGCTCAAAAGGAATGCCTGAGAGCCTCGGATATGTCTCTCGCTTGCGCTCTGGTCGTTGCTGTTGGGATCGTTGTCTCTCAATCCCAGATCGTTCACGTTAAACACGTAATCCGAATACGGAATGATGCCTTTTTCTTCATATTTGTCTTGCACCTCCAAATATTCCGCTTTGCTCTTTTCACCGATGACACGGAAAAGTGCCAAATCCGAGTAATCGTTGTTGTTGTTTCCGTAACCCTTATGAGCCACGCAAGGCAAATTGTAGGAATAGATGCTGTAATAATTTCCATGGATGGAGAAGGTCAATCCGCTCTCCTCGTTCAGGTATCGGTAAAATACACCCATGCTGTCGTAGAACGCCGTTTGATCCTCGCCGTCCTTCTCATAGTCTACCAAATAATCGTCAGGAATATCGTCCAGGGTAATGTCCAGATTGTTGTGAAGCACGAGAGACGCCAGCTTTGCGGGTCTTTCAACCTGCTTGGTCGCCAAAAACGCGTCCGCATAATCAGACTGGTACAAATTGCCCTCGGCTGTACCGTTCAGGTCGTACTTGGCGTTGGTCATAATGTTCAGCTCCCACGCCTCGTAGACGTTGTAGCCGTCCACGATCTTCACGGTATGAGACTTGGTAACGCTCGCCGCATCCGCGTAGCTGCTCTCGTCCTCGGGACGGATCTCCAAACGGAAGATTCTGTTTTGCGCAGCAGATTTGAACTGATAGGAATTGTTCGAGGAATTGAAGGTAACCACCTCCGTGCGCTTAGCTCCCGTCAGAAGCGTCTCCGCTCCGCTGCTCTGATCGACCTCGTACAGCGCCAGAGTAGTGGGAACGGTTCTTCCGTCCTTGTCGATGATGTTGTCGTTCTCATCCAGCATGATTACGTCAAGATAGAAATAGAAGGGGTTATCGTCACCGACGAGATAGTGGTTATCCTTGTCCGTAAAGTTCTTCATGTAGCTTTCACGGGCAACCAGTGAATCGGGCTTCATAACGCCGAAGATGATAGCGTCATCCTCGGTAGCCGCAGCCACCTCAATGGTACACGCAAAGGGAATGCCCTGATACGTACCTGTCAACTGCTTGGTACCTGCCGTGGAGGTATCCACGGAATTGATCTGCATATACGCATCCCCTGCGATCGCGTAGATATAGGTTCCGTCGGTGTAAAGCACACAGATCTGAAGCTTCGAGGTATCCAGCTTATGTCCTACGGGTACTCGATCCTCGACTCCTCCGACCACGCTCACGCTTTCCACACCCTTAACCAGAACTCTGACTGTCGTTGAATAGCCAAAATACGTAAAGGTAATCGACTTTTCTCCCGCCTTGGTGGTATTGAACTCCTCGGGCGTAATCATGAGATTGGGGTCGTCGGTACCAACCTCATAGACCTGATTGTTACTGCCGACCACCGTCAGCTTCATGTTCTCATAAAGCACGGTCGCTCCCTGCAGAACCGTTGCGGGAACGGTATTGTTTAAGCCGGAAACACTGACGATGGTGATCTGCGCCAGCTCCCTCGAGGCTTCTTTTCCCTCGTATTTTACCGTAAACTTGTTAGAACCCGCTGCGGTTCCCTCATAGGTCACACCCGTCAGAGAGGAGGCAGCCTTAATATCCTCTGTCCTATTGGTATAGGTAATCTTAATCATCAGATTCTGATAATTGACCGCCTGATTGGGCAACAGGAAGGAGGGGCATCCGCTAAAGATCTCGATCTTATCCACCGCCTTGACGTGAACGGTATATTCATCCCCTGTATTGGAATAGCCAAGATAAGTAATCGTGAGCTTCTTGTCTCCTCCCTCGGAGGTATCGAAGGCGCCGAAGCTAACGTCGGTTGCGGTCACCTCACGATAGTCGGTATCCGTACCGTCGGAGAAGGTTACCAAAATCTTTGCTCCAGAGGTATTCAAGGCTTTTCCCTTATCCACAAGGTCGGGAATCGATTTGTCAAGAACCGTAAGCTTCGTAATGGGAAGCACCTTGATCTCAAAGGTTGCGGTCTTTTCTACGTCATCCTCCGTGTACTTCGCCGTCAGGATAACGGTCCCCACCACAGAGGTATCCCCTACGGTGAGGGTTGCCTCCTCCGTTACGACTCTGGAGGTATTGTTATTGTACCTTGCCGTTACGACCACACTGCCCGTCCCGTAGGTCTTGCCCACTCCGATAAAGGCAGGCGCTCCCGTAATTTCAATTCCCGTCAATTCTGCGGGGATCACGGGGATTTCCTTGGTAATGTCACCGTAAGCCACGGTAAGGATTCTGCCATCCTCCTGACTTGCGTTGACCTCTTCAATATTGGTAACGATGTCGTCCGAATCAAGCAGTACCCGAGTCGCGTTGGTATCGTTATAAATTCCGTAGACATTCATATGGCTGATATCAACAGGCTCGTCAACGTAGGTGATACGCACACCCTCAACGCTGATGTTCACGATCTGACATACCTTGACCGTAAATTCGACGGTCTTATCAAGGTAGGTAAGCTTCAGCTTCTGCTCGCCTGCCGTGTTGCCGTCAATCACGCCCTCAATGGTCAGGTCGGCATACGACTTGCTCTCAGAGGTACCGTCTGTATAAGTAACAGAGACCTGCATTTCATCGGCATCAAATTCCGATCCCTTCAGGATCTCGTTCTTGACACCGCCGATTACGGCAATGCTATCCACGCCCACCACGGTAATTTCCTCCGTGGTCTCCAGCTCGATCTTCACCGCTTCATCGTAGGTGTAAGCAACCTTTAAGGACTGCTTGCCCGCAGTATCGGTGCTGATATTGGTTACGGTCAGCTTTTCTGCCGTCAGCACCTCCTTCTCACCGTCGCTATAGGTAAGTTCCGCCTGGATGCCGCTCACGTCCAGCGTTCCCTTTACCTTTACGGAGGTAGCGATGCTTCCCTTCAGAACGGCAATGGACACGGGAGCCACCACCTCGATCTCATGCTCTACGGTTACGCCAAGATAGGTAATCACCAGCGTCTTTTTCCCGTGTGTCGAGGTATCGACGGTACCGATCGTCAATTCGGATGCGGCAACGTCCACGCGCCGTCCGTCAAGATACAGAACCGAAAGCACGAGGTCGGTCGTATTCGGAGTCTCACCAACAAAGAGCTTATCGACAATCGTTCCCGCCTTTACGTTCATCACGGTAATATCCAGAACGGTAACGGTCATGGAATCGGTAAACGCTCCGTAGGTAACGGTGAGCGTCTTTTCTCCCGCCGTGGAGGTATCCACCTCAGATGCGGTCACCTCCTCCATGGGAAGCAGCTTCCTTGTATTGTCGCTATAAATTCCCTCGACCTGCAATCTGCTCAGATCCAAGGGCTTTGCCAGAATGGCGGCGGTATCCACCGTACCCGATACGATCTTGATGCCTGTCAGGGTTGCCTCAGGGGCTGCCGCCTCCTTCACGGTCAGACTAAAGCTTGTCGTCTTTTCGGCATAGGTAACCGTTACGGTCTTTTTGCCTGCCGTAGAGGTATCTACGGCGCTGATCTGTACGTCGGCAAAGCCAACCACCTTCGTCGTGTCGTCACTCATGGTGACGTTCACCTTCATGCCCGAGAAATCGGGAGTTGCGCCGACCACACACTCGGTAGGCACGCTTCCGACCACAACCTCGATGGATTTGACGGATAGCTCCTCCTCGTCCTGCCCGCCGCACGCGGTCACACAGAGCAATACCGCTAAAATCGATAAAATTAAAACCAATACTTTCGTTTTCATAATTTTTTCCTTTCAAGCAAGACATTTCAAATACAAAATGTCATCGTTGATTTTTCATTTTCGCTCTAATCCATTGTCAAAGCGAATCCCCTTGGATTCATTTGTTTTTTCGCGCTCATCTCCCTTCTCTCCATCTACGTACACTGTCATTTTCTTGATAACGTCCTTTTTGGTCTATAAGATACCATCGTGATTATACCACATTTTATCCCCCCTCCACAATTCAATTTTAGCCTATTTTTTCTTCATTTTCTTTATTTTTCGATTTTTTCGGTGGATTTCAGCCCTTTTTCAACAGTCATTTTATCCATGCCGTTGCGGCAGAAAAGTGAAAAATAAAGAGTAAAAAAACAAAAAATCAGGAAATTATACGGTTGCGGAAAGACCTTTTTTAATCCTCGCGGCGGTGGCGTTTTTTTAACACGACAAAAAAAGGCGGACGCAAGCGTCCGCCTTGAATACTCTATGGAATTGCAGAGAAACCAGATGTGTAGTGGGGGACCGCGTCAGTTCTTCATGAACTTGCGGTACTCGTAATAATAGTCGTTGTCCATCACGATCCGAAGATCGTCCCAGTTCAATTTCTTTGCCAGAAGCACTCCGAGAAGGCTCTTGGCGTTGACGGCAAATTTGTTTCCGCTTTGCAGGGTGATCTGTCCCTTTAATTTGGTGGAAATGGAAACCAGCTCCTTTGCCTCTGCCATGGTATCGATCTCCACACGGTATACGTATTTCTTTACAATCTTTTCTGCCATTGTTTTACTCTTCCTTTCCGTTCCTTCGAATTTGCTTCAAAAGGAACTATCGGGTCTGATTTCCTCTGTTAGCACTATTTTACACAATAAATATGTCTAAAGTATGAACGATGCATAGATAGATTGTAACTTTGCACAAATCAATTTCGACACAAATGTGCAAAATAAACAAAGCTGCAGAGAAAAAATGCTCTGCGGCTTTATTTTTGTCAAGAATCAAGCTGCATATCGCCTGTCTTGACCCAGCCGATATCTCGGAGAATTTCATTAAACAGGAAGGAAAGCGCCGCGGGAAGAACGATACAAACGGCAATCAATCCGAACCACATGAGAGCGTCGGGATTCTCGGTGGAATCGATGACACCGATGGGCCCCACCAAACCGCAGGTTCCCATACCTGCCGCCACGCCCTGACATTTCAGCTTAAAGACCATGGTGGAGATGGGACCCGTTACCGCAGCGGCAAGGGTGGGCGCGATCCAGATCGCGGGCTTTTTTACAATGTTGCCCATTTGAAGCATAGAGGTACCCAGACCCTGAGACACGATACCGCCCCATCCGTTCTCACGGAAGCTGATAACGGCAAAGCCCACCATCTGAGCACAGCAGCCCGCTACACAGGCGCCGCCAGCCAGCAAAAAGCCCTCGGCGGTTCCGTTCAGCGCGGCAACCTCATAGGCAGATGCCGAAAAAATCATGGCGCAGATCGCCGCGGAGGAGATGGGCAGCGTCAAAATCACGCCCATGACCACCGACAAAACGATTCCCATAAGCAGGGGCTGGAAGGTGGTGGCATAGGATACGAACATACCGAGATAATACATTCCGTAGGAAATCAGCGGACAGAGCAGCCAGCTTGCCGCAAAGCCCACCACGAGTGTGACCACGGGGGTGACGAGGATATCCACCTTCGTCTTTTTCGATACGAGCTGTCCGATCTCACAGGCAATAATCACCGCAAAGAACGCGCCTGCGGGACCCGCTCCGTAAAACACGCCCGAGCCGTCTCCTGCCGTTGCCGCCCATTTCAGAATCGATCCGCCCTCGTTGGATACGATCGCGCCCATGGCGTTGGACATGGCTCCCACCGCGGCACAGGAAAACATTACCAGAGGGTGCGCTCCCAGACGGTGCGCGATGGCGACACCGATCGCCATTCCCGTTGCCGCCTTGGCATAGCCCGCAATGGTGTTGAGAAATTCAAGCTCTGTGTACTTATAGACCGTTCCAAAGATGGTTCCGATCAGCAAGGACGCAAAAAGTCCCAGCGCCATGGCTCCCATGGCATCGATAAAATAACGTCTCAGATACTTTTTTACCGTTTCCATTTGATTCTCCTTTTTTTTCGAGAAGGTTCCGATTTCCTCATCTTCTCTTTAATTGAGATAGATTATAGCACAAAATATCGAATCTTGCAAGAGTTTGTTAAAGATTAAACAAACAAATTTACCACCAAAAAGGTCAAAAAACATAGCAAAATGCCCAAAACGGTTGGTAGAATTGCGGCAAGAAGCGCATAACGAAATCTACCCGACTCCCGCTTGATCGTCCAAAGGGCGGTGGCGCAGGGATAATGAAATAACATAAAGAAGCAAACCGAAAGAGCCGTGACCGCCGTCCACCCGTTTGAAGCCAGCATCTCTCCCAGTGCCTCCATGCTCCCGTATTCCACCAGCCCCGACGAGGAGGTGTAGGTCATAAGGATTACGGGAAGAACGATCTCGTTTGCGGGAAGTGCCAGTAAAAAGCCGAGCAGAATCGCTCCGTCCATACAAAGCACCCTTGCCAAGGGATCCAAAAAGGATGCCAAATGGGAAAGCAGCGAAGCGTCACCGACACGGCAATTGGCAAGGATCCAAAGAAGGAGTCCCGCAGGCGCCGCAACGCAGACCGCTCTGCCCAAAACGTGAAGGGTTCGGTCCAATACCGAACGCACAAGCACCTGCCCCACCTTTGGGATCCGATAGGGCGGAAGCTCTAAGGCAAAGGCAGACGGCTCTCCCCGAAGCAGGGTTTTGGACAAAAGCTTTGAGCAGGCAAAGGTTGCAAAAATCGACACAATTATCATAAAAGAAAGCGCCAAGGAAGCCCCAAAAGCTCCCCAAATCCCCTGTCCCGCAGCAAAAAACAGAGACGAAAGGGCAATCAAGGTGGGCAGTCTTCCGTTGCAGGGGACAAAGGCGTTGGTCAGCATGGCAATCAGCCGTTCGCGCCTGGAATCGACGATCCGACACCCCGTGACTCCCACGGCGTGACAGCCCAGCCCCATACACATGAAAAGAGAAAAATTTACCTACTTTTTCTTCGTTGGGCGCGAAAAAAGATCTCCTCGTCAACCAAGGGCGTGTGTGTATTTTTCGTCACGATCCAATCCTCTTTTTTCCTCGCGTAGCTTCTCTCGCTCCGAAAGCTCGGCTTTCTGCTTTTTCCTTGAACGGTATTCCCAAGATAGACCTGATTTCTTAGGATTTTGCATACTCCGGATAAGGTCCAGCGTCTGCCAAGCCCTTCCTTTCCCTCCCGAATCCTACGGTGATCCAAGGGTACGGGAATCTTCCTTTTATTCAATTTTTCGACAATATAATTTGTCGATTCTCCCCTTGCCGCCATATGAAAAATCCATCGAACTGTCTCTGCTGCCGTCTCGTCGACGACCAGTCTGTTTTTGTTTTCCTCCGCCTTTACGTATCCGTAGGGCGGAAAGCTTCCTATGTACTGCCCGTCCCGCATCTTCGCATAGAGGGAGGAGCGGATCTTTTTGGAAATATCCCTTGCGTACATCTCGTTGATGACGTGTCGAAAGGGCGCCATATCGTCCTCTCCCACCTCGGAATCGTATCCGTCGTTGATTGCAATAAACCGCACATTTTTGCTCGGAAAATACTCCTCTGTCAGCTCTCCCGAGGCAAGATAATTTCTGCCGAGGCGCGAGAGGTCCTTGGTCAGAACCATATTGATCCGCCCCTCCTCAATATCCCGAAGCATTCGTAAAAAGGCGGGACGGTCGTAGGTCGTCCCGCTGTATCCGTCGTCCACGTATTCCTCGACAACAGAAAATCCCCGTCCCTCGGCAAAGGATCGAAGTTGAAGTCTCTGCCCCTCGATCCCCGAACTTTCCCTCGCTCCGTCCTCCTTGGATAACCTCATATAAAGCCCTGCGCGATACACAATAAATCCTCCCGTTTTCTATTGACTTTTCTACAATTCTATTGTATAATATTATGTTGTCAATACATTCTTGATTCCAAAGGAGTAAAAACTATGGTTAAACTGACTGAGCGCGGTGTATATCTGGTGGACGGCAGAGTTTGTGCCACCGCAGAGATATCTCCCGCCGAGGCGAGAAAAAACACCATCGCCTATTCGATCCTGAGCGCACATAACTGCAGCAAAAGCGATTCCGACCTTCGCATCCGCTTCGATGCGTTGGTTTCTCACGATATTACTTACGTGGGCATTATCCAAACCGCCCGCGCAAGCGGACTGAAGGAATTTCCCATTCCCTACGCCATGACCAACTGCCACAACTCGCTTTGCGCCGTGGGCGGAACTATCAACGAGGACGACCACGTATTCGGTCTGTCCGCCGCCAAGAAATACGGCGGAATCTACGTTCCTGCAAACCAGAGCGTCATCCATTCCTATGCCCGTGAGGAGCTGGCGGGATGCGGCAAGATGATCCTCGGCTCCGACTCGCATACCCGCTACGGCGCGCTTGGCACCATGGGCGTGGGCGAGGGCGGTCCCGAGCTTGTAAAGCAGCTTTTGAAGAATACCTACGACGTAAAGGCTCCCGAGGTAGTCCTCGTGTATCTGACGGGTACTCCCAAAAAGGGAATCGGCCCCCACGACGTTGCCATCGCTCTCGTTGGCGCTACCTTCGGCAACGGCTTTGTCAAGAATAAGGTCCTCGAGTTCGTAGGTCCCGGCGTAAAGAATCTCTCCATCGACTTCCGTAACGGCATTGACGTAATGACCACCGAGACCACCTGTCTCTCCTCCATCTGGGAGACCGACGAGGTGGTGAAGAAGCATTACGAAACCCACGGAAGACCCGAGGAGTACCGCCAGCTGAAGCCCGGCAAGGTAGCGTACTATGACGCGATGATCGAGATCGACCTTTCCAAAATGGAATCCATGATCGCTCTTCCCTTCCACCCCTCCAACGCGTACACCATCCATGAGTTTGTGGAGAATGCCGACGAAATCCTTGCTAAGGTAGAGGAGGAAGCCAAGAAGAAATTCGGTAAGTGCAATCTCGATCTCCGCTCCAAAGTCAAAAACGGCAAGGTCCTTGCGGATCAGGGCATCATCGCGGGCTGCGCGGGCGGTATGTTCGACAGCATCGACGAGGCGTCCGCCATTCTGAAGGATCAAAGCACGGGCAACGGCTACTTCTCTCTGTCGGTCTACCCCACCAGCGTCCCCGTCTCTCTGGAGCTGACTAAGATCGGTGTCAGCGCCGAGCTTTTGCAGGCGGGCGCGGTCATCAAGCCCTCCTTCTGCGGTCCTTGCTTTGGCGCGGGTGACGTTCCCGCCAACAACGGACTTTCCCTCCGCCATACCACCCGTAACTTCCCCAACCGCGAGGGCTCCAAGCCCGGCGAGGGTCAGCTTTCGGGCGTAGCGCTGATGGATGCCCGCAGCATTGCGGCAACCGCCCGCAACGGCGGTGTGATCACGGCGGCTACCGACGTGGATTACGACTATACCCCCCACGAATATCATTTTGACTCCTCGGTTTACAAAAAGAGAGTTTACTACGGCTTCGGCAAGGCAGATCCCGACGCGGAGCTGATCCTCGGTCCCAATATCACCGACTGGCCCACCCAGTACGAGCTTTCGGACAACCTGCTGCTCAAGCTGGCGGCGGTCATCCGCGATCCCGTCACCACCACCGACGAGCTGATCCCCTCGGGCGAGACCTCGTCCTACCGTTCCAATCCCTTGCGTCTGTCCGAGTTTGCCCTCTCCCGCCGCGTTCCCGAATACGTGGGACGCTCTAAGGAGGTAGCGGCAACCGAGGCAGAAAGACGGCTGGGCAACGCTCCCACGGAGCTGAAGTCGGTTCTCGCAAAGCTGGGGGATGCCGATGCGCTCATGAACACCACCCAATTCGGCTCCTGCGTCTTTGCCAATAAGCCCGGCGACGGCTCTGCCCGTGAGCAGGCAGCCTCCTGTCAGAAGGTGCTTGGCGGATTTGGAAATATTTGCTACGAATTTGCCACCAAGCGCTATCGTTCCAACTGCATCAACTGGGGTATTCTCCCCTTTACTCTGGCAGAGGGAGCCGAGTTCCCCTATGAGGTTGGCGACTACGTATTCGTAGGCGGCATCCGTCAGGCGATCCTTGAGGGCAAGGAGGAGTTTTTGGCGAAGGTGGTCAAGGCAGACGGCGCGGTAGAGGAGATCACCCTCTACGTCAAGGGCTTGACTGCGGATGAAAAGGAGATCATCCTCGACGGCTGTCTCATGAATTATTACAAGAATCACAGCGAGGGCTAATCCATGCCAAACGAAAGGATCGAATGGACCTTTACCTGGAATGAGGACGCGGATACCGACAAGCCTCGCTGCCTTGCGATTGGCGATTCCATCATTTGGGGAAGCAAGGGGGACGCTTACAAGGCACTGAACGGCAAGATAACGCTTTCTACCTTCGCTACCTCCAAGGGAGTAGATTCTCCCTATCTTTTAGAGGAGATCAAGCTCTTTTGCAAGCAAAGCGATTTCCGCTTTGAAGCGGTCTATTTCAATAACGGATTACATACCCACGGACAATCCCCCAAGGAATACGGAGAAAACTACGAACGGATTCTTTCCGAGCTGCGGTCGCTTCTTCCGTCTGCCAAATTCATCTTGGGACTCTCCACACCGATCTCGGAGGTGCTGGGCGATCCTACCGCTCATGCCGCTCCCATTACGGCAGGGGAGCGTGAGAATCTTTTGGAGCTTGACCGTAACGTTTTGGCGTATAACCAAGAGGTTCTTGCCATAGCAGAAAAAGAAAATCTTCCCGTTTTTGATGCCTATTCTCTCATGAAGCACCACGCAGACAAGAAGAAGGACCCCTATCACTACAATGACGAGGGTCGTCAAATCTTCGGCTCTGCCGTGGCGGAACAGCTTCTGCGTCTGTACCAATCCATCAAACCGTAAAAAAGGAGACATCTATTATGTTAGAATGGCTGATTCCTATTCCGAAAAAAACCGAATCCCAGGAGGGGACGCAAGCTCTCCCACTTTGCGTAGCAAGTGACGTTCCTGCTTGGAACGAATACGTTTCTACCTTCCGCGCAGCCTTTGAAAGCATCTATCAAAAGAAGCTTTCCTTGGGTGAGGGTGGTGTTCGCCTTTGCAAGGACACCGCGATTCCCGCGGGACACTACCGCTTTGACAGCCGAGAGGGACTGGTTTTGTCCGCCTCGGACGACGAGGGGATTCTGTATGCTCTGGCAACCGCTTTGCAGGTGATCGACCTGAAGGACGGAGCGATGGTTCTTCCCCGTGTGCTGATCGAGGATCACCCCGACAAGAACTACCGCGCGTTGATGGTGGATCTGGCAAGAGAGTGGCACCCCGCATGGACGGTTGACCGTTACATTGACGTGTGCTTCTGGTTCAAAATCAAATATCTGCACCTGCACTTTATTGACGACGAGCGTTATACGCTCCCATCCCGCGCATTCCCCAAGCTCACGACCGAGGGAGAGCATTATACCCTTGAGCAAATCGCCCACATGAACGAATACGCCAAGGCGCGGGGCGTCATTCTCATTCCCGAGCTGGAAACGCCGGGACACGCCGCTTCCATGGTGGAGTGCTATCCCGACGATTTTGCCAACCATCTGTCGGGCGGCTCTACGGCGGAGCTGATCACCGAGGAGGGGGCCGTGGTCAGCGCCCGCAACGTTATGTGCGGCGGCGGTTCGCACACCATGAAGGCGGTGGAGAAGCTGATCGATGAGATCATCGAAATGTTCCCCGATTCTCCTTATATCCACATTGGAGGAGACGAGGCAAATATCAAGGTATGGAACTCCTGCCCCGATTGTATTGCCTACATGAAGGAAAACGGCATCGAGGATGAATATGAGCTTTACAGCGACTTTATCGGTCGGGTGGCTCAGTTGGTTCTGGATCGCGGCAGAACCCCCATCGTTTGGGAGGGCTTTCCCAAGAAGGGCGCCCACCGAGTCCCCAAGGAAACCGTGGTCATTGCGTGGGAATCTCACTACAATATGCCCGAGGATCTTCTGGCAGAGGGCTTCAAGGTCATCAACGGCTCCTGGCAGCCTCTCTACATCACCGAGAGCTTCAACCACGGAAGATGGAGCGCAAAGGATATCTACGACTGGGACGTTTACAATCTCCAGCACTGGTGGGATCATTCGGCAGCCAAGCTGAACCCCATTCACATTCCTCCCACGGATGACGTATTAGGCGCTCAGGTCACCTCTTGGGATTGCACCTACGAAATGGATATCTGCCGCGTGATGGAATGTCTCGCCGCCTTGAGTGAGCGCACGTGGAACCTGAATCGTACCGAGCTGATCGATCAGTTCCATCGAAGAATGCGCTATAACAACCGAAGCCTTGGGCGTCTGATCCAAGACCGCTGATTGAATCAATTATTTTTTCAAATATGTTCGGAGGTATTGAACGATGAAAAAAATTCAAATGAAGACTCCCTTAGTCGAAATGGACGGGGACGAAATGACAAGAATCCTTTGGCAGATGATCAAGGACGAGCTCCTTCTGCCCTTCGTGGATTTGAAAACCGAATACTATGATCTGGGGCTTCCCGAGCGTGAGAAGACCAAAGATCAGGTGACGGTCGACAGCGCCAACGCAACCCTGAAGTACGGCGTTGCCGTCAAGTGCGCCACCATCACCCCCAACAAGCAGAGAGTGGAGGAATATAATCTCTCCGAAATGTGGAAGAGCCCCAACGGCACCATCCGCGCGATCTTGGACGGAACCGTCTTCCGCGCTCCCATTCTCATCGATTCCATCAAGCCCGCGGTTCGCAACTGGAAAAAGCCCATCACCATCGCACGTCACGCCTACGGCGACGTGTATAAGGCAACCGAGCATCGCGTAGAGGGACCGGGTAAAGCGGAGCTGGTATTCACCGCCGCAGACGGTAAGGAATTTCGCGAGACGATCTACGACTTCGAGTGCGGCGGCGTTCTGCAGGGACAGTACAACAAGGATTCCTCCATCGAGTCCTTTGCTCACTCCTGCTTCCAGTATGCCATCGACACCAAGCAGGATCTTTGGTTCGCAACCAAGGACACCATCTCCAAAAAGTACGACCAGACCTTCAAGCTGACCTTCCAGGCCATCTTTGACGAGCAATACAAGGCGAAGTTTGACGAGCTTGGCATCAGCTATTTCTATACCCTCATCGACGATGCGGTCGCACGCGTCA
>JAZOQX010000081.1:0-15112 GCA_045656325.1 Eubacteriales bacterium
CGATTACGTCAGACAATCCTAAGATGGGCGCAAGCTCAATCGAACCGTTTAGCTTAATAATGTCGATCTCTCTGCTCAAGGACGCGTAATAATTTCTTGCGATATTTGGAAATTTGGTTGCTACTCGCAGGGTATGATCCCGACGGTCGCAAAAATCCTTCTTTGCGGCAACCGCCATTCTGCACTTTCCCATTCCAAGGTCTGCCAGCTCATAAATATCGGGGGAATATTCAAGAATGATATCCTTTCCCGCAATACCGATATCGGCGGCTCCCCGTTCTACGTAAATGACAACGTCCGAGGGCTTCACCCAAAAATACCGTACACCCTTTTCGGGGTTTTCAAAAATCAGCTTTCTGCTTTCCTCATGGATGGAAGGACATTCAAATCCTGCCTCTTCGAATACTCGATAAGCTTTTTCTCCCAATCTTCCCTTCGGAAGCGCAATGTTAATCATTGGTCTCAAGGCTCTCTATGCCTCCCTTTGTCAGTTTAAACAATTTACAGCTACGAAGACTGCGATCAATTCCCTTGGCAGTAATTACGTTTCCATACTCCAAGGAAAGCTGCTTCTGGGCGCGCAGAAGCTCCTCAACGGAGGCGTCGGAATCATACAACAAAACCGCATCCACGTCATACAAGGATGACTTCGCCTCAAAGCGCTCCAATTGATCAAGATAAACGGCAAATCCAATGGCTCCGCATTTTTTACCGAGACGATTCATCAATCGGTCATACCGTCCACCCGCAAGAACGCTTTCGGGAATACCGTTAATATACCCCTTAAAGCTAATACCATCGTAGTAGGTATCATCGCTGACGATCGAGAAATCCAAGTAAAGCTTATCCGCCAATCCATAAATCGAAAGAATCTCGTAAAGCTCCTTCAAGTTTCTGACGGCTTTGGTCATTTTCTCCCCGCTCGTGATCGATTCCAGGACCGTTATCGCATCCTGAATCGGAGCATACAGCTCCGTAATACGACCCAGCTTCTCTCTCAGAGAGGGCTCGGTTTGTGTACGATCGCAAAGCGACCGAATCGCATGAACGTTTTTAGACTCAAGCAAACGAACGAACTCTAACCGCTCGGATGCGCTCCAGTCGGTTTGATCCAAAAGACCGTCGATCACTCCTCTGTGAGAGAGTCCAAGAACGTAATCGTTGCTTATGGTTTCCAGACTCTTCATGGCAAGCATGATAACCTCGCCCTCGGAATAACCGTCCACCTCGCCGATGCACTCCAGTCCCGTTTGCATAATCTCTCGGAAGCCGTCGCTTCCTGAGGAAGTACGATAGACCGTCTCGTTGTAGCAAAGCTTGTAGGTCACCCCAGCCTGATCGACGATATTCTTTATGATAGACAGCGTTACGTCAGGCTTTAATGCCAAAAGCTTACCGTTTGTATCCGTAAAGGTCAAAACGTTTTGGCTAACCAAAAAATTCTTGTTATGCGCGTAAAGGTCATATTCCTCAAACTTGCTTACCTTATACAAGGTATAGCCAAATTTTCGATAAAGCTCTCTCAGCTTATAAATCGCCTTTTCGTTGCTGTTCAACACACCGTCCGAAAAAATCATTTTGTATCCTCCTTGATCTTCTCCAGCAGGTCCGCATAACCGCCCGCGCCATATAAATACGCGCGATTGACTCGGCTAATGGTTGCCGTGCTTGCGCCCGTTTCTTCCACAATTCGGTTATAGACCGATTGCTCCGAAAGCATTTTTACCACCAGCATACGTTGTGCAATATCCGCAAGCTCTTTTCTTGTCATAAGGTCATCCAAAAAACGGCGACATTCCTCTTCGTTTTCAATTGATATCAATGCCTTAACGAGCAAACGATATCCTTCGTTCTCCATAAAATCCATAGTTGCCTCCCATATGGCACTTTAATACTTTAACATGATAACACACTAAAGCGGTATTGTCAATAGATAATTTAAAATTTTATAAAAGAATTTGATTATTGATTTGAAGCGAGAATTTCATTCCCAATCGCTCCGCAGCCTTTCGGCACATAATCATCCGATTCAAAAAAATCTCAAAATAATCCATGACCGCGCTATACTTGGTTTCGATACACAATTTCAAGCATATCTCACTCTTATCCTCCGAAATTGAAAGAGAGGACTCCGTCACGGAATAGTTTACTCTGTCATGAATATCAAAGGTAGATATATCACGGTTTCTGACCCTGCTTCTTCTCACGTCGGATTTATCGGACAAGATCAACGCGGCGGCAATCGGATGCACGGGAACACCTGTTCCCTCGTCGTGATTCCCTATGGCGGATACGATTACCGCAATATCCGCAGGATCCATTCCCATTCGATCCAGAATACGAAACGCCATAACTCCGCCGCTTTGCGAATGATCCACTCGGTTGACCAGATTTCCAATATCGTGCAGATACGCCGCGATCTTTCCAAGCTCTATATCATGCTCCGAATATCCCATAGTCCTTAGAATATATTCTACCGTCGAAGCCACTCGTCCCACGTGTGCAAAGCTATGCTCCGTATATCCCAACGAAATCAGAGATTCGTCCGCGCGTCGGATATATTCACGAACGTCCTCACTCTTTTTAATCATTTCATAGGTTACCATAAACCCCTCCTAAAATCTATGCCGCAAAAAGACGTTTGTCCTTCTGCGGCATACGAATGGGAAAACTCATCTTTGTTTGCTTCCAAGACATTTCCGTTTCAATACGGAGATCACCCTTCTTGGGAATCGGACCGCCTTTCGATAGGGCATAAAGGTCCAAAAGAATACATAGCTTCGGTACCGCAAGGAGGAAAGGCTTCTTGGCTTTTCTTCCTTGTATATTTCACTAACGTAACCAATGATCTGCTGTGGCAAGATCCCCGTCTCCAACACAAGCTGATTATCTCCACACATGGTATAGGTTCCGTTTTTCTCAATTTTCATGACTCGATGCAACACAAACTGACCGTTTGTTCTGCGATAGAACGCAATATCATGCTTCTTAAGCCAAGGCGCATGGCTTCTCTTTAACACGACGGAATCCTTCCCTTGAACCAACAAAGGAAGCATACTTGTTCCCTTGGGAAACAAACGGAACTCTCCGCCGCTGGCCAGCACCTCCTCGATCACGTCGATCGCATCTGACAGATAATGCTCTTCGTTATTCAAGAATATTTGCTCCTTGTAAGACAGAAATAAATTTTTCAAAGTCGGCCTCGATCACCGAGCGCTCCACGTCGTATTCCGAAAGAATGGTTTCCACAATCTGATCCCGATCCTTCCCTGCCGCCAAGCCATCCCAAATCACTCGTCCCGTCTCATTCAATTTAATCATGCCGTTGAAAATCTGACTTGCCTTTCCCAGAGCAATTACAACACTCTCGCCCGCAATTTCGCGAACCACAAAGCCTTCCTTTATCTTCATACCCGCACCTCATTCAAATCACTTAGTTATTCTCGTTCATTCCCCGATAGGAGACCTCTGCCGCCTCCTCGGACATATTGCATCCCAAAACATAGCACGGAACCTCACGAAGCATCCGATCCAGCAAAGGAAGAAACGCATCCAAGGTTTCTACGTCCGATGGCGTTAACACCTGATGAAAAACACGAGTCACCGCCTCCTTCGGGGTGATGCGCGAAATTCGATTCTCCTCATCCCTTTCCAAAAAACAAAGCGACTTGAGAGGAACCGACGAGTTCTCATTATATCCCTCTTTGCCGCACCATGGGGTCCCGTAAGCATACAAGCGATCCCCTACGAATCTCATGATCGGCTTATCTCCATTGACAATCCGAACGCCGTCTCCAAATCTTTTTTTCCAAAGAGAAATATGCGTGGACTTTCCCGTCCCGCTTGCGGCGGCAAAGGCATAGCCCTGCCCCTCGTACTCAATCACCGCGCAATGCATCAAGAAAGCCTGAAACAGAAGAGGAAGTTGGCTGCATATCTTTCGATATATACACACGCTTTCCGCGTAATCCGAAGTCGCAAAGCATTCCAAAATGGCAATTTCCGCTTGAATTTCCTTCTCAGTAACGCTGACGGTCAAGTCGGGAGTCTCTACAGAAGGAACGATATAATCTCTGCACAGATGACGAACATACTGATATTGATTACAAATTTGAATGGTCAGATTTGCCATTTCAATACAAAACATTCCTCTCCCCCCGATCATAAAAAGCTTTTATGAATGGCAAAACCATGCCACAAAGCGACATGGTTTTGTATCGATTCCGTACTTAGATCAAAACAGTTGAATATGATCGTATACGTAGCGGTAAAGCTTGCTCTTCAGATAATTTCTGTTATTCACGACATAATCTCTTACCTGCTTCATATTCAGGGGCTTCGAACGCTTCATGGCGCGAATCGTTCTCGCCATATCGGTATCCGCATTTGCGTCCAATGCGTCGCACAGGAAATCCACCGTCTCCTCGGATGCCATTTCAAAGCATTTCCAACCGGGCTCGGCATCGCGCTCCGCAAGATCGTACAAAAGCTTATACGCAACCGCGGGCTTGAACTTATCCTCCATCTCCAGATAGGGATTATCGAACACGCGATCGGTCCAGAGCTTTCCCTCGCTGGCGGCATAGCCGGAAAGATAACGGTTCATGCGTCCGTTTACGATCTGGAAGCTCATCTTCTGAATCGGAATGTTTCTTCCGCTTTGCGCGTTATACAAAAAGAAATTGGGAGCGCTGTCCTTCTCGGACAAGAACATAAGGAGAAATTCTGCCGCAAGGAGCAGACAGATAAAGGCAACAACAAAAAGCATGACCTTCAAAAACGTAAAATTCTCCACCGCAAGCACACCGATCAAGAAAAGAACGAGCGCAAGCACTGCGGACACGATCATTCCGCCTCCAAATATCATTTTTAACTTATTCTGACTCATACACACACCTCTTCATCCTGTTTTTCATTCTTTTTTCTGCGCGCAAACGCAAAAATCGGTTTCCGCCGAAATCACAAACTTATCATATACATTATTATATCATAGTGAAAATAAATTGTCAATTATTTTCCCGATTTTCCGCATAAGTATTTTTACTTTTTTATCCAAAAAACAGTCTTTTTGCGGCTTTTATACGGATATCATCTTATACCGCTCGTTTTTTGTCAAAAAACGTGAATCAGGGTATTTTAAAAAGGATCTCCGACCGCTCAACTAAAATTTTCAAGCGGAGTCCATTCCGCTTTAAGCGTAACGTCTTCTCCGATTTTCCAATTTCCGCTCAGGCTGATCTTCGTCTCTCCGTAATACCAACCCGCGAAGGTATATTCTACTCGCACTGGCTCCTCTAAGGTATAGAACGTTTCGAAGGTAACCGTCGTAGAGGATCTTTCCACCTCTCCTCCATTCGGGTCATACGTAACCGTATAGGTTCCTTTCTTCCATTTTGCCCGAAGCGTGACGTTCTTGTCCATCGTCCACACGCCGCTCTTGCTGACCTTTGCACCGTCTACATGCCAGCCCATAAAAACATACCCCGTCCTTTCAGGAACCTCCAGAGCATACGACAGGCCATACATAACGGTAATCGAGGCGTTTTCCGTCGTTCCACCGTTTGCATTATAGGTAACCGTGTAGCTATTGTTCGTCCAAGATGCGGAAATTACGACGTCCTCGGTAATCGGAAGGCTTAGATCATGGCTCCATCCCGCAAAGGTATATCCTTTTCTTTCCGTATCGGGTACCGTTGCAAATCCGTCCTCTTCAACGGTCTGCGGCTTCACCACGGAGCCACCCTTGGGATCGAACGTAACCAAGCAAACGGCTCTTCGCCGAATGGTAACCGTATAAAGATTTTCAACGCTATCGCTGATATGCTCCATAACGTAAAAAGTATTATCGCCAACACAAAGCGAAACCGTTTTATCCTGCAATGGGTGGATACATTCTATATCCTCAAACACTTGATACGTGGCATCTCCCGAAACACCAATCTCCTCATCAAACGAATACGTTTCAACCGCGTTCGACACCTTTCCGTACACGTCGGTTCCGTCAACCCCAAGGCTTTTAAAGCTGATGCGATTCAAAACCACGGTGACCTCACAGATCGCGTTCTTTCCATTGCCCGTCTCCGCCGTAATCGTCGCCGTTCCCACTCCTATCGCTGTAATCCTTCCCTCGCACACGACCACTACGCTTGGATCGGAGCTTGTCCAAATCAACTGACGATCCGTCGTTGAAATCGGCAGAACCGTAGCGCTTAACGTACTCTCATCTCCGACATTCAACCGAATGGTAGTCTTATCTACGACCACCTCCGTGGCAAGAATCGGAGGAGAAGGCATCTCTTCCTCTTCAGAAGAGTCAATCGGCTTCAAATTGGCTTCATCATCGCTTCCCTTACTCTCCTCGGTGCAGTCCTCCGACACCGATTCCGCGGCGTCCTCCGTTGGATCTTCCGTCATATTTTCCGTCGTAACGATATCTGTCACATCCTCGCAGCCACTCAATACAAGAGGTAAAACCAAAGCGACACAAAGGAAAATCGCAAACCAGCGTTGAAATAATCGATCCATATTTAATCCTTTTCCGTGATAAAATTTTATTCCCCAAGTAATTATACTACCTTTTTGTCGCTTTTGCAAGAAAAAAGGCAGATTTCATTGCTGAATTCTGCCTTTTCATCTCGTTGAAACTTTATTTATTTTTCAAATACTTCTCTCATACATTTCAGTTTGGCTTCCGCCGATTTAAGATCGTCCGCCACTACGCTGAAATAGAATTTACATTTCGGCTCGGTTCCGCTGGGACGAACCGCCACCCAGCTTCCGTCCTTCAAGAGGAAGCGAAGAACGTTGGACTTGGGGAATCCTGCCTCCAGCATCCGAGGAGACGTGTAGTCTTCCAGATCGGCAACCTCAACCTCGCCCGCCATTTTGGGCGGATCGTTGCGAAGTCCGTTCACCAAGGACTTGATCTGATCGGCACCATCCAAACCACGGAACGTAAAATTATCCAGAGCGTCCAAGAAGAAGCCATGCTTGGCATACAGCTCCTGCAACACATCCAAAAGCGTTTTTCCTTTTCCGTGATAGAATGCCGCGGCTTCACACAGCATCATAGATGCCTGTACCGCATCCTTATCACGAACGCAATCGCTGATCAAGCAACCGTAGCTCTCCTCATATCCGAACACAAAGGTCTTATCTCCCGCAGTCTCGTGTCCGTAGATCTTATCTCCGATAAACTTAAAGCCAGTCAGAGTTTTTTCTACGCTGACCCCATAGCTTTCGCAGATACGGTCTCCGAGATCGGAGGTTACGATGGTATTAAACATCACGCCGTTGGCAGGAAGCGTTCCCTGCTCCTTGCGCTGGGAAAGAATGTATTCGAGCAACACGGCGGCAGACTGATTTCCCGTCATACGAACGTATGAGCCGTTTTGCTTCACGGCAACACCAAGTCTGTCGCAGTCGGGATCGGTCGTAATGACGATATCCGCATCATGCTTCCTTGCGTACTCAAATGCCAGCACGTAGGCATCGTCGGTTTCGGGATTGGGATTTTTGGTCATAGAAAATTCCGTATCGGGAGGACATTGCTCCTCAACGGGAATCACGCAGTATCCGAGACGATCCAAGACGGTACGAACGGGAACATTTCCCGTTCCGTGCTGAGGAGAGTATACGATTTTGATTCCGCTTTTTTCAATTTCGGAATGAAGAACGATCTTCATCACTTCCTTATAGTACGCCTCGTCTACCTCGGCGCCCAAAATCTCAATGAGATCCCCCGCTTCCTTCACGCTCAGCGCCTTGATTGCAAGAGGATCCTCGATCTTTTCGATCTCCGCCACGACCAAGTCGTTCACGTGAGGAACGAGCTGACAGCCTCTCTCGTCGTAAAGCTTATATCCGTTATACTCGGGAGGATTGTGCGAGGCGGTAATCATAACGCCGCCAAACGCTTTCTTCAAGCGAACAGCAAAAGAAAGCTCGGGAGTGGGGCGCAAGGAGTCAAACAAATACGCCTTGATTCCGTTTGCCGCAAGAACGCCTGCCGTGTTCTGCGCGAATTCAATGCTGAAGCGACGATTGTCGTGGGCGATAACAACACCCCGCGCGCACGCTTCCTTTCCCGCCTTTTTTATGTATTCCGCATACCCCTGCGTCGTCTTTCTGATCATATATTGATTGATACGGTTGATTCCCGCTCCGATCACACCGCGCAAGCCGCCAGTACCAAATTCCAGATCGCAAAGGAATCTCTCCTTGATCTCTTGATCGTTTCCCTTTAAGGAAGCCAATTCACGTGCGGTCGCTTCATCGATATTGGCGCTGTTACACCAATGCTCATATTTTTTCAAATACTCCATCTACAATCCTCCAATGCATTTAATACACATAAATTATACACCAAATATCTCCGGAAGTCAATACGCAAACCGCAAAAACGCCCCATCTCTTCCTCTTTCGCTCGACAAATTTCTATTATAAATATATAAAATTCAGAAAAGTTCAAAAATCCCTTGACAAAATATAAAAAATGTGATAAGATATGTATGCTTTAGCAAAGTAAAGTGATAAAACTTTACAAAAAATTTATAAGATCGACAAAATCGATCCAGGAGGACTTTTATGAAAAAAATCTTGTGTTTGTCTCTCGTTTTGATCATGTGCCTGTTTGCCTGCATTTCTTGCGGCAAGGGCGAAGAGCTTTTGATCGGAAAAACCTATGCTCCTCAAACCGCTCAATCCGACGTTCTGCTTCAGCTGAAATCGGGTAATATTGACGTCGGTGTTATGGATAGCATCATGGCAGGTTACTACATGAGCCAGGATAGCGCATATTCCGATTCCCTCATGATCGTTGAGGATTTGACGCTCGCTACCGAGCAGTACGGAATTGCCGCAAGAAAGGGCAGCGGCCTTACCAAGAAGATCAACGAGGCGTTGATCGCTCTTGCAAAGGCTGGCGTTGTTGATTCTCTTGCTGCTAAGTACGGTATTGCAACCGAGCTGTGCATCGATAAGAACGCAACCGTTGAGCCCTTGACCGCTTCGGAAATGGTAGATTGGAACAACATCGTCGCTGCCGATAAGTTTATCGTCGGTTACACCTTGTTTGCTCCCATCGCCTACGAGGAGGATGGCGAGCTGATCGGCTTTGATATCGAATTGGCAGAGCTGGTCGCTGATTACCTTGATCTGGACGTTGAGTTTACCATTATCGAGTGGGCAGCCAAGGAGGCGAAGCTCAACGGCGGAAGCATCGACTGCATCTGGAATGGTATGACCATTAACGAGGAGCGCCTTGCTGCTATGGAAATTTCCATTCCCTACCTGAACAACAAGCAGGTCGCCGTTATCCGTAAGGCTGACAAGGATACCTATACCACCGTTGAAAGCATGAAGGATGCCATCATGGGCGCCGAGGCAGGATCCGCAGGTGAGTCTTGCATCAAGGCTCCTGAGGCTGCTGAGTAATTGCTCCCTTTCATATCTCTATGCAATTTTTCAACGTAGTCGTTCTCCCTCTGACCGAGGGATTGCTGTACACCTTCCTTATTTTTGCAATTACCTTGCTGGCGTCTCTTCCGCTGGGACTGCTCGTATGTATGGGATCCAAGTCCAAGATAAAGCCTATTTGTTGGATCACACGCGGATGGGTCTGGATTATCCGAGGAACTCCCTTGATGCTGCAAATTCTCTTCTTGGACACCGTTCCCGGTATTCTTTCTCAGGCATTGGGATTTGGATTTCAGTACGCGTTACGCGAACCATGGCAACACTTTGCCATGGTATGCGTAGCGTTTACCATAAACTACTCCTGTTATTTTTCGGAGATTTACCGCGGCGGTATTCAAAGCATTCCCGCAGGTCAATACGAAGCGGCTCAGGTTTTGGGTATGACCAAATCGCAGACCTTTAAAAAGGTTATTCTGATGCAGGTAATCAAGCGAATCGTCGCCCCCATGTCCAACGAAATTATTACGTTGGTGAAGGACACCGCTTTAGCAAGCGTAGTCATCCATTTGGATATGTTTACCGTTGCCAAGGAAATCGTGAACCAAAAGCCGCAATATTTCTTGTGGCCGCTAATCGTTTCCGCTATTTTCTATTTGATCTTCAACGGCGCACTAACGATCATCCTCGGAAAATTCGAAAAAAAATTAGGTTATTTTAAGGTGTGAGTATGTCATTTTTTGAAGTATCGAATATTAGAAAAAGCTTCGGGAAAACCGAGGTATTAAAGGGGATCGACCTTGCCCTTGAAAAGGGCAACGTGCTTTCGATCATCGGATCATCGGGTAGCGGAAAAACGACCCTGCTTCGTTGCTTGAACTTTCTTGAGGTTCCCGACGAGGGCACAATATCCATTGACGGAAAAACCATTTTCGACGCACGTCGCGATAAAAATGCCAAGGATTCTACGATTAGAAGCAACCGCTTACATTTCGGCTTAGTCTTTCAATCCTTTAATCTCTTCCCTCAATATACGGCATTGGAGAACATTACCTTAGCTCCCCTGTTGCGGTTGAAGGATGAAAAAATTTCCAAGGCGGAAAAGCAAGCGAAAAAGGAAGAAATCCTCTCAACGGCAAAATCTCTTTTGGAAAGAGTTGACTTGTCCGAAAAGGCAAATTCATACCCCTGTGAGCTTTCAGGTGGACAGCAGCAGCGCGTGGCGATCGCGAGAGCCTTGGCTTTGTCGCCCGACATCCTTTGCTTTGACGAGCCAACCAGCGCTTTGGACCCCGAATTGACGGGAGAGGTTCTCCATGTCATCAAGGATCTGAAATCCTCGGATTGTACGATGATCGTCGTCACCCACGAAATGGAATTTGCCAAGAACATATCCGACCACGTGATCTTCATGGCAAATGGAATCATTGAGGAACAAGGAACTCCCGAGGAGATCTTCGATCATCCGAAGTCCCCCATCACCCGCGCATTCCTGAACAAATCACTGGAAACGTTTTAAAACTGATAAGGGCGGTTGCCGAGGCAACCGCCCTTCCCTTTTATTTCTTTAACTTCCGCAGCCGCATTTTCCATTGGGAAGATCCCCTTTAGGAGGAACGTATCCCGTAGGACAGAACTCCGACGTAGGAAACGCCATGCTTCTGAAAATAGCGCAAGGATTGTCTTCCTCGGTAGATACGCATTCCTTATCGGGAACGCAATATTCGGTAGCATGAACCAAATATTGCGCAGGGCGAACGATGCGAACCACGGAGAAAAGACCGATGGATACGGTAAGGA
Organism: Eubacteriales bacterium; assembly: GCA_045656325.1. GTDB lineage: Bacteria > Bacillota > Clostridia > Oscillospirales > CAG-272 > HGM12713. Next base: position 11,215 of record JAZOQX010000081.1, read on the forward strand.
ATCTTCCCTCCGTATCATTTAACGTTCCGTTCAGCTGAGAGGATACTCCCTCGGGGATATCGCCACAGCAGCAGCAACAGCAGTTACAACCGTCGTCGGCATCGCGAACCTTCACGTTCAGGATCAAGGGGTCCACCACCTCTACAATGGCAATTGGCACGTTTTTTGTAGAGCAGCAGAGTTCGGGGATCGAGCAATAGTCCGAGGCATCGGGATTGCTCTTGAAAATACTTACGTTGCTCTCGCTTCCATACAGAATAACCCGCTTCTCCACAACGGCGATTCCGTCAAATTCCTGACTTCTTCCGCCACAGAGACAAGCCTCAAAGGTAATCTTGATATAGAATTTGATCGTCACCGCGTAAAAACCGCGGTTAAATTTCACGGGATCGATTCCAATATAGGTCCATGCTATGCAAGCGTTTTTCGCACGGATATTGGTCGTATGCTCCAAAATCTCGTTCCCAAAATCGGTCAATAATACTTTTACGTCTTCAAAACAATCTCTGTCACGGCAGGAATCGAGAACACGGTTGGTTTCGATACAAACCATCTCCCGATTTGAGCCCTGATCAGAACGACCGCATGATAATCTGTTATCAGACATGTATATGCATCCTCCTGAATTTAGATCGAAGCTTCAGCTTCTCTTCTTTAATAGGATATGTCGGCAAACAAATTTTGACAATCATTGATTTTCAAAGATTTCATTAAAAATTTCGAAACATATTTTGCTTTACTACTTGAAATATTTTTGAAAATGTATTAAAATATAATATATATGATTTTTTGTGAGGAACTTATGAAAACAGTAGGCTTTGACAACGATAAATATATTCGGCTGCAATCCGAAAAAATTCAAGAGAGGATTTCCGGCTTCGGCGGAAAGCTCTACTTGGAATTTGGCGGAAAGCTGTTTGACGATTATCACGCCTCCCGTGTTCTTCCCGGGTTTCAGCCTGATAGTAAGATCCGTATGCTTTTGAGCATGAAGGAAGCTGCTGAGGTTATCATCGTGGTATCCGCCACCTCAATTGAACAAAACAAGATTCGAGGAGATCTTGGGATCTCTTATGATCTGGACACCCTGCGTCTGATTGATACCTTTGCGGATATCGAGATGAGGGTGGGCGGTGTTGTCATAACACATTATGCACAGCAGCCCGCCGTTGATTCCTTTATCAAGCGATTGGAAAATTTGGGGATCAAGGTCTACCGTCACTATCCCATTGAGGGATATCCCAACAACGTTCGTAAAATTGTCAGCGACGAGGGATACGGAAAAAACGAGTATATCGAAACATCCAAGCCCTTGGTCGTGGTAACCGCCCCAGGTCCCGGTAGCGGAAAGATGGCAACCTGTCTTTCTCAGCTTTATCACGACCACAAAAGAGGGATCAAGGCGGGATATGCCAAATTCGAAACCTTCCCCGTCTGGAATCTTCCCCTGAAGCATCCCGTCAATCTTGCGTATGAGGCCGCTACGGTGGATCTGAACGACGTCAACATGATTGACCCCTTCCATTTGGAAGCAACGGGAATTACCACGGTCAATTACAACCGAGACGTGGAAATATTCCCCGTTCTCAAGGCGATCTTTGAAAAAATTTACGGAGAATGCCCCTACAAATCTCCCACCGATATGGGAGTAAACATGGCGGGCTATTGCATATTTGATAACGACGCGGTTTCCGACGCTTCAAAAATGGAGATCGTTCGCCGTTACTACGACACCTTGGTTCGCAAGAGAAACGGACTTGCCGATGCGGACGAGGTGTTTAAAACCGAATTGATCATGAATCAGGCGGGCGTTGACGTAGGCTTCCGTTCCGTAGTAAGGGCGGCCTGTGAAAAGTCCGAGGAAACGGGGACCCCCGCCGCCGCGATCGAATTGCCGGACGGAACGATTGTTACGGGAAAAACCACCAATTTGATGGGATCGGCCGCTTCTGCGTTGATGAATGCGTTAAAGAAGCTTGGCGGTATCAACGACGAGTTTTTACTGATCCCCCCCGTGGTGATCGAACCCTTGCAAAAGCTGAAAACAGAAAATCTTGGCAATCAGAACCCTCGCTTGCACGCCGATGAAATTTTGGTTGCTTTGGCGATTTCCGCTACGACCAACCCGATGGCATCCTTGGCGATGGAACAGCTGCATAAGCTGAAGGGCTGCCAAGCCCATATCAGCGTAATCGTTTCCGCCGTTGACAAAAATATCTATCGGAAGCTGGGCATAGACCTCACCTGTGAGCCCGTATATGAAACCAAAAAACTGTATCATAAATAAAATTATATTACGAAAAAGCTTCGATTCCATATCTGGAATCGAAGCTTTTTTTACCCCTTAATCAGCTGAGAAACGGTAACAAATTCATAACCTCTTGAAAGAAGACTCGGTATCATTTTTCGCAATGCCTTGCAGGTCGTATTTCCGCCTGAAACATAATCGTGCATCAAAATAATATCTCCGCCCTTCGTCTCCTTCATGACAAGCTGCTCGATCTGAACCGCAGGGTTCATTGCCCAATCCATCGTATCAATACTCCACAAGATAATATCATATCCCAAATCCGTCATGATTTGCTCGGCTTCATTGGAATAAATCCCCTCAGGAGGACGAAAGACTACGGGATGAAGCCCTACACTTTTTTGTAAAACCTCTTCGCATTTTTGTATTTCCTTTTTGATTTCCTCGGAGTTCATTTGACGAAGATTGGCGTGAGAATAGGTATGATTCCCTATCTCACACCCCGATTCGGCAATTTCACGTAACGCATCGGGATAATTTTCCGCATTGACACCGATAATAAAAAACGTGGCTGTAACGTCATATTCTCTAAGGATTTCCAAAATTTCTTTTGTATATCTCGGATGCGGTCCGTCATCAAAGGTCAACGCAATTCTCTTGTCATTGCACGAGCTTCTGCAATATACTCTGCCATAGCCGTCATTCTTTGTGGCGTAAACAGATATTCGTCCAAGTAAAACGAAGCAAAGGAGAAAGCAAATCAATCTTGTTTTCATTGCTTTTCTGTCGATTCTGCCGTTAATTCATCTAACGAGCCGAATCGATACCCCTGCTGCTTCAGCGATTGAATCACGTCTTGCAGGATCTTCGCATTCGTCTTTGACGTCGGATGCAAAAGAATGACTGCTCCATTATGAATCCGACTCATGATCTTTTCCTTTGCTTCCGTAGGCGTTGGCTGACGGTCGTTGTCCCAATCCGCATATGCAATACTCCAAAATACGGTTTTATACCCCAGCTCTGACGCAAAGTTCAAGGAACGCTCATCAAATTTTCCCTCGGGCGGACGGTAATATTTTGACATAGTCTTCCCCGTTGTCTCATAGTACAGGGTTTCCAGCGATTTCAATTCCTCCGAAAATTCATCTATATTGTCAATTCTTGTCATGTCCTTATGGTGGTTTGTGTGATTGCAAACCAAATTACCATCCTCCGCCATACGACGAACCAAATCAGGATTCCTGTGAATTAGATTGCCAAGAATAAAAAACGCGCCGTTGACTTCCTCCGATTTTAAAATATCCAATATTTTCTCTACGTTCCCGTTTTCATAGCCAACGTCAAAGGTAAGATAGATCACCTTTTCCGCGCAATCATCACCGTATTTGTAATCCAGATAATATCCATTATACTTTTCGATGATTCTCAACGCAGCATCCGCGACCGGTTGTTTATGATCCTTGATTTTTGCGCAATACCAGTTTATGACCCCATCCTCTAACGCAACAACGGTGGATTGCATACAAAAGGAAAGAATGAATATCAAAGCCAAACAAAAGCTTATTTTTCTAAACATGAAATCACCTCCTCTTTTTATTCTGTCTCAATTCTAATCTTCAAGCCATACAATTCTTACTTGCTCTAACAGCT
>JAZOQX010000082.1:0-11270 GCA_045656325.1 Eubacteriales bacterium
TTAAGTATATATCAAAAGGGATAAATTGTCAAGAAAATATATCCCTATTAAAATATATATTAAGAGGTGATGAAAATGATTAGGCTTACATTAGAAAAAGTTCTTAACGAAAAGAAGGTCACAAGATATGAGCTTTCCAAAAGAACAGGAATCCTTTTTCATGTGATTGACCGTTATTATAAGAACACCGTCGTCCGATATGACAGTTATATTTTGAACAAATTTTGTGAAGCGTTGGATTGTGATATTACGGATTTGATGGAGTACACAAAGGAATAACGTAGGGCGGGGGCAAGCCCCCGCCCTACGGGGTAATACAAAAAATAGGAATGTGTGTCCCCTAAACCAAATTTGTAATAAAAGTTTTGCGGAGCTTTTTCAAAAGCGACAAAAATCGCATCCCTCGCGTCCCCCACAACAGAATTTTTCAAAAAACTCTTGACAAAGGATCCAAAAAAGATTATAATATAAAGGTCGCTGGTGTAGCACAGTCGGTAGTGCAGCTGATTCGTAATCAGCAGGTCGTGTGTTCGAGTCACATCACCAGCTCCAAATGAGGAAATCCCCAAGATTTTTCTTGGGGATTCTCTTTTCCACGAAAGGACCTTCTATGAATCTTTGCGACATTAAAACCATCAAGCAAATCATGGCAATGTTCTCTCTCAATTTCCGAAAGGAATTTGGGCAGAACTTTCTGACGAACAATATGGTGGTAGAGGACATCGCCGACAGCTGCTCCGATCACTCGGATTGCACCGTTTTGGAGATCGGTCCCGGCATCGGCTCCCTTACCCGTGAGCTTGCCGAGCGATACCGCCACGTGGTGGCGCTGGAGATCGACCACGGACTGATCCCCGTCCTCAAATACACCCTCGGAGACTACCGCAACGTCACCGTTATCAACGAGGACGTGATGAAAGCCGATCTCTCTGAGATCCTTTCGCCCTACTTCAAAATGGGGCGGGTTTCGGTTTGCGCCAATCTTCCCTATTATATCACGACCCCCATCCTCATGAAGCTGCTTGAATCGGGACTCCCCTTTGAGAATATTACCATCATGATTCAATCCGAGGTAGCGGACCGCCTTTGCGCCGCCCCCGGCGGAAAGGATTGCGGGGCTATCACCGCCGTACTCCATTACTACGGCGCGCCCGAAAAGCTCTTTAAGGTCAGCGCGGGCAATTTTATTCCCGCTCCCAAGGTGGACTCCTCCGTGGTACGCATCCGACTCCACGAGGATAAGCCCTGCAAGCCGCAAAACGAAGCCGTTTTCTTCCGTACCATTCGCGCCGCCTTTGAGCAGCGCAGAAAGACGCTCCCCAATTCCCTCTCCTCCGTGTTCGGAGAGCTGACCAAGGAGGAATTGACCGATGCCGTCCTCGCCTGCGGTCACTCTGCCGATATTCGGGGTGAGCGGTTGAGCGTGGAGGAATTTACCGCGCTCTCAGATATGCTTTTCCAAAGGATCGAGTCCAAAAAAATGTAACGAAAAAAGCAGGTGAATCACCTGCTTTTTTCTATGTAAAACTATATTTTTTTATACTTTCCCTTGCTGTACCGATGGGTCACGATCGCAATCGCCACCGAGTTGAATGCCATAATGAGCAGCCAAGAGACCGCAAAGCAAGCCATCACCATATCAAAGGTGGGATTCATCGGGTAGAACACCTGCATCCAAAGCACACGGAACCCAAGAGTAAACACAATGGAATTGATGCTGGTAAAGATGGGATATCCATACCCCTGAAGCGCATGGGAGGAGACCGCGTTGGCACCGTTGACAAGCATGATCTGTGTTACCCAGAAGGAACGGATCATACCGTATTCAATGGCTTGCACGGAGGAAGAGCCCACAATCAAGCCGATCCAGAACCGTCCCGTCAGATGCAAAAGGAGTCCCATGGCTCCGCCAATCCCGACGCTGAATGCCAAACAATACAGAAGAGATTTTCTCACACGGCTCGGTTGCTCCGCCCCGATATTCTGTCCCATAAAGGTGGTAGCGGCAGTTCCAAAGCCACTGGTTACGGAAGAGCAAATATTGCCGATCGAGCCACCGGCACTGTTACCCGCTACCGCGTCAATACCAAAGGAATTGACGGCTGAGGTGATCTGAAGGTTGGCAAGGGGGAAAACCAGATTGGAAATTGCCGTAGGAATACCAAAGCGCAGAATTCCGCCCAATGCGGCAGGCGAAAATTTCAATCGGCGAAGATTCACTCTGGAAGAGTCCTCAAAGCGGCATAGACGGTTCGTTACCAATACCGCGCCGACGATCTTCGATGCCGCCGTGGCAATCGCCACTGCCGCAACCTTTTGAGGAAGAACCCAACAAAGGATCACGTTCAGTATCACATTAACCAAGCCGGCGATGATAATGTAATAGAGCGGTCTCCTCGTATCTCCAAGGGTACGAAGAATGGCTGAACCAAAGTTGTAAAGAAGTGTAGCGGGAGCGGCGGCAATATAAATCCGAACGTAGATCAAGGCACCGTCGTAGCATTCCGCGGGGCAGCTTGTCAGGTCCAGAAAAACAGGAGCCAGAAGCACACCAATGATCGCCACAACAATACCAAAGCCTACGCCCGCAATCAAAGAGGTATCGATGGTCGTTCGGCTTTTTTCGTTATCCTTCTGCCCAACGTACCGCGCCAAAACAATAGCGGTTCCTGTGGAAAGTCCTACAAAGCCGTTAATAATCAACGCATTGATGGCACTGGTGGCCCCCACGGAGGCTACGGCTGCCGTATCTGCCATATGACCCAGCACCGCCTTATCCACGATCTCAAACAACTGCTGCATGATCGTAGAAAGAATCAGCGGAATGGTATAGATAAGGATCAAGCTTGCCAGCGGTCCTCTTGTAGCATCCACCTTTTGTTTCACGGCCAATCCTCCGTCACTTTCTGTCAAAACTTTAGATAAATTATATCATAGGCACTTGACAATTACCATAAATTAAATTATAATAAACCTATAAAATTTTACAGTATTTCGGGTGACATATGCAGATCGAATTGATCAACCAACACTACATAGAAAATCTGTCGGAATTCAAGACCCCCATCATGAAGCGCGGCTGGGATGTTCTGATCATGGTGGTGGAAGGCACCTACGTGATCCATCCGGAGGGAAGAAAAAAGCCGATCGCCCTACGAAAGCATGAGATCGCGTTCATTCCCGCGGGGACGAAATTCTCCCGTAGCTTGACCGAACCGCCGACCTATTATCACATCTCCTTTCGAGCCGATGCGGACCACCCCTTCCGATTTTCTCTCCCTCCCTGCAAGCTCAACATCCCCGAGGAACAGGTCATTCCCATTTTCAACAGCATGGAACGCGCCTTTCCCATGCCCGATAACCGCGAGCTGATCACCCATCTGGCAGAACGGATTCTCACCGAAAATTATCTGTTTGGCAAATCCAAAAAGGTTCACCTGCCCCATTTGAGTGAAGAAATTTTAAGTACCGTCCGATACATGAACGCCCATCTGCACGAGGAGATCAACATTGACGTTCTCGCCGCCCGTGTCTACCTAAGCCACACGGGGCTCATATGGAAATTTAAGCATGAGCTTGGCACCACTCCCTCTCAGTACCTCATTCTGCTCCGTCTTCGTTACGCCAAGCAGCTTCTCTTGAATCATCCGTATAGCATCACCGAAATCTCCGAGATGTGCGGCTATGCCAATCCCTACTATTTCACCAACGCCTTTCGAAAATATTCGGGACTCAGTCCCACCGCATTTCGCAAGCATTATATCGGGGAGTCCGATACAAAGGGCGAAACGTAAAAAGCCGTGGAACAGACCAAACGTCTGTTCCACGGCTTTTTACAGCATTTCCTCTCGGAGAAATTCCAAAATCTTTTTTTCCTCTCTGGACACCTTGACCTGACTCAGTCCCAGCCGCTCGGCGGTCTGCTGCTGGGTCATGTTCCGATAATAGCGAAGCGCCACGATGCTCCGCCATTGCTCGGGCATTTTGGATATGGCTTGTCCCAGCGCGATCCGATCGGACAGCCGTTCGATCTCGCCCGACGCCTCCTCATCGGGAATCAGCGAGCCGATTTCCACTCCATCCTCCTCGCCAAAGGCTCGGTCGGACAAGGAGATCACGGGAGACATGGCATCCAGCGCCATCGCCGCCTCCTCGGGAGATACCTCACAAAGAGCGGCAAGCTCGGAGATCCCCGCCTCTCTTCCCTCCTCGGCTAAAATCCGATTGCGGGCATTCATCAGCGACGTTCCCAGCTTTTTATAGCCTCTTCCCACCTTAATGGGTCCCTCGTCCCGCATATGCCGTCGGATCTCCCCGAAAATCAGAGGAACGGCATAGGTGGAAAAGCAGGTCCCTCTCTTCAGATCAAAGCTCCTGATCGCCTTGATCATGCCAATGGTTCCGATCTGCATCAGATCCTCGAAATCCACTCCTCGATCGCAAAACCGAAGGGCGATGCTTCGAATGAGTCCCGCGTTTCTGCGGATCAGCTCCGCGGTGGCCTCCTCCTGCTCCCACTCGTTCCCCCTTTGGGTCTGCTCGATGAGAGAAAGATTTTCCGAAAAGCCCCGTCCCTCCCCACGAGACGCGACGGTTACCGCTTCTTCAATTTTTTGTATAGTGTGACCCTCGTTCCCTTTCCACATACCGATCTCACCCCGACCTTATCGCAAAAACTTTCCATGACCGTAAAGCCCATTCCGCTCCGTTCACCCGCCGCGTCGGTGGTATATAAGGGCTGTCTTGCCGCCTGCACGTCGGGGATCCCGCAGCCCTTGTCCCGAATTTCAATGCGCGCCGAGCCGCCCTCATAGAGCCGCACGGTTATGTAGATCTCTCCCACACGGTCCCGATAGCCGTGAACGATACAGTTGGTCACCGCCTCGGAAACGGCGCACTTGATATCGGCAAGCTCGCAGGCATCGGGATCCAGCTGGGCGCAAAACGCCGCCACCGCCGCCCTTGCCATGCTCTCGTTGGCAGACAGAGACGGCAAACGGAGCTTCATCTCGTTGATCATTTTTTCCGCCTTTCTCATTTCGCTTCCTCCTCTCCTTTTTCTTCGGTTTCAATGCGAACCATCCGCTCCAATCCCGCCAGCTCGAAAATTCTCACCAAGCGCTCGTTGGGATTCCGCAGAGTCAGCTCGCCGCCCAATCGCTCCATCAGGGCGAACCGCCCCATAATCAGCCCAAGCCCCGAGCTGTCCATAAATTCGATCCCCGACAGATCCAGCACCGTCTTGCGGGGTCTTTCCTCCATGATCCTCGCATCCATCTCGCTACGGATTCCCACCGCGCTGTGGTGATCGATCTCCCCCCGCAGAACCAGCTCTAACACCCCGTCCCGCAGAGACGACTCAAACGCGCAATTCTTTTTCATAGTTTGAACCTCCTGTCCTTTTCTCACTTATTGTACCACACGGAAAACGAAAAAAATGTCGCACAAGGGCGACGGCAAAAATAAAAGCCGTCGACAGCTTGCGCTGCCGACGGTTCTCTTTTATTTTGATTCTTATGCTTACGCGTTTTCCTTCTTTGCGTTCTCTACGATCTTCGCGGCGATATTGCCGGGAACCGTATCGTAGCCCGTTACGGAATACTCGAAGACACCGCGTCCCTGCGTCATGGCGCGAAGCTGAATGGGATATTCCATCAGCTCTGCCTTGGGCGCGATGGCGTGTACCGTGGTGTAGCCCTTCTTATCGGCGGGATCCATACCCATCACCGAGCCGCGGCGCTTATTAAGGTCGCCCATCACGTCGCCCACCAAAGAATCGGGAACGGTGATATCCAGATCGCCCACAGGCTCAAGAAGAACGGGAGCAGCCTGCTCCAAGCACTTCTTGTACGCAATGTTGGCGGCGGTCTTGAAGGAGATTTCATCCGAGTCTACGTCATGGTACGAGCCGTCGTACAGATCCGCGGCAAGTCCTACCATGGGATATCCCGCAACGCCCTTTGCCATCGCATCCTGCAAGCCCTTTTCTACGGCGGGATAGAAGTTCTTCGGAACGGTTCCGCCCACCACCGATACGGTGAAGGTCAGACCCTCCTCCTCACCGGGAGCAAAGCGGATCTTGACGTGACCGTACTGACCCGAGCCTCCGTTCTGCTTCTTATGCTTGCCCTCTACGTCTACGCGCTTGGTGATCTTTTCACGGTACGCGATCTTGGGCGTATCGAAGTTTACGTTTACGCCAAAGCGGTTCTTCAGCTTGGCGGAGAGAACCGACAGGTGCATATCGCCCTGTCCCGCGATCAGCATCTGCTTGGTTTCGGAATTGTTTTCGTAGCCCAGCGTCAAATCCTCCTCCAGCATCTTCGAGATGCTCTGGGAGATCTTGCCCTCATCCTTGGCGGAGGCGGGAATGATCGCCTTTACGTAATAGGAGGTGGGATAGGTAATGGGAGCAAACTTCAGCTCCTTGTTCCACGTCAGGGTATCGTTGGTATTGGTACCCGTCAGCTTCGCGACCATACCGATATCGCCGCAAGCCAGCTCGTCAACCTCTACCTGCTTCTTTCCGTTCACCACGTAAATGTGCGCCAGCTTTTCGTTGTCGCCCGTGGTGTTGTTCTTCATGAGAATATCCTTCTTGACCGTACCGTTCATGACCTTGAAGAAGGACATTTTTCCTACGAAGGGATCGGCAACCGTCTTGAAAACGAAGAGCGCGGGCTCGCCCTCGGGCGTGATCTCGCAATCGTCGCCGTCAGCCAGCAGCTCGGTCTTCTTGGCGGTGTGGCGGGGGAAGGACTCGGTGATCTTGTCCAGCATGGTCCAAACGCCCCACAGCTTGGTGGCGGCACCGCAGAATACGGGAACGATATCACCGTGAATGATGCCCTCGTGAACGGCGTTGATCGCCTCCATGTGGGTGATCTCCTCGCCGTCAAAGTATTTCATCATCAGGTCCTCGTCGGTAGAAGCAACCGCTTCCATGAGCATATCGCGGTACTTTTCAACGGCTTCCTTGGACTCCTCGGGAATGATCTCCACGCTGTGGCGTCCGTTGGCATCGAACACGTGCGCCGTCTCGTCAATGAGGTCGATACAGCCCGTCACCTCTCCGTTCTTGACCATGGGAATGGTCAGAGGGCAGATATGCTTTCCAAAGGTCTCGTGCAGAGAGTCAAGAACTCTTCCGAAGCGAGCCTCGTTGTCGTCAAATTTATTGATAAAGAACGCGCGGGGCAGTCCTGCCGCGTCGGCGTAATTCCACGCAAGCTCGGTACCGATCTCAATTCCCGCCTTACCGTCCACCACGATCACCGCGGAGTCGGCAACGCGCAGAGCCTGCGCGACCTCGCCTACGAAATCCAGATAGCCGGGCGTATCCAAAAGATTGATCTTGGTATCCTTCCAGGTCATATTCAAGAGAGACGCGGACAGAGAGAATCCTCTCTTCACTTCCTCTGCGTCAAAGTCGGACGCGGTATTGCCATCGGCAACCTTACCCAAGCGGTCGGTTCCGCCGGTTATGTAAAGCATTGCTTCCGCAAGAGAAGTTTTTCCGCATCCTCCGTGTCCCAGCAATGCAACGTTTCTGATTTTTTTGGTTTCAACAACAGCCATTGGCTTTTCCTCCTTCCTCCCGCTTTTGCGGAAAGACCTATAAAAATATATTTATATTTCGGCGCGGCAGAAGCTCCCGCATCCTAAAATATCAAGATTTGAAACACCACTTTTTCTCATTATACAATAATTTCCTTTTATTTTCAAGAGCTTTTTTGTATTTTTTCAAATACAGATATAGAAATAACGTCTTTCTTTTTGTTTGTTTTGTACAAATAATTGAAAAATTATAGACAAAATGCGTGCCACGTATTCCTCGCCGTACTTGATGAATATTGTTTTACCGCTCAAAAAAAAAAGAACCGTCTCGCACCGAGACGGTTCCTTTTTGGTTTATTCAGCCGAGTACATTTCACTCTCCGCATCACCTCATGCGAAACAATCCTTCGGCGTTCTCTGCCGTCAGGGCGACGGTTTCCTCGTAGGAAAGCCCCAGCGCCTCCGACAGGGCTTTTGCGGTGTAGCGCATCAATCCCGAATGGTTCATTCGCCCCCGAAAGGGCTCGGGCGCCAAATATGGCGCGTCGGTTTCGATGAGAATCCGCTCCCGCGGCACCGCTGCCGCCGCTTCTCTCACCTTGCGGGCGTTCTTGAAGGTCAGCACCCCCGAAAAGGAGACGTACCACCCCCGCTTCGTCAGCTCCCTTGCCAGCTCGGCGCTGCCGCTGAAGCTATGAAATACGCCCGTGACCTCGGGGTATCTGAGTACCGTCTCAAAGCAATCGCCGTGCGCCTCGCGGTCGTGAACGATCACGGGAACCGACAGCTCCCGCGCCATACGCATCTGCGCCTCAAAGCAAGCCGCCTGCCGTTCCTTATCCACCGGCTGCCAATGATAGTCAAGTCCGATCTCGCCAAGGGCAACGATCTTATTTTTTCTTCGCTTTTCCTCGGTGTCCAGCAGATCGCGAATCTCCGAAAGGGCTTTTTCCAGATCGTCAACGTCATTTTGACAATCCTCGGGATGGATTCCCACGGCGCACCACATATTGGGATATTGCCTTGCCTGCTCGATACACCGAAGCGCGTTTTGCGGATTGGTGGCTACGTTGACGACCCCCGCGATCCCCTTGGCAAACACCTCGTCCGAAAGAAGTCCCTCTGCCTGCCCCTCAAATCGGGAATCAAAATAATGGGCGTGGGAGTCAAAAAGTCCCTCCCGTTTCAAATTTTGCTCCATATTCTTTCCTTTAAAATTCCTGCTTCAGGCTTCGGTGGAAGAGCGCGCCCAGCGCCTCGTCCCGATCCGCTCCCTCGTACAGCACGTTGTAAATGGTCTGGCAGATGGGAAGCTCTACACCGTAGCGCTGAGAGAGTCCCACCAACGCGCGGACGGTATAATATCCCTCCGCCAGAAAATCACAGGGTTCTCCCGTGATGAAGCGTTCACCGAACAAACGGTTATGGCTGTAGGGTGAAAACACGGTGGCTTCATAATCCCCCAAATGGCAAAGCCCGTACGCCGACAGCTCATTTCCTCCCATGGCATCGATCAGCCGCGCGATCTCTCTGGTTCCTCGGGACATAAGCGCCCCCTTTAGGGTAGAAAGCTTCATGCCGTCCAGCATTCCCGCCGCGATACCGATCACGTTCTTTGCCGCCGCTCCCACCTCGTTTCCAATGAGATCCGCGCCGTAATAAAAGCGGATCAGCTCACCCGAAAAGGCATCCACCAGCGTTTTCTTGACCGCTTCGTTCTTCGAATCGATGACCATACAATTGGGAATCCCCGCATAAAATTCCTGCACGTGTCCCGGTCCCAGCCATACGGCGATGGCAGAGGAGGGATCGGCATATTCCTCCGAAACCTCGGAGAGTCTCTTTCCCGTCTCGATCTCAATTCCCTTCATGCAAAGCACGAAGATCTTGTTTTTCAGCTCTAAGCTCTGAAGCTCCTTCCAAAGCCCCCGCAAGCCCTGCGACGCGATGGAAATCACGATGACCTCCGCCTCGGCAACGTCCGAGAGATTGGTCGTCAGCGTCATATCCTCGGGAAGGGTCAGAAGATCGTTTCTTCTCTCCCTCAAAAAGCGTGCCATATGCTCCGAGCTTGCCCGACCGTACAGAGTCAGCTCATGTCCCAGACGGTGAAGATACCACGCGATGAGCGATCCCCAACGTCCGCATCCGATTACAGCAACCTTCATACATTCTCCTTACAATCGGAGGGCGGTCCTGAAATTTCAAGCCGCCCTCTTGCTTTTTATTTTACCGTACACGCTCGCCAAGAGGGGTATCCTCCGCGAGGAATACCACGCGGACCTGCTCCTCGCCCGAAGCCAGAAGCATACCCTGAGATTCGATTCCGCACAGGGTCGCAGGCTTGAGATTGGCAACCACGATGACCTTTTTACCGATCATATCCTCGGGCGCGTAGAATTTCGCAATTCCCGACACCACCTGTCTCTTCTCATAGCCGAGATCCAGCTGCAGAAGCAGAAGCTTCTTCGCCTTGGGAACACGCTCGCAGGCAACGACCTGCGCCGTTCTCAGCTCAACGCCCATAAAGTCCTCAATGCCGATGAGGGCGCAGCCCTCGGGCTTCTTGGGAGCCTCTGCCGCCTTTGCCTCACGCTCCGCCTCCTCGATCTGCTTTCTGCGGATCTCGTCAAACTCCGCCATCTTCTTTGCCTCATCAATACGGGCAAACAGCACCTTGGAATCGGCGGTAGCCTCGCCCGCCTTCATCCGACCGAACACGTCCAACGTATCGTAGGTACGGGCATCGGTATTCAGCTCGTCCAAAATCTCCTTGGCAGACTCGGGAATAAAGGGAGTCAGCATGACGGCGCCCCAACGGATCGTCTCAAGGAGGTTATAGAGAACGGTTCCCAGTCTCTCCCTTTGCGCCTCGTCCTTGGCAAGGGACCAAGGCGTAGTCTCGTCGATATACTTGTTGGCGCGCTTGAGCATGGTAAACACACATTCCAACGCGTCGGACACATGATAGGTGTCCATGTTTTCAATCAGACCCGCGTATGCCTTCGTGCAAGCCTCCTTCAGCTCCTCATCCAGCGCCTCGGGGGCGGTGGGCGCCTGCACCACGCTACCGAAATACTTCTTGTTCATATCCAGCGTACGCTTCACAAGGTTGCCCAGATTGTTGACAAGATCCATATTGTATCGGGCAATGACCGACTCGTAGGTAATGGAGCCGTCCGCGTTATAGGGCATCTCGGACAGGGCGTAGTAGCGAACGCCGTCCACCCCGAAATGCTCCGCCAGCTGATCGGCGTAGATCACGTTGCCGCGGGACTTGGACATCTTGTCCATTCCGAAATTGAACCAAGGATGCCCGAACACCTTTTTGGGAAGGGGCAGATCCATCGCCATGAGGAAAATAGGCCAGTAGATGGTATGGAAGCGCAAAATGTCCTTACCGATCATATGCACGTCGCAGGGCCAGTATTTTCTGAAATGCTCGGACTGCTCCTCGTAGGTCTTATCGGGATCGTAGCCCAGCGCGGTAATATAGTTGGACAGGGCATCCAGCCACACGTAGGTCACGTGCTTGTCGTCAAAGTCTACGGGGATACCCCACTTGAAGGAGCTACGGGATACGCAAAGATCCTGCAAGCCTGCCTTGAGGAAGTTGTTGACCATCTCTTTCTTACGGGACTCGGGCTGAATGAATTCGGGATTGTCCTCGATGTGCTTCATCAGACGGTCGGCATACTTGCTCATCTTGAAGA